>CANCET010000138.1 GCA_947375105.1 Sphingomonadaceae bacterium
GGACGGTTTCCGGATCAGTTTTGCGGCGGATGATGCGCGCCTCGCAGAAGCGCTTTCCCGCATCGCAAAGGCCCTGCAATGAACCAGCCCGCCGCCATGTTCGAATTCGCCATCCTGTTCGAAGATGGCGAAGCACTGGTGATCGACAAGCCCGCCGGCCTGCCGATCGACCGCCCGCGCGCCGGGGGCATCTCGCTCGACGATCATCTCGACGCCCTGCGCTTCGGGTTCCAGCGCCCACCCGCAGCCGTCCACCGGCTCGATCAGGACACCTCGGGCTGCCTGCTGCTTGCGCGCAATGCCAAGGCGCACAAGCGCTATTCGGCCGCGTTCGAGGCGCGGCAGGTCGGCAAGGTCTATCTCGGCGTCGTGGCGGGCGAAGTGGTCGAGGATTCGGGCACGATTGCGCTCAATCTCTCCAAGATCAGCAGCGCGGAAAAGGGCTGGCGGATGATTCCGGCGCGCGCGGGCAAGCCCGCCGTCACCCACTGGCAGGTGGTGGCGCGCCTGGAGGGACTCACGCTCGTGGAATTCCGCCCCGAAACGGGCCGCACGCACCAGATCCGCGTCCATGCGCTGGCCGGCCTTGGCGCAGGACTGCTTGGCGACCCCATCTATGGCACCGGGGCCGATGCAGCAAAGGGTGCGCACCGCACCATGCTCCACGCCGCCGCGATCACCGTACCGCGTGATGGCAAGCCGCCGATTTCGGCCACCGCGCCGCTGCCGGCGGATTTCACCGCGCTGGGATTCGCCATGCCTGAGCCGGCAACGCCCGAGGAACCGGACGCGTGTCCGCAGACGATCTGATCGCCCGCGCGGTGGGGCTGATCGAAGAGAGCTTCATCGCCTCGGCCGGGCCCGGCGGCCAGAACGTCAACAAAGTGGCGACGGCGGTGCAGATCCGGCTCGATGTCTTCGCGCTGCGGCTCACGCCCGAGGTGTTCCACCGGCTCAAGGAGCTTGCTGGCAGCAAGATGACCGCGCGTGGCGAGATCGTGATGACGGCGCGCAGCTACCGCACGCAGGAACAGAACCGCGAAGATGCCCGGAGCCGCCTTGCCGATCTGCTGCGTGATGCCGCGACCCTGCCGGCGCGGCGCGCCAAGTCGCGGCTCAACCGCGTGGGCAAGGCAGAGCGGCTGGATGGCAAGAAAAAGCGCGGGGCGATCAAGGCCGGGCGCGGAAAAGTCCGACTGGACTAGCGCTTAACGCTTCCGCTCGCGGCGGGCTGCGATGCGGGAATGGTCGCAAGGTCTGCCGGAACGGTGGCATCCACCAGCGGCGGAGCAGGGCGCTTCTCCAGCATTTCCGCCGCTTCATCGAGCGCGCGCGCTTCGCCGACGGTTACCCCGCCGGGCCCCGGATCGCTATCCTTCTGGCACCCGCCGAGGCAAAGGGCGGCGGGGAGCAGCGCGGCTGCGGTAAGCACCGCCCGCATGCCCCCCGCGCCGGACATCACTGCTGCGGCTTCTGCGTATCGGCAGCGGCGGCAGCGGCAGCCTTGGCTTCTTCAGCAGCCGAAACCGCGCTGTCGGCGGCGCTCTTGGCGGCGTCTTCGGCGCTCAGCGCAGCCTGCGAGGCATCAGCGGCAGGGGCCGGCGCGGCAGCCGAAGGTTCTGCGGAAGGCAGCTCGTCAGCCGGCATCTCGACATTGTCGGCAGTCGCGCCGGCCGACGCGTCGTCGGTCTTGCCGCAGGCGCTCAGCGCAAACGCAGCCGCGCAGGCCAGCACGGTGGCGAGGCGCTTGATCTGGGTGGTCTTGGTCATGATAGTCCCTTGGGCTGGTCGGAAAGTTGGTTCGGTGCGGCACCATGGCCACTGCGACGCGCGTTCTAATGCGCCGTCTGCGCCATGGCAAACGTCAAACTACACTCACAAACTGTTATGCCATATAAGGAAATCCTTATATCTCTTGCATCATATAAAGAATGCTTTATATGACTTGTCCTATGTCTGTAATCGAAGCTCTCCGTGCATTGGCCGACCCCACCCGGCTTAGGATCATGCGGCTGCTGGCCAGCATGGAACTTGCTGTGGGCGAGCTGGCGCAGGTTCTCGGCCAAAGCCAGCCGCGCGTCTCTCGCCATATCAAGATATTGTGCGATGCGGGCCTTGCCCAGCGCCGCCGCGAGGGCGGCTGGGTGTTTCTGCGCGCGGCGGTGAACGAGGCGGGCGCGCCGGATGCGCTTGGCACCGCGCTGGCCCGCGTGCTGGTGAGTGCGGAATCCGCCGATGCCGGATTTGGCGCCCAATGCGCGGAGGACCGCCAGCACCTCGGCGCGATCCGCTCAGCGCGCGAAGCCAGCGCGGCAGACTACTTCGCGCGCCACGCCGTCCGCTGGGACGAACTGCGCAGCCTGCACATTGCCGACGGTCCGGTCGAGGCCGCACTGGGCGAGATGCTTTCGGGCCAGATCGGCCGCTTGCTCGATGTCGGCACCGGAACCGGGCGCATCGCAGAGCTTTTCGCCGAGCGCGCCAGCCACCTCACCGGGCTCGACAACAGCCCGGAAATGCTGCGCCTTGCCCGCACCCGGCTGCAGCATCTGCCGGCTGGCCACGTCACGCTGGTCCAGGGCGATTTCGCACAGCTGCCCTTCGTCGATGCCGGGTTCGATACCGTGCTGTTCCATCAGGTCCTGCACTATGCGCTCGCGCCGCAAGCGGTGCTGGCCGAAGCCGCGCGCGTCACGGCACCCGGTGGCCGTGTAGTGATCGTCGATTTCGCCCCGCACGACCGAGAGGAACTGCGCACGGCCCACGCCCACGCGCGCCTCGGTTTTTCGGATGCGCAGATCACCGGGCTGCTGACTGCCGCCGGGTTCGATCCTGCGGGCGATCGCGCGCTCCCGGGGCATGAGCTCATCGTCAAGATCTGGACCGGCGTGCGCCGCAGCGAGCGCGCCAGTGTTACCGAATTTCCGAGATTGGCAGCACCATGACCACCACCTTCGATCAATTGCGCGAAGCGCGCACCGCGCTTGATACACCGCTGTTTGCGGGCCTGCCCGGCGATATCCGCGTCTCCTTCGAATTCTTTCCCCCGCGCACCGATCCGCTGATGGAGCAACTGTGGGAGGTCGTCACGACTCTTGCCCCGCTGCGCCCCAGCTTCGTTTCGGTCACGTATGGTGCGGGCGGCTCCACGCGTGACCGGACCCACGGGACGGTCGCGCGCATCATCAAGGAAGCGCGCCTCCCCGCCGCCGCGCACCTCACTTGCGTCGATGCCAGCAAGGCCGAAATCCGCGAAGTGGCGGAAAGCTATTGGGAAGCGGGCGTGCGCCATATTGTCGCGCTGCGCGGCGATATGGGCGCTCCGGGCGTGCCCTTCACCCCGCACCCCGATGGCTATGCCAATGCTGCCGAACTCGTTGCGGGGCTCAAGCAGATCGCGCCGTTTGAAATCTCGGTCGCAGCCTATCCCGAAGCGCACCCGGATTCGCCTACGGTCGAGGCCGATATCGACAACCTCAAGCGCAAGCTCGATGCCGGGGCCACGCGCGCCATCAGCCAGTTCTTCTTCGAACCGGAAACCTTCTTCCGCTTCCGTGATCGCCTCGCCGCGGCGGGGATCAGCGCGCCGGTGCTTCCGGGCATCCTCCCCGTCTCCAACGTGGCGCAAACGCGCAAGTTCGCCGCCGCCTGCGGGGCGCACATCCCGGCGTGGATGGACGGCCTGTTCGAAGGGCTCGACCATCACCCCGCCTCGCGCCAGCTTGTCGCGGCCACCGTCTGCGCCGAATTCTGCCGCCGGCTTTACGCGGGCGGCGTGCGCGATTTCCACTTCTACACCCTGAACCGCGCCGAGCTGTCCTACGCGATTTGCCACCTGCTCGGCCTGCGCCCAGAACGCGCCCCGCTGGAGCAAGCCGCATGACCATCACACCTTCGGCAGCCCGCGCCGCCTTGCTCGAACAGGCCGCCAGCCGCATCCTCATCACCGATGGCGCCTTCGGGACCGAGATCCAGAACTGGAAGTTGACCGAGGCCGACTACGCCGGCACGCTCGGCCTCTCTCGCGATCAGAAGGGCAACAACGACATCCTCGCGCTCTCCGCGCCGCATGTGCCCGAATCGATCCACCGCGCCTATTTCGCGGCTGGAGCGGACATCGCCGAGACCAACACGTTCTCTGCCAACCGCATCAGCCAGGCCGATTATGGCGCCGAGCACCTCGTGCGCGAGATCAATCTCGAAAGCGCGAAGCTGGCGCGCCGCGTGGCAGATGAATTCCAGTCTGATGATGGCCGTCCTCGCTTCGTGGCGGGCGCCATTGGCCCGACCAACAAGACCCTCTCGCTTTCGCCCGACGTCAACGACCCCGGCTTCCGCGAGATCGACTGGGACTTCCTCGTGGAAGTCTACCGCGAACAGGCCGAGGCGCTGGTCGAAGGCGGCGCGGACTTCATCCTTGTCGAAACGGTGTTCGACACGCTCAATGCCAAAGCCGCGATCATGGCGGTCCGCCTCCTCGAACAACAGCTCGGCCGCGAAGTGCCGATCATGCTTTCGATGACCCTGACCGACCTCTCGGGCCGCAACCTCTCGGGCCACACCGTCGAAGCCTTCTGGTACGCGGTGCGCCATGCACGCCCCGTCACCATCGGCCTCAACTGCTCGTTCGGTGCCCAGCAGCTGCGCCCCCACGTCCGCGCGCTCTCCCAGATCGCCGATACGCTGATCATGGTCTACCCGAACGCGGGCCTGCCCAATGAGCTTGGCCAGTACGACGAAATGCCCGCCACCACGGCCGGCCTCGTCCACGAGTGGGCCGAGCACGGGCAAGTCAACATTCTCGGTGGCTGTTGCGGGTCCACGCCTGAACACATCGCCGCCATCGCCCGTTCCGTGCAAGGCCTGCCTCCGCGCGTTTTGCCCCGGCACCAGACCGCCACTGCACTGGCCGGGCTCGAACCCTTCGTGATGGCCTGACGAGTCCCCCTCCCGCGTGCGGGAGGGGTTAGGGGTGGGCCCGCGCGCACCTCTTCAAGAGAAACCCACCCCCGGCCCCTCCCGCTCGCGGGAGGGGGGAGCCTGAAATGACCACCGATACCGAAACCCGCCCCACCGGCTCCTCCTTCGTCAACGTCGGCGAACGCACCAACGTCACCGGCTCCGCCGCGTTCAAGAAGCTGATCCTCGCGGGTGACTATACCCGGGCGGTCGAGGTCGCGCGCCAGCAGGTCGAAAACGGCGCGCAGATCATCGACGTCAACATGGACGAGGGCCTGCTCGATGCGGTCCACGCTATGACGACCTTCCTCAAGCTCATCGCCGCCGAGCCCGATATCGCGCGCGTGCCGGTGATGATCGACAGCTCGAAGTGGGAGGTCATCGAAGCCGGGCTCAAGTGCGTCTCGGGCAAGCCCATCGTCAATTCGATCTCGATGAAGGAAGGCGAGGAGGCGTTCCTCAGCGCCGCGCGCAAGTGCATGGACTACGGCGCCGCCGTCGTCGTCATGGCCTTCGACGAGAAGGGCCAGGCCGATACCAAGGCGCGCAAGGTGGAAATCTGCGCGCGTGCCTTCGATCTTCTCCTCGGCATCGGCTTTCCGGCGGAAGACATCATCTTCGATCCCAACGTGTTCGCGGTGGCGACGGGGATCGAGGAGCACGACCGCTACGCGCTCGATTTCATCGAAGCCGCGCGCGAGATTCGTGCCCGCTGCCCGCACGTCCACATCTCGGGGGGCCTTTCCAACCTCTCGTTCTCGTTCCGCGGCAACGAGACGGTGCGCCGCGCGATGCATTCGGTATTCCTCTACCACGCCATTCCTGCAGGCATGGACATGGCCATCGTCAACGCCGGGCAGCTCGATATCTACGACCAGATCGATCCGGTGCTGCGCGAGGCCTGCGAAGACGTGGTGCTCAACCGCGTGCCCGCCAACGACAACGGACAAACTGCCACCGAGCGCCTGATCACGCTGGCCGAAAGCTTCAAGGGCAAGGACGCCGTCGCTGAAAAGGCTGCCGAGGAATGGCGCGGCTGGGATGTCGTCCGCCGCCTCGAACATGCCCTCGTCAAGGGCATCGACATGTACGTGGTCGAGGACACCGAGGAAGCCCGCGCCGAAATCTTCGCGCGCGGCGACCGCCCCATCGAAGTGATCGAAGGTCCGCTGATGCAGGGCATGAACACGGTCGGTGACCTGTTCGGCTCGGGCAAGATGTTCCTGCCGCAAGTGGTCAAGTCCGCGCGCGTGATGAAGAAGGCGGTCGCGCACCTCATCCCCTACATCGAAGCGGAGAAGCAGGCTGGCGCGCGCCCCAAGGGCCGCATCATCATGGCCACCGTGAAGGGCGACGTCCACGATATCGGCAAGAACATCGTCGGCGTCGTGCTCCAGTGCAACGGCTACGAAGTGATCGATCTCGGCGTCATGGTGCCGTGGTCGAAGATCCTCGAAGTCGCGAAAACCGAGGATGTGGACATGATCGGCCTCTCCGGCCTCATCACTCCCTCGCTCGACGAGATGGTGACGGTGGCGGAGGAAATGCAGCGCGCCGGGTTCACCATCCCGCTGCTGATCGGCGGTGCGACCACCAGCAAGGTCCACACCGCGCTGCGCATCGATCCGGCTTACGAAGGCCCCGTCGTCCATGTGCTCGACGCCAGCCGCGCGGTCGGCGTTGCCAGCCAGCTTCTGTCGGACACCCAGCGCGACGGCTTTGTCGAAGCGACGGCGCACGAATACCAACACGTGCGTGATTTGCGCGCGGGCAAGGAGCCTTCCGTGCTCCTCTCCCTCGCCGATGCACGCGCCAATGCCTTTGCGCCCGACCTTTCGGAAAAGGCACCGCCGCCAGAACAGCCGGGCCTCCATGTGTTCCCCGAATGGGACCTTGCCGATCTTGCCGAATGCATCGACTGGACGCCGTTTTTCCGCGCCTGGGAACTCGCCGGAAACTACCCTGCCATCCTCGATGACGAGATCGTCGGCGAAAGCGCCCGCAGCCTGTTTGCCGACGCGCAGGCCATGCTGAAGCAGATCATCGCCGAAAGGTGGTTCACCGCGCGCGGCGTCGCCGGCTTCTGGCCGTGCCACCGCGAGGAAGACGACGTCGTTCTGTACCTCCCGGAGGAAGAACGCCACGTGCGCTTGCCGTTCCTGCGCCAGCAAATCCGCAAGAGCCGAGAGCGCAAGAACATGTGCCTTGCCGATTTCATCGATCCGCAGGGCGATTGGCTCGGCGGCTTCGCTGTCGGCATCCATGGCATCGAGCCGCACCTCGAACGCTTCAAGGCCGCGCATGACGATTACAACGACATCCTGCTGAAGGCCCTCGCCGACCGCTTCGCCGAAGCCTTTGCCGAGCGCCTCCACCAGCACGTGCGCACCACGCTCTGGGCCTATGCCCCCGGCGAACAGCTCACCACCGAGGCGCTGATCAAGGAGCAGTTCCGCGGCATCCGGCCTGCGCCGGGTTACCCCGCCTGCCCCGATCACAGCCTCAAACCGATCCTGTTCGATCTCCTGGGCGCCACCGCAAATACCGGGATCACGCTGACCGAATCGCAGGCCATGCTGCCCACGGCCGCCGTCTCAGGCTTCTATTTCGCCCACCCCGAAAGCCAGTACTTCGGTGTGGCCCGCATCGGCCGCGATCAGGTGGAAGACTACGCCGTCCGGCGCGGCTTCGATCTCGCCACCACCGAACGCTGGCTGCGGCCCAATCTCGACTGACCGGTCCAGCCCTTGGTCCAACCCGGTATGATCCCTTGGTGCAATCGTATTCCGCTTGGCTTGACGCTATTGGCTGGCGCCTAACGGGCAAAAGAACGCCGGGGAGGAATTACAGGCCATGCCTGCCATGAGCACATCCGAAATCTTCCTGATCGCGCTGACGATCATCCTCGCTGTGCCCTATGCCGTCTGGCGGCTGCTGCGGACGGACCACTATGCGCCGCTTGTGGTTGTCCAGATCGTCGGCGGGATCATTCTCGGTCCCGGCGTGCTTGGCGCGCTGTTCCCCGGCTACTACGCCTTCGTGTTCAACCCGCAGGTGATCGGCGCGCTCAATGGCGTGGCGTGGTGGGCCGTGATGATGTTCGTCTTCGCCGCCGGGCTGGAGCTTGATCTGAGCGACGCGCTGGAAAACTGGCGCGAGACGACGATCACCGCAGGCTGCGCGCTACTGTTCCCGCTCGTGCTCGGCGCTTGCGCGGCAGCGCTCCTGCTGCAGCAACCCGGCTGGATCGGGCCAAAGGGCAATTATGGGCAGGCCGTGCTCGGCATCGGCATGGCCTGCGCCGTCACCGCGCTGCCGATCCTCGTGCTGCTGATGGAGAAGCTCGACATCTTCCGCACGCCCTTCGGCCAGCGCTTACTACGCTATGCCAGTCTCGATGATGTGCTGATCTGGGGCGTGCTTGCGCTCATCCTGCTCGATTGGGAGCGGGTCGGGCGGCAGGGCCTGTTCCTCGTCGGTTTCGCCGCCGCCGCATGGGCCGTGCGCCAGCTCATCGCGCGCATCGAAGATAATGATCGCTGGTATGTCAGTCTGGTCTGGCTCTCGGCCTGCGGTTTCGCGGCGGATTGGTCGGGCCTGCACTTCATGGTCGGCGCGTTCCTGGCGGGCGCGGTGCTCGATGCGAAGTGGTTCGACCGTGCGCGCCTCGACGGTTTCCGTGAATTCCTCCTGCTGGCGGTGATGCCCGTGTTTTTCCTCTCGACCGGGCTGCGCACCAACTGGGGCGTTGGCGGCACCGCCGTGTTCGGCGCGGCGGCGCTGTTCCTTTTCGCGGCCGTCGTGGGCAAGCTCGCAGGCGTCCATCTCGCGGGCCGCATTCTCGGCTGGGCCAAGGGCGAGGCCGCAGTGATTGGCTGGATGCTCCAGACCAAGGCGCTCATCATGATCATCTTCGTCAATGTGCTGCTCGACAAGCAGATCATCACTGCCGAAACCTTCACCGCAATGCTGCTGATGGCGGTCGCCAGCACGATGCTCACCGTGCCCAATGTCCGCCACCGCCTGGTGAAGCTGGGCCTGGTGAAGCCGGGGCAGGTGTGAAAGCCGCGCTGCGCGTCCTTGCAGCGCTTTGCCTGTTCGCCGCGCCCGCCGTCCGCGCTGAACCGCCTGCATCGGTCGCGGTC
>CANCET010000139.1 GCA_947375105.1 Sphingomonadaceae bacterium
GCATTTTCGAAGGAGAAACGCATGAAGCCGCTCGAAGCCGCCAGTCGTCGGCCGCTCGAAGGGGGGGCCAGCTTCTCGCTCGGCAATCGGCTGTGCCGGATCATATGGGCAGTCGCGTGGCTGACGTTGGCGCGTTGGACGCCCCCCCCGCTGCATCGCTGGCGTTGCTCAGTGCTTCGCCTGTTCGGCGCCCGCGTCGCTCCGACAGCCCGGGTGCATGCTAGCGTTTCGGTATGGCTACCAGCCAATCTGACGATTGGGCCCAATGCACTCGTAGGGCCAGGCGCTCGCCTGTATAATCAGGGTCACATAACGATCGGAGAGCGGGCGGTGATTTCGCAGGGCGCATACCTGTGTGCCAGTTCGCACGACATCCGGGACCCGCACTTTCAACTGATCCTGAAACCGATAGAAATCGGTGATCAGTGCTGGGTGGCGGCTGACGCCTTCGTCGGTCCCGGCGTAACCATGGCGGACAGATCCGTGCTGGCAGCGCGGGGCGTGCTGTTCGTGAATGCCCAGGCGGACGGGATATACCGCGGCAATCCCGCCGAATTGATCAAGCTGCGGCAATTGCAAGTCTAGTTTCGCTTGGTCATGCGAGGGAATGCCAGTTGATGAAAGTCCGCCGCTAGGGTCGTTCTGTCTCGGTGCGCGCACTTACAGGAGCCGACAATCGCAGGGAATCTCCAATGCCGCTGAGCAAACGCCACATGTTTTGCCCGTTCAATTTCGGGGCAAACTCGTCGAATAGAGATAGAAGGTTCCAAGAAGGTAATCTGGGCCCTTTCGATCCAGTCTTAACGAGCCATGTCTAATGCTTCTGTTTGTCCGCTTTAGAAAGTCTCCGCCCGATGAACACGCCTGATCTTGCCGCATGGTGGTTGCCTTTCACCGCCAATCGCCAGTTCAAGGCGCAGCCACGCCTTCTCGCCGAAGCGCGCGGCATGTTCTACCGTTCAGCCGACGACCGCGAGATCCTCGACGGCACCGCCGGTCTATGGTGCGTCAACGCCGGCCACGGCCGCGACGAGATTGCCGATGCGGTCTCGCACCAGATCCGCACGATGGACTTCGCGCCCGCCTTCCAGATGGGCCACCCCATCGGCTTCGATTTCGCCAGCCGCCTCGCCGAAATCGCGCCCGCCGGGCTAGACCGCGTGTTTTTCACTGGGTCTGGTTCGGAATCAGTCGATACCGCGCTCAAGATCGCGCTCGCCTATCAGCGCGCCATTGGGCAAGGCACCCGCACCCGCTTCATCGGTCGCGAGCGGGGCTATCACGGCGTCGGCTTCGGCGGCGTTTCGGTCGGCGGCATCCTCAACAACCGGCGCGTGTTCACCAGCCTCCCCGGCACCGATCACATGCGCCACACCCACGATCCTGCGCGCAACCGTTTCACCCGCGACATGCCGGACCATGGCGCCGAACTGGCAGACGATCTCGAGCGGCTGGTGCAGCTCCACGGCGCGGAGACCATTGCGGCGGTGATCGTCGAGCCCGTCGCCGGCTCCACTGGCGTGCTGCCGCCCCCCAAGGGCTATCTCGAACGCCTGCGCGAAATCGCGACCAAGCACGGCATTCTGCTCATCTTCGACGAAGTCATCACCGGCTTCGGCCGCCTCGGCGCGCCGTTTGCCGCAGACTACTTCGGCGTCACCCCCGATATCATTGCCACTGCAAAGGGCATCACCAACGGCACCCTGCCGATGGGCGCGGTGTTCGCCAGCCGGATGGTCCACGATGGCATCGTTCAGGGGCCTGAGAACCTCATCGAACTGTTCCACGGCTACACATATTCCGGCCACCCCGTCGCTTGCGCCGCCGGTCTCGCCACGCTCGATATCTATGCGCGCGAAGGCCTGCTGACCCGCGGGGCAGAACTGTCTGGCGTTTGGGCCGACACGCTCCACGCCTTGCGCGATGCGCCGCATGTGATCGACGTGCGCACCATCGGACTCGTCGGCGCCATCGAGCTTGCTTCGCGCGATGGCGCACCCGGAGCGCGGGCCTATGACGTCTTCACGGATTGTTTCCGCGCCGGCCTGCTGATCCGCGTGACAGGTGATATCATCGCGCTTTCCCCGCCGCTCATCATCGAGCCCGACCACATGGCGCGCATTGCCGATACGATCCGCGCCGCGCTGGAGCGCGCCGGGTGAACCTCAGGCCGCGTGAGTTTCAGCTCGCGCTCAAAGCCTGCAAGTGCGCCAGTGCGACCTCTTCGGAGATGACTTCGGCATATTTGGCCTGAAGGTCGAACAAGTTGGCCTCGTGCGGTCCGGGGTGCCGGTCCCCGCAGGCATCGCGCACCACGAACGGCAGGAACCCGCTCTGGCAGGTATCCAGCGCCGTCGCGCGCACGCAGCCAGATGTCGAAACGCCCGCGATCAAAAGCGTATCGACCCCCAGCGAAGTGAGCGTCGCGGCCAGATGCGTAGCGAAAAACGCCGAGGCGTAGCGCTTCGTGATCACGAAGTCCCCGTCCTCGGGGCTCAGCACTGCCGGAAAGGCGCCCAGCGGCGAGCCCTTCTCGAACACCTTCAGCGCGGGCACCTTCCGGAAAAACACGCCGCCATCCGCCCCGCCGGGCTGGTACTCCACGTTGGTGAAGATCACCGGAGCACCGACCTTGCGCGCGGCTGCCGCCAGCCGCGCGGCGCTCGCCACCGCGTCCTCGACCCCGGCATAGAGCGGTGAACCCGGCTGGAGATAGGCCTCCACCATGTCGATCACGATCAGCGCAGGCCGCTTGCCGAATGGCAGCGAGCCATCGAATGCGCCGGTGTAGTTGGCCGTGATCTCGCCGTAGTCCGTGCCCATCAGATGATCCCGCGTGCTGCCAGTTCGCTCAGTTGCGTGTCGTCCATGCCCAGCACCTCGCCGTAGATCTCGGCATTGTGCTGACCAACGATCGACGGCGCCGGGGTGCGGACGCTGCTCGGCGTTGCCGAAAGGCGCGGTACGACGTTTTGCATCTTCAGCTTGCCGAAGCGCTCGGTTTCCACCTCGATGATCGCTTCACGCGCCTGGAAGTGTGGATCGGCCAGCATTTCGGGCGCGCGGTAAACTTTGCCGGCGGGGATCGAGTGCTTGATCATCAGCGCGTCGACTTCGTCGATGGTCAGCGTGCTCGTCCAATCGTTGATCAGCGCGTCCAGCTCGATCTGGTTCGTGCCGCGCGCCACGTGGGTGGCGTAGCGCGGGTCTGTCGCCAGCTCGGGCCGCCCCATCGCTTCGGCCAGCCGTCCGAAGATGGCGTCCTTGTTTGCGCCAATCATGAAGTCGCCGTCGCTGCACTTGTAGACGTTCGAGGGTGCGATGCCGGGCAGGAACGAGCCCGACCGCTCGCGGATGATCCCCGAATGGTCGTATTCCGGGATCACGCTCTCCATGACCTGCAGCACGGCTTCATAAAGCGCGGTATCGACGACCTGCCCCTTGCCGGTGGAGGCGCGGGCGTGGAGCGCGGCGAGCACGCCCATGCAGCCATACGTCGCGGTCAGCGTATCGCCGATCGAGATGCCCATTCGGCTCGGCGGACGATCCGGTTCGCCAACGATATAGCGCCAGCCGCCCATCGCCTCGCCGATCCCGCCAAACCCGGCGCGATCCGAGTACGGCCCGGTCTGCCCATAGCCGGACATGCGCGCGATGATCAGGCCGGGGTTGATCTGGTGCAGCACATCGGGACCAAGGCCCCACTTTTCCAGCGTGCCGGGCTTGAAGTTCTCGATCATCACGTCTGCCGTGGCGAGGAGCTGGCGCACCAGATCCTGCCCTTCGCCCACGCGCAAGTTGGCCGAGACCGACTTCTTGTTGCGGGCGATGACTTCCCAGTTGACCTTGTCGTCGCCAAGCCCCCAGTCGCGCATCGGATCGCCCGCACCAGGCGGCTCGATCTTGATCACTTCGGCGCCCATGTCACCCAGCAGCTGGCCGCAGAACGGCCCTGCCAGCAACTGGCCCAGTTCAATCACTCGGATGCCCTTCAGAGCACCCTCGTTCGCCCCTGCCTGTACCATCGCTTATTCTGCCGCTTGAAGCGTTTGCCAGACCGGCTGGACGGGAGCGGGCAAGCCGGTCTCCGCTTCGCAGTTCGCACGCAGGGTTTCGATGTCAGGGCCGAAGTTGAACAGGCCCAGTGCCGGACGTTCTGCGCGCAGCTTGGCCCGCAGCGCCTCGGTTGCCGCCACATCAACGTCGCCGTTGTCGTTGGCAATCACACCGTAAGCCTTCGCGCCTTCGGGCGTGACCAGCCCTTGCGTGATTTCCTTGCCCACCAGTTCGGGCGCGCGTTCCAGCGGATCACCCCAGCCGCCGCCGCCCCAGGTGATGAAGTGGAGCAAATCGCCCGCTTCCACCGGATAGGCATCGACCTTGTTGCCGATGATGATCTGCGTTCCGTCGGGCTTTTCGACGATCTTGCGCGCACGCTTGCCCGGCTCACCCCCGTTCACGCCCCATGGCGGCACGAACCACCGGTCGTCATGCGCGGAAATGGTGCCGTCAGCGAGGAAGCGGTAGGTCATGTTGATGCCATTGCCGCCGCGGTGCAGGCCCGCGCCGCCGCTGTCGGGCACAGTCTCGTAGTTCTCGATCAGCAGCGGGAAATAGCGCTCAAGGAACTCGTTGGGCACGTTGGTGAAACCCGGCCACAGCGAGTGACCGTCCGGCCCATCGCCCATCGGCCGGCCCGGAATGCCGCCGAAGCCGATCTGGAACAGCTGGAACCATTCGCCTCCCATTTCCGGGCGGGTGTCGAGGCCGGAGTAGAACAGGTGCGGGCTCGACGAGAAGCCTGCTGCGTTGAGGAATTCCGGCGTCTTCTGGCCCAGCAGGCCGCCCAGGATGTCGAAAATCCGCCCCAGCGCGTGGGTCCGGCCCGAAAGCGCGGCCGGGAACTTCGGCTTGAGCAGCGACCCTTCGGGAATGCGCACATCGATCAGGTCGTAGAACCCATCGTTGAACAGGATCTGCGGGTCGAACACCATGATCATGTAGATGCCGAAGAACATGCGGAACATGTTCTCGTTGAGCAGGAAGTTGATCGAATACTGGCTCTGCGGATCGGTTCCGTCGAAGTCGAGGATGACCTTCTCGCCCTCGCGCCACATCGTGCATTTGATCTTGAACGGCCCTGCGCCCATGCCATCGTCGCAGATGTAGTCCTCGAAGCTGACCGGCTCCTCGCCAATGGCGCCAGCGATGAGCTGCTTCATCGCGCGGTGGTTGCGCGCCAGCAGTTCCTCGGTGGCAGAAACATAGACGTCCTCGCCAAAGCGTTCGGCCATCTCGATCACGCGGCGCGCGGCCACGCGGCACGAAGCGATCAGCGCGTTGAGGTCGGCCTGGCACCAGTCCGGCTTGCGCGTCTGGTGCATGACCAGCTTGATCAAGTCTTCGTTGTACTCGCCCTTTTTCCAGAGCTTTACCGGCGGAATGCGCACGCCTTCCTCGAAGATCGAACGCGAATCGATCGGCATGGAGCCGACGACCTTGCCGCCGATGTCCGCCTGGTGGCCGAACATCGCGGTGTAGCCGATGAGGCGGCCATTCTTGAACACCGGCAGCAGCACCAGCCAGTCGTTCGAATGGCTCACCGCGCCGCCGCAGCTGTAGGGGTCGGACAGGAAGATCATGTCGCCATCTTCGAGCGTGCCGTCGAACTGGTCGAGGAAGCCGCCGATGAAGCTGCCGAACTGGCCGACGATCATGCGTCCGGCATGATCGGCGATCAGCGGGAAGGCGTCGCCCTGCTCGCGGATGCCGGGCGACATCGCGGTGCGCTTGAGCGTGGCGTCCATTTCGTTGCGTGCATTGCGCAGCGCGTTCTCGATGATGTCGAGCGTGACCGGATCAATCGCCAGCTTCTCGAAGGGGGTCGTGTTGGTCTGGATGATGGTTGCGGGCATGGGTCTTGCCTCCTCTTCAGGCCAGGTTGATCAGGATGTTGCCGACACGGTCGACAGTTGCAACACACCCGGTCTCGATCAAAGTCGTTGAGTCCATCTCGATAACGATGGCGGGGCCGGGGATAACGTCGCCCTGGCGCAGCTTGGCGCGGTCATAGATCACAGCTGCCTGCTCCTTGCCGTCCATCCACAAGGTATGGTCGCGCATTTTCGCGGCCGCGGGATTGCCGTCGCCCTTGGGCAGTTCGGCGGCGGGCAGATCGAGCGACTGGCCCAGCGCTACCGCGCGCAGGTTCACGATCTCGTGCGGGGTATCCATGTTGAACGTGAAGAGGCGCAGGTGCTCCTCGTCGAACCGCTTCAGAATGCCCGCAATGCCATCACGCTCCAGCGCTTCGGCAGTGATCGTCAGCGGCACTTCGAAGGCTTGCCCGGCATAGCGCACGTCGACTTCGAATTCGCTTTCGATGCTTGCCTCGGGCAGCCCGTCCGCACGCAATTCTGCGCGGGTCTGGTTGGCCATGTCCTGAAGGATCGCGATGAGCTCGGACGCGTCGGTCTGGGTGGCGAGGCGCGAGAACGAGCGCGCGGTTTCCGTGCGCATCCGCGTCGTCGCATCGCCCAGCGCACAAAGCACGCCCGGCGAAACCGGCGAGACGGCGGGCCAGCTGCTCATCAGGCGGGCCACCGCGTTGACATGGAGCGGGCCTGCCCCGCCAAAGCCCATCAGCGCGAAGTGGCGCGGATCATAGCCCTGCTGCACCGAGATCATGCGCAGCGCGCCGAACATGTTCTCGTTGACGATATCGATGATCCCGCGCGCGGCGGCCATCAGATCGATGTTGAGCGCGTCGGCAATGGTCTGCACCGCGCGCTTGGCGCCTTCGCGGTCCAGCTTGAAGCTGCCGCCGAGGAGGTTTTCCGGCAGATAGCCCAGCACCACGTTGGCATCGGTCACGGTCGGCAGTTCGCCGCCCTTGCCATAGGCCACCGGCCCCGGCACCGCGCCCGCCGATTGGGGGCCGACACGCAGGGCCTTGGTGAGTTCGGGCACATAAGCGATCGAGCCGCCGCCCGCGCCCACCGTCTTCACGTCGAGCGAGGACGCGCGCACCGAAAGGTGGCCCACTTCGGTGGTGCGCACGCGGCGCGGTTCGAGGTTTTCGATCAGCGCCACGTCGGTCGAGGTGCCGCCCACGTCGAGGGTCAGGATATTGCGCAGGCCTGAATTCTTGCCGACCCACAGCGCGCCGGTAACTCCGCCCGCCGGGCCGGACATGAGGATGTTGACCGGCTGCTCCTCGGCCTTCTGGGCCGACATCAGCCCGCCGTCGGAACGCAGCAACGAAAGCTTGCCGTTCATGCCCGACACCGCAAGCTTGTCGCGCAGGCTGGAGACATAGCGGCTGACGACCGGGCGCACCGCAGCGTTCGCCACGGTGGTCAGCGTCCGCTCGTATTCCTGCATTTCGGGCAGCACTTCGTGGCTGAGCGACACGGGAATGTCCTGCATCATCTCGCGCGCCATCGCGCCGATGCGCGCTTCGTGGTCGCCGTTGACGTATGCGTTGATCAGCGAAACGGTGATCGCCTCGACGCCCTGTTCCTTGAGCTTGAGCAAGGCGGTCTTTACACTGGCCTCATCAAGCGGGCGCACTTCCTTGCCCGCCGCATCCATGCGGCCACCCACGGTGACGGTATCTTCCAGCGCGGCAAGCGGGGTCGGCTTGGGCCAGATGATCCAGCCCGCGAGGCCGCCCGGCACATACGAGCGCGCGATCTGCAGTACGTGGCGATAGCCTTCGGTGGTGATCAGGCCTACGCGCGCGCCCTTGCCTTCGAGCACCGCGTTGGTCGCGACAGTCGTGCCGTGGAGGAAGTACTCGATATCCTTTGGATCGACGCTCGCCTTCTCGCAGATCGCGGTGACGCCGGTCAGGATGCCTTCCGAGCTGTCATGCGGGGTCGAAGGTGTCTTGTGGCGCCAGAATGCGCCGGTCGCCTCGTCGAACAACAGCAGGTCGGTGAACGTGCCGCCGACATCAACCCCCAAACGGTACCCCATTACTACGTCCTTTGTTACTTTGAGCTGCTTAGCCGAATTGATCTGCGCTTAGTTGGCCTGCGGGAACCGCGGCGCCTGCGCCACCATTCCCGGCAATTTTCGGCCGATGACACCGGTGAGCCAGGCGCTGCTTTCGATCAGCTGATCGAGGTCCATGCCCGTCGAAATATGCGCGCGCTCCAGCATGTAGACGACGTCCTCGCTGGAAACATTGCCTGCCGCACCCGGCGCGAACGGGCATCCCCCGAGCCCCCCGAGCGCTGCGTCCACCACCGTCGCGCCGGCGGCAACTGCGGCCCAGACATTGGCCAGCCCGGTGCCGCGCGTGTTGTGAAAGTGCACGCGGACCGGCAGCGGATGGATCGCGGCACGCACCGCCGTGACCAGCCGCGTGACTTGCGCCGGATCGCCGACGCCGATGGTATCGGCCAGTGCCACTTCGACAGGGCCAGCTTCAGCGAGCCGCCGTGCCATTTCGACGACGCGGGCTTCGTCTACTTCGCCTTCGAAAGGGCAGCCGAACGATGCGCCGATGGTGGCCTGCCCGGTCAACCCGGCATCGCGGGCCTTGGCGATGATCGCCTTGGCCGCCTCAACGGATTCGTCGCTGGTCTGGCCCTGGTTGGCGATGGCGAACTTGTCCGTCGCGACGGCCACTGCGCCCAGCTGGTCGATCCGCCCGGTCGCGATCGCGCGGTCGGCACCGCGGGCATTCATGACAAGGCCGATGAATGTCACGCCTGCGGCTTCGGGAAGAGCAGCGCACACCGCCTCGGCATCCGCCATTTGCGGTAGGCGGGCGGGGTTCACGAAACTGGTCACTTCGATTCGGCGAGCGCCGGCCGCAATAGCGCGTGATATCAGCGCAAGCTTGTCGGCGGTCGAAACCACCGTTCGCTCGTTCTGAAGGCCGTCGCGCGGGCCTACCTCGACGATTTCGACTGAATTTGTATACA
>CANCET010000140.1 GCA_947375105.1 Sphingomonadaceae bacterium
GCCCCCGGCGTGTTCGTCGGCGATGACGACCGTCAGCTAATCCTGAGCAAGATCCAGTCGCGCCTCAACGCGCTGAGCCCGAGCCCTGCGGCCGATGCTCCGGCCTACCGCATGTCGGTCATCCTGACCCGGTTCTCGCACGGTGAGGCAGCCGCTCGCATGGCGTTGATCGGGCTGGGCAGCATCCATGTCGAAGGCAAGGTCCAGCTGATCGGCACCGACGGCAAGCAGGTTGCGGAGTTCGTCATCACGAAGGGACTGGTGCTGGGCGGCCTCGCCGGCGGGTTCGCAACCGCGAGCAGCGTGGAAGACCGCTTTACCAATGCGGTCGTGGCGACCATCATTCCGCGGCCATCCGCCGCTGCCAGCAGCACGGAAGTCAAGCCGGGCGATACGCCAGCGGCCCCGACTTCAGCGTCTGGCGGAACGCCTCCTGCAGGAAATGCGCCGGCCCCCTGACGTTATCTTTCCTTAGCGGTGCTCGCAGCGCAGTTCAGGCTACCCCCGCCTCAACCTTGCCCGCATGCCCGGCAAAGCCCTGCATCCCCAGCCACCATTGCAGCGCGATCACGCCGCCCTTGGCGGGGCGCAGGATCGCGGCGATGAGCGATGCAGCCAGCGTGAGCACGATCAGCATCATCGCCCATTCCGGCAGGCTCTCCATCTTGCCCAGCACGATGATCACCGGCGCCATCAGGTGCCCGGTCAGCAGGATGGCGATGTAGGGCGGGAAATCGTCGGCCGCGTGCAGCGTCCAGTTCTGCCCGCACATCCGGCAGCGCTCGACTGGCTTCAGCCCGCCTGCGAACAGATGTGTGCCGCCGCAGCGCGGGCACTTCCCGGCAATGCCGCGCATGATCGCGCTGCCGGTGCTGCGGGGCAGGATCGCAGGGTCTAGCGGCAGGGCAACATTCGGCATGGCGGCGTCCTACTTCTTGGCGAACGGATTCGTCGGGCTGCGCAAGGTCAGCCGGATCGGCACCGCATCGAAGCCCAGTTCGCGGCGGATGCCGTTCACCAGATAGCGCCGATAGCTTTCGGGAAGCTGATCGAGCCGCGTGCCGAACATCACGAAGCTGGGCGGGCGGATGCGCGCCTGCGTGATGTAGCGCAGCTTGATGCGGCGGCCGCCAGGTGCGGGCGGCGGATTGGCGGAAAGCGCATCGTCGAACCAGCGATTGAGCGCCGAAGTCGGCACGCGCTTCGACCACGCCGCGCGGATATCGAACGCCGCGGTCAGCATCTGGTCGAGCCCCTTGCCGGTGCGCGCCGAAACCGCCAGCAGCGGCACCCCGCGCACTTGTGCGAGGCCCTCTTCCAGCGCGCCGCGGATCCCGTTGAACAGGCCGGAGGGATCCTCCGCCACGTCCCACTTGTTGATCGCGATCATCAGCGCGCGGCCTTCCTCAAGCACCATGGAGGCGATCTTGAGGTCCTGATGTTCGAGCCCGCGCGTCGCATCGAGCACGAGCACGACGACTTCGGCAAAGTCGATCGCGCGGCGCGCGTCCGCGACCGACATCTTCTCCAGCTTTTCGACGACTTGCGCCTTCTTGCGCATCCCCGCCGTGTCGATCAGGCGCACCGGGCGATAGCCATCGCGTGCCGGATCAAACCACTGCCAATCAATCGCGATGGAATCGCGCGTGATCCCGGCCTCGGGCCCCGTCAGCAGGCGGTTTTCGCCAAGCAGCTTGTTGATCAGCGTGGACTTGCCTGCATTGGGCCGCCCGACGATGGCAAGCTTGAGGACCGATTCGGGATCGAACTCCTCCTCGTCCTCGATCTCTGCGTCAGGCCCGGCATCGCCTGCGTCGTCGCCGTCCGTGCCTTCGATATGCGGGCGCAGCGCCTCGAACAGATCGGCAAGGCCCTGCCCGTGCTCGGCGGAAAACGCCACCGGCTCGCCAAAGCCCAGTGCGAAGGCATCATAGAGCCCCGGATCGCCCGCGCGCCCTTCGGCCTTGTTGGCCATGAGCACGATCGGAATGCGGCTTGAGCGCAGATAACGCGCGATTTCCTCGTCAAGCGGGGTCACCCCCGCGCGCGCGTCAATCACGAACAGCGCAACGTCCGCGCCCACCAGCGAGGCTTCGGTCTGCTGGCGCATCCGCCCCGGCAACGTCTCGGCGTCGAGGTCTTCCCACCCCGCCGTATCGACAATGGTAAACTTCAGGCCGAGCAGGTCCGCATCGCCAAACCGGCGATCACGCGTCACGCCGGGCTGGTCGTCGACCAGCGCGAGCTTCTTTCCGACCAGTCGGTTGAACAGTGTCGACTTGCCGACATTGGGCCGGCCAATGATGATAACCTGGGGCAACATGGCCCTCCCGTGGCCTTATCGCGCCCGGAAGGCAAGCGGCGCGTGGCAGGTGCGGGCGCACAAGCGGGGCGCTAATCTTTTGTTAACCAGCTTCGCAAGAGCCGTTTTAACCACATCGGACCCAAATAGTTCGCATGAGGATTGCTCCCCTGCGAATCGCATTTCTGTCCCTGCTGGCAGCACTTCCGTCGCTCGCAGCAGCGCGTCCCGTCGCTCCCGATCCGGCGCTGGTGACCGGAGACGAGGGCGCGGAAGATGGCGGCCTGCCCTATATTCAATGCGTTCCTTATGCGCGCCAGGTCTCGGGAATCCGGCTTTATGGTGATGCCCATACCTGGTGGGAGCAAGCCGCAGGGCGCTACGCGCGCGGCAACCGGCCCAAGGTCGGCGCGGTCATGGCATTTCGTCCGCATGGCGCGATGCAGCTCGGCCATGTCGCCGCGATCAGCCGCATTATCGATTCGCGCACGGTGCTGCTGCGGCACGCCAACTGGTCGCCCATCGAGGGACGGCGCGGCCAGCTGGAGGACAACGTCCGCGCGGTGGACGTCTCGCCCGGCAACGATTGGAGCGAAGTACGCGTGTGGTATGCCCCGCTCGGCGGGCTTGGCACCACGCACTGGCCGGTCGAAGGCTTCATTTACAACCGCAAGCCTCTGGCGAATGAACGGCTGACTGTGCTGGCTTCGGTAGAGCCGCCGAAGGCCGACTACACATCGCGCATCGGCGCCGATTTCCTCAAGGGCATCGTGCCCGAAACGAGCCGGACACTAGCGCCGGCCCGCCGCCAGCTCGCCATGCGCGAGACGGCAAAGGCACCCTCCGTATCGCGCGATGACGAGCGCGGCGACCGTACCGTCGCGGTATCACCCAGCCTCGCCCGCGACCCCATCGGCCGGATCATTGCCAGCCGTCTGCGCTGAGCAACCTTCCCGGAAGCACCGCCTCAATCCCAACCCCGCTCAGGGTGAGCGGGGTTGGGACTTGATCAGGTTTTGCAGGCCTTACAACGTCTTGATGATCGCCGAGAAATCGAGCCCACCGTTGCCCGCATCGGCAAACGCCGCATAGAGCTCAGCCGCCCGCGCGCCCATCGGCACCTCGGCCCCCGCACCCTTGGCTGCTTCCATCGCGAGCTTGAGGTCCTTGAGCATGAGCGCAGTGGCAAAGCCGCCCTGATAGCCGTTGTCCGCCGGAGTCGTCGGGCCGACACCGGGCACCGGGCAATAGCTCGTCATCGACCAGCACTGGCCCGAGGCCTTCGAGGAAATGTCGAAGAAGGTCTGGAGATCGAGCCCCAGCTTCTCGGCCATGGCAAAGGTCTCGCACGTCGCGATCATCGAGGCGCCGAGCAGCATGTTGTTGCAGATCTTCGCCGCCTGCCCTGCGCCGCTGTCGCCCGCATGGATCACCGCCTTGCCCATCGCGGAAAGGATCGGCTCACCGCGCGCAAAGGCATCTGCGCTGCCGCCGACCATGAAGGTCAGCGTGCCGCCGTTGGCCGCCGCGATACCGCCCGAAACCGGGGCATCGACCATGGCATAGCCAGCGCCCGCCGCCAGCGCGGCCACTTCGCGCGCCGTGGCAACGTCGATGGTCGAACAATCGAGCAGCAATGCCGAGGTGGGCGCATGGCCGATCACGTCCGCGGTGTAGACCGCCTTCACGATGGCGCCGTTGGGCAGCATCGAGACGACGGCATCCGCGCCCTGCACGGCGTCCTTCACCGAGGTGTAGGTGGTGCAGCCGCTTTCCTTCGCGCGCGCCAGCGCCGCTTCGGCAAGATCGAAGGCGTGGACGTCATGCCCCGCCTTCACGAGATTCGCGGCCATGCCGCCGCCCATGTTGCCAAGGCCGATAAATGCGATTTTCATGGTCTTACTTCCCCTTCCACACGCCGGGGCGCTTTTCGATGAAGGCGGCCATGCCTTCGGCCTTGTCCTCGGTCGCGGTGAGGATCTGGAACACGCGGCGTTCGAACAGGATGCCCTGATCGAGCGTCATTTCGAACGCGGCGTTGACCATTTCCTTGTTGGCGATGGCGGCGACGGGCGGCATTCCGGCGATGACTTCCGCCGTCTTGAGCGCCTCGTCCAGCAGATCGGCCAGCGGCACGACCCGCGTGACAAGGCCCGAACGCTCGGCTTCCACCGCGTCCATCATCCGGCTGGTGAGGCACATGTCCATCGCCTTGGCCTTGCCGACCGCGCGGGTCAGGCGCTGCGAGCCGCCCATTCCGGGCGCAACGCCCAGCTTGATCTCGGGCTGACCGAACTTGGCGTTTTCCGAAGCGATGATGAAGTCCGCCATCATCGCCAGTTCGCACCCACCGCCGAGCGCAAAGCCGTTGACCGCCGCGATCCACGGCTTGCGCGTGGTCTTCACCAGATGGCTGGTCCAGCGCGAGAAGAAGTCGCCGGTATAGAAATCAGTCGCGGCCTTGTCGGCCATTTCCTTGATGTCCGCGCCTGCGGCAAAGGCCTTCTCGCCCGAACCGGTGAGGATGGCGCAGCGCTGGCTGGAGTCCGCCTCGTAAGCGCCGAAAGCCACGATCAGCTCTTCGAGCACCTGCGAGTTGAGCGCGTTCAAGGATTTGGGTCGGTTGAGCGTGATCAGCGTGACCGCGCCGCGCTGTTCGACCAGAATCGTTTCATACGTCATAGGGGGCTCCATTCCTCGTTTGCGGGCAGGGGCGCGAAGATCGCGTCCAGCATGTCTTCGGTCACGCCTTCGGGTGTGGCCGGGTTCCACTTGGGGGCATTGTCCTTGTCCACGATCACCGCGCGGACGCCTTCGGCAAAATCGGGGCGGACCAGGACGCGGCTGCAGATGCGATATTCCATCACCATGTTCGCCGCGAAATCAGGCAGCGTTCGGCTGGTCGCAAGCTGGCGCAGCGCAACCTTGCAGGTCTGCGGGCTCTTGGTGTGGAGCGTCGCGAGCGTCGCATTGGCGAACGCACTGCCATCGGCTTCGAGTGCGGCGAGAATGTCCTCGTAGCGATCCGAGGCGAACAGCCGCGCGATATCATCGGCCTGCGCGGCAATCTTCGGCTCGGGCGGCACGGCCGCCAGGCTGTGCAGGATGGCCGGAATATCGCCCGGATTAGCGGCGATCTTCGCTTTCGCCTCGGCCAATGCGGCAGCGGGCAGATAGTGGGTCGCCGAACCGGCCCAGAGGCACTCGGCTCCGTCCATCCGCGCGCCGGTGAGCGCGAGGTACTGGCCCAGCCGCCCCCTCATGCGCGAAAGGAACCAGCCGCCGCCGACATCCGGAAACAGGCCTATGCCGGTTTCGGGCATGGCGAGGCGGGTGTTCTCGGTCGCGACGCGGTAGCGCGCAGGATCGGCGATGCCGACACCGCCGCCCATCGTGATCCCGTCCATGAAGGCCACGATGGGCTTTTCATACGTCATGATCAGATGGTTGAGGCGGTATTCATCGAAGAAGAACTTGCGGCCCGAAACACCGTCATCAGTCAGCGCCGAATTGCGCAGAAACGCGATATCACCGCCCGCGCAGAACCCGCGGCCCTCCGAATGGTCGATGATCACCGCACCGATGGTGGGGTCATCGCGCCACTTCAGCAGCGCGGCGGTCATGCCGTCCACCATCGCGCGATTGAGCGCGTGGATCGCCTTGGGGCGGTTGAGCGACAACACGCCCATCCCGCCTTCGGTGCGGACCAGAATATCGTCGGTCATTGCCTCGTTCTCTCCCAAAATCGTGATTACTGGCCCAAATTACTGGCCCAAATTACTGGCGGAGCAGATCGCGCCCGACGATCAGCTTCATCACCTCGTTGGTGCCTTCGAGGATGCGGTGGACGCGCAGATCGCGCCAGAATCGCTCGATCGGATAGTCCTTGAGATAGCCGTAACCGCCGAAGATCTGCAGTGCGCGATCGACCACCGAAGAGCCGGTATCGGTTGCGAGCTTCTTGGCCATCGCCGAAAACCGCGTCTTGTCCGGCGCGTTAGACGTCACTTTGGCCGCCGCGAGATAGAGCAGCGCACGCGCCGCTTCGAGGTCGGTCGCCATGTCCGCGAGCTGGAACTGCGTGTTCTGGAACTCGGCGATGGGCTGGCCGAACTGGCTGCGCTCCTTCGCATACTTGATCGCCTCATCGAGGCAGCGCTGCGCCCCGCCGAGCGAGCAAGCGCCGATGTTCAGCCGCCCGCCATCGAGCCCGGCCATGGCAAAGCGGAACCCATCGCCTTCCGCGCCGACGCGGTTCGCGACCGGCACCTTGACGTTTTCCAGGACGACCTGCGCGGTGGGCGAGGAGTTCCAGCCCAGCTTGCGCTCGGGCGCGCCGAAGCTGACACCGGGCATGCCCTTTTCGATCACCAGGCAGGAAATGCCCTTAGGCCCCGGTTCGCCAGTGCGCACCATCGTCACGTAGATGTCGCTTACCCCGCCGCCCGAAATGAACTGCTTGGTGCCGTTCACCACATAGTGGTCGCCCTCAAGCCGCGCCGAAGTGCGCAGCGCCGCTGCGTCCGAGCCGGAACCCGGCTCGGTCAGGCAGTAGCTCGCGATCATGTCCATCGAGATGAGTTGCGGCAGGTAGCGCCCCTTGATCTCCGCGCCGCCGAAGCGATCGATCATCCAGGAGGCCATGTTGTGGATCGAAATGAAGGCGCTCGTGCTCGGGCAGCCATAAGCCATGGCTTCCATGATCAGCGCGGAGTCCAGCCGTCCCAGCCCGATGCCGCCGCTTTCCTCGCTCACGTAGATCGAGGCGAAACCCAGTTCCGCCGCCGCCTTGATGGTGTCGCGCGGGAACATGTGGTCCTCGTCCCATTGCGCCGCAAACGGGGTGATGGCATCGGCGGTAAAGCGCCGCGCCATCTCCTGAATGGCGATCTGGTCGTCGGTGAGGGCGAACTGGTCGGTCATGCTCTGGCCTTGCGTTGCAGGTTGCGTGAAAGGGAAGGACGGTCCGCCGCCCGCGTTCGTCCTAGCCGAAGCACTACGCGTGGCAAGGCTTCGGGCAAGCCATGGACCTTGGGGCGAGCGCAGGCCATACAACGAGCCCGATGGAGAGCTTCGACACCGCCAGCATCGACATCGGCCTGCGCCTGATTGCCATCGGCCAGCTCGCGCTGATCGCGCTGGTTGTGTGGCGTAGCGGGGCCGCGCCAATGCTGCGGCGGGTGACCGCCAGCCTGCTCGTCGGGGTGATCGGCTATCTCGTCAATTCCGGCCCGCAGTTTCCGGCACTGCCCATCCCGCTGCGCCTCATGGTCGTGCTTGCCAGCAATCTCGCGCCGCTGTTCCTGTGGCTCTTCGCCCATGCCGTGTTCGATCGCACGCCGGATCGGCGCATCGGCATCGCGGGCTTTGTCCTCATAATCGGCAGCGTCGCAGTCTTCGTTGTGCGCCGCTGGTGCGAACCGCTGCTCCCACTTGCCGATGTCGTCGGCCACACCGTCGCGGCCCTGTTTGTCGTCCATTCGATCGCGATCGCGCTTACGAACCGCGACGACGACCTCGTCGAGGCGCGTCGTCGCTTTCGTCTCGCCTTCGTGCTTGCTGTGGCAGTGCTGTCGATCGGTGTACTCGCGAGCGAAGCGTGGTTCGGTTTCGGCCACGAGCCGGTCTGGCTGCTCACCGGCGAATCGCTCGTCATCGCGCTCACCGTGCTCACACTTGGCACGGCGATGCTGGAAACCGATCCCGCGCTGCTTGCCCCGCCGCCGGGCAGGGAAGCCCCCGCTGGCGATCCACTCAGCCCCGCCGAACGCGTGCTGCACGGCAAGCTCGATGCCGCAATGGCGCAGCGCGTATGGCTCGAACCCGGTCTCACCATCGGGATGCTCGCGGCCCGGCTCGAAGTTCCCGAGCACCGCCTGCGTGCGCTGATCAACCGCCGCCTCGGCCACCGCAACTTCTCGGCCTTCCTCAACGCCCACCGCATTGCCGAGGCGAGAGCCGTGCTGGCTGATCCGGCGCGGGTCGATCTGCCTGTCCTCACCATGGCGATGGACCTCGGCTACGGCTCGCTCGCCCCGTTCAATCGCGCCTTCCGCGAAGCCGTGGGCCAGACGCCCACGGAGTTTCGCCGCGCCGCTTTCGCCGATCCTGAAAAACCCTGATCGATTCCGGAAAGCATCAGCCTTTTCAGACTGCGCGGAGCCATGCCCGCGCCGCCATGACACACCCCGGGCATCCCCTTCACGGAGAGCCCGATGCCCATCACCTTCCTGTTTCTGCTCCACCGCATGCTCGACAGCATCTGGATCGAAAGCCTGCGCTATTTCGCCGGCGCTGCCGGCGTGGCGCTGCTGTGCTGGCTCCTCGCCCGCCGCATTGCTGACCGCCGCATCCAGACCCGCCGCGCAACGGGAGCGGACCGGCTGCGCGAAGTGCGCCAGTCGATGTGGGCCATGGCGGTGTTCGCGGTGGTCGATCTCATCACCGTGGTGCTCATCGCAATCGGCGCGATTGCCTTCAACCAAGGGCAGCCGGTGCTCGCCACCATCGTCTGGCAGACCATCGCGCTGATCGTGATGCACGATGCCTATTTCTACTGGATGCACCGCACGATGCACCACCGCACGATGTTTCGCGCATTCCACTCGGTCC
>CANCET010000141.1 GCA_947375105.1 Sphingomonadaceae bacterium
CCAGCGCGCGATTGGCCGCCATCGCGGCGGTGAAGGCCGGGGTCGCCGCACCGAAGCGGTCGCACGGGCCCGGCGGCGCATCAGCCATCGGATCAGGTGCGGGCACCCATTGCCGCGTCACCATGCCCCAATCGAGGAAGGTATGGCCAAAGCCCGTCTCGTCATATCCAGGTTCGGGATAAGTGCCGCCGCCCATTGCCGCGCTCGTCAGCCCCAACCCGGCAGAATCGCGCAGCAGCCCCAGCAGGTTGACCCGGCTGTCGTTACCAGGCGCGATCACCACGCGGTTTTGGCAAGCCTGCGATCCGCCGAACAGCGACCACACCGGCTCACAGCCAACATCGGCACAGGCCAGCGCCGCGCCCGACGAGGCGAGCAGCCCCGCCATGACCGCACCTTTGGTCAGCCTGAAGCGCATCGTCATCCTCCCTGGCGAAGTGCCGCGCGCATCGTCCTTCCGCCGCCGCGCCAAGGCAAGAAAAAAGGGCCCGCGTCGCCGCGAGCCCTCGTTTCTATTGGCTTCAAACCGGAGCGATCAATCGTCCGACTTGAGGAACGCCGGCACATGATCAGCGCCGCCCTCACCGCCGCCACGCGGACCGCGATCACGACCGCCACCGCCGTCACGACGCGGGCCACGATCGCCACGCGGGCCACCCGGGCCACGGCGATCGCCGCGATCACCACGGTCGCTGCGCTCGGGGCGCGGCTCGCGGGGCGGACGGGTATCTTCCAGTTCGGCGCCGGTTTCCTGATCGACGACGCGCATCGACAGGCGAACCTTGCCGCGCGGATCGATCTCGAGCACCTTGACCTTCACGGCCTGGCCTTCCTTGACCACATCGGTGGGCTTCTCGACCCGCTCGTTGCGCATCTCGGAGACGTGGACGAGACCGTCCTTGCCGCCCATGAAGTTCACGAACGCGCCGAAATCGACGATGTTCACGACCTTGCCGTCATAGACCTTGCCGACTTCGGCTTCTTCCACGATGCCGAGGATCCACTTCTTCGCGGCCTCGATCTGGTTGATATCGGACGAGCTGATCTTGATCAGGCCCTCGTCGTCGATATCGACCTTGGCGCCGGTTTCAGCGACGATCTCGCGGATCACCTTGCCGCCGGTGCCGATGACTTCGCGGATCTTCGACTTGTCGATCTGGATCGTCTCGATGCGCGGTGCGTGGGCCGAAAGCTCGGTACGAGCCGAACCGAGAGCCTTGGTCATCTCGTTCAGGATGTGCGCGCGGCCTTCGCTCGCCTGATGCAGCGCCTTGGCCATGATCTCGCGCGTGATGCCCGCGATCTTGATGTCCATCTGCATCGTGGTGATGCCCGCGCTGGTGCCGGCCACCTTGAAGTCCATGTCGCCGAGGTGATCCTCGTCGCCCAGGATGTCCGAAAGGACGGCGAACTCGTCGCCTTCAAGGATCAGGCCCATCGCGATACCGGAAACCGGACGTTCGATGGGAACGCCCGCGTCCATCATCGAAAGGCAGCCGCCGCAGACGGTCGCCATCGAAGACGAACCGTTCGACTCGGTGATGTCCGAAAGAACGCGGATCGTGTAAGGGAACTCGTCCTTGGTCGGCAGCACCGGGTGCAGCGCGCGCCATGCCAGCTTGCCGTGGCCCACTTCACGGCGGCCAGGAGCACCGAAACGGCCAACTTCGCCAACCGAGTACGGCGGGAAGTTATAGTGCAGCATGAAGCGCTGATACGACAGGCCATCAAGGCCGTCGATCATCTGCTCAGCGTCCTTGGTGCCCAGCGTGGTGGTGCAGATTGCCTGCGTTTCACCGCGCGTGAAAAGCGAGGAACCGTGCGTGCGCGGCAGGAAGCCGACGATCGATTCAATCGGGCGGATCTGCGTGGTGGTGCGCCCGTCGATACGCTGGCCGTCCTTGAGGATGGCGCCGCGCACGATGTCGGCCTCGACCTTCTTCATGGTCTTCATCGCGACCATCTGGGTCTGCGGACCTTCCGCGGCGAAGGCTTCCTTGGCCTTGGCGCGCGCTTCATTGAGCGCGTTCGAACGCGCCGACTTGTCGGTGATCTTGTAGGCAGCCGCCACATCGGCACCGACCAGCTTCTTGAGCTTGGCCTTGATATCCGCCGTGTTGTCGGTGAGGTCGATTTCCCACGGATCCTTGGCGGCCTTTTCGGCCAGATCGATGATCGCGCCGACGACCTTGCGGATCTCGTCATGCGCGAACATCACCGCACCGAGCATTTCGTCCTCGGTGAGTTCCTTGGCCTCGGATTCGACCATCATCACGGCCGCATCGGTGGCGGCGACGACGAGATCGAGGCGGCCGGTGGCGACTTCGCTCAGCGACGGGTTGAGCTGGTACTCGCCGTCCTTGAAACCGACGCGGGCGGCCGCGATCGGGCCCATGAACGGCACGCCCGAGATCGTGAGTGCAGCCGAGGCCGCGATCATCGCAACCACATCGGGCTCAGTCTCGCCGTCATAGCTCAGGACCTGGGCAATGACGTTGATCTCGTTGTAGAAACCTTCGGGGAACAGCGGACGCACCGGGCGATCGATCAGGCGGGAAACCAGCGTTTCCTTTTCCGTCGCGCCGCGCTCGCGCTTGAAGAAGCCGCCCGGGATACGCCCGGCGGACGAGAACTTTTCCTGATAGTGCACGGTCAGCGGGAAGAAATCCTGGCCTTCCTTGACCTTCTTGGCGGCTGTCACCGCGCAGAGCACAACCGTTTCGCCATACGTGGCGAGGACCGCGCCGTCAGCCTGACGGGCAATGCGGCCGGTTTCCAGAGTGAGGGTCTTGCCGCCCCACTCCAGCGATACTGTCTTGACGTCGAACATGTGTTTTCCTTCAGCCCGCCGCCCTATTGCGCGCGGGATTTGCTGCCGGGTGTACCGTCCCGGTCCGGTGCGGGGCGCTTTTCTGGCCCCATTGGATGCGCCTGTCGGCCGGATTGCCGAGCGGACGCCACATGCAAAAAGCGGCCCGCGTGGGGGCCGCTTTCCGCTTGGTTACTTGCGCAGACCGAGCTTCTGGATGAGCGCGTTGTAGCGGTCCACATCCTTCTTCTTCAGATAGTCCAGCAGCGAGCGCCGCTTGTTGACCATCATCAGCAGGCCCCGGCGCGAATGGTTGTCCTTGTGGTGCGCCTTGAAGTGCTCCGTCAGGGTCAGGATTCGGCTGGTGAGGATCGCGACCTGAACTTCGGGCGAACCCGTGTCGTTCGCGGCCCGCGCGTTGTCCTGAATGATTTCCTGCTTCTTTTCAGCGGTAACCGACATTTTCATTACTCCGCGACATCGGGAAGGTTGAACCCCCGTGCGACAGTCAGGACAGAGCCTGAAAGCTCCACCAAGGCGACCGGAACAAATCCGCTGCGCACCCAGTAAAGCCCGTCGGTATGGGGCAGCCCGTCAAGAACGCGGCCCTGTCGGACCGCTCTTGCCTGCTCGGGCGAAAGGTCAAGAGCCGGGATGTCGACCAGCCCTGCCTCCAGCGGCAAGAGTATGTGTTCAAGGGGTGCGCCCTTACCCACATCGTTCAGTTTGTCCAGTGAAATCGCCTGTGAGAGGTCGAACGGCCCCGCGCGCAGGCGGCGCAGCATGGTCACGTGCCCCACTGTGCCCAGCGCATGAGCGATGTCGCGCGCAAGGCTGCGGATATAGGTGCCCTTGGAAACGTGAGCGATGAGGGTGACCGCGTCCTCCGCCGCCTGTGCCTCGTTACTGACGTTCAAGCTGTGGATCGTGACGGCCCGCGCCTTCAATTCGACCGCCTCGCCCGCCCGCGCCAGATCGTAGGCGCGCGCGCCGTCCACCCGGATCGCGGAATAGGCCGGCGGCACTTGTTCGATCGGCCCGGTAAAGCGCGGTAGCACCGCAGCGATGGCCGCACGCGTCGGCCGCACATCGCTCGCGGCGATGACGCTGCCTTCCAGATCAAGCGAATCCGTCTCTTCGCCGAACCGGAGCGTGAAGGCATATTCCTTGCTCGCATCCAGCATCCGCCCGGCCAGCTTGGTCGCCTCGCCCACCGCAATGGGCAGCACACCCGTCGCCAGCGGATCGAGCGTGCCGCCATGGCCGACCTTGACCTTGCCATAACCCGCCTCGCGCAAGTTGCGCTTCACCGCGCCCACCGCCTGCGTCGAGCCAAGCTCGTGCGGCTTGTCGAGGATGATCCAGCCATTGACCACGGTCAGGCGCTCAATCGAGTTCCGGCCCGGCGACCAGCGCGACGATGTTTTGAAACTGCGAGAGCATCCACTCCATCGGCGGGCCGATCACGCGGTCTACGATATGGAGGCCCGGGAACAGCCACGGCAGCACGATGAACACCGCCATGAACAGCGGAATGCCGAGCGGCTCGATCCGATCAAGCAGCCGCACGCCCGCATCCGGCGCGAGCCCCCGCACGATGCGCGAGCCATCGAAGGGCGGCAGCGGCAGCAAATTGAACGTGCCAAGGAACACGTTGATCGCGATGAAGTTCTTGAGGTTGTCCGCGGCGAACAGCGTGGCCGCGCCCGGCGTGGCCCGCGGATCGAGCCCGCGCAGCATCAGCCCGAATGCCGCCGCCGCCAGCGCGGCCAGCACGAAGTTCGTAAGCGGCCCCGCAGCCGCCACCAGCGCCATGTCGCGTTTGGGATGGCGCAGCCGGGCATAGCTCACCGGCACCGGCTTGGCCCAGCCGAACACGGGCAGGCCCAGCAGCTTGAGCATGCCCGGCAGGATCAGCGTGCCCATCGGATCGACATGCTTCAGCGGATTGAGGCTCAACCGCCCGCGCTCGTACGCCGTAGGATCACCGAGCAGGCGCGCGGCCCAGCCATGCGCGATTTCGTGAAACACGATGGCGAACACCATCGGCACGACCACCGTGGCGACCAGATAAAGCGTTCCGCTCATGGCTGCGCAGCCTGCCAGTCCTCGCGCAGCAATCCGTAGATCACCGTGTCGCGCACGCGGCCAGTCCAGGTCTTGCGTTCCCGGCGCATCACGCCTTCTTCCTGCGCCCCAAGCTTGCACACCGCGGCGCGGCTGCGGGTGTTGATCACGTCGACCTTGAACACCACACGTTCCAGCCCGCAGGCGAATGCGTGGTCGATCATCAACCGCTTCAAGCGCCGGTTGAAGCCGATACCGCGCAAGGCGGGGATGATGTAGCTGTTGCCGATCTCGATCGACCAACTCGGATCGCCGAACGCGATCCACGCCGTCATGCCCACCACCGCGCCGTCCAGCGCCACCGCGTAAACGCAGCGCCCCGGCGCGCTGCTCAGCAAGCTGTCGAACTGGGGATCGAAATGTTCGCCGACATAGCAAAACGGGTAGATCGCCCAGATCTCGCTGTCCTGCGCACAGGCGGCGCGCAAGGCTTCGCGGTGATCCTCGCGCAGTGGTTCGAGCCGGAGGCTGCCCTCCTCCAGCGGCACGTAGAGATCGGGGCCGCTCATAGCGCGAGGCTCGTTGCGGCGGAGTGACGGAAAGGGAGGCTTGCCATACCCCCGCTCACATAGGCATTGCGCCGGGAAAGCCAAGCGCCCGAACAGCGTGGCCGCGAATTCATCGCGAATGAACTGGCCGCCCCGCCCGTTATACCCATGTCCTCCCGAGCGAGGCCTTATTGGCAAGGAACACCATGAAGCGTTTGACCACCCGCCTGCTGATCGCGCTGGCCGCGCTCCTTGCCCTGCTGCAACCCGGCGCGGCGCTGGCGGGAGACTTGCGCTATGTGATCGACCGCAGCGCCAGCCACGTCGATGCGCGGGTTGCCTTCTTCGGCATCGCCAGCAAGACCGCCAAGTTCCCGGACATGTCGGGCACGTTCAATCTCTCGTTCGCCGATCTCGAGGCGCTCGACATGGTGGTCGATATCGACGCGCGCACGCTTACCACGGGTGATTCCCAAACCAAGACACTGCAAGGCAAGAGCTTCTTCGATGTGGCCCACCATCCAACGGTGCACTTTGTCGGACGGCGGCTCAAGATGACCGGCGAGAAAACCGCCGAGGTCGAGGGGCAGATCACTGCGCGCGGGATCACACGCCCCATCACGCTCAAGGTGGCCTTCTCGGTCCCGCCATTCTCGACCGGGGGCACGCAGCCCATTTCCATCGTCGGCACCGGCGTGATCGATCGCCGGCAGTTCGGAATGACGGCCTATCCGTGGATCATCGGCGCGATGGTCAACGTGACGATCCGCGCGCGAATGGTGCCGGGTTAAGGCAAAGTCCCCAGCCAATCGACCAGCGCCGCCGCCAACGCGATGCGGTGATCGGAGAAGCTGTGGTCGGTCTCCCACAAACCGCCCGAAGCGCGGCCGTTTCCGGCCTGTACGGCTGCATTGAGCAAATCGAGATTGTCTGCGCCCAGCGCTGCAGAAGCACCATAGATCGCAAGCGGCCGCGGGCCGAACGCCAGCACCCGCGCCTTGAGATCGAACCGGGCCGCGCCGATGCGGGCCTCGTTCGCCAGACCATCGAGCGTGGCTCCGGCCAAGGGCGGCATATCTTCGGTGTGGTCCTTGCGCCATTCCGCCAGACCCGCTGCCGTCGCGGTCTGCGCACCGGCCTTGCCGATGGGCCACGCATCGATCAGGAACAGCCCGGCAACCGCGTGATCGTCCGCAGCTGCATCGCTAGCCATGAACCCGCCCATCGAATGACCGGCCACCGCGATGCGGCGCGGATCGATGCCGTACCGGGCAGCGTTGGCCGGATCGCGCAGCCACGCGAGCGCGGTGTGCGCATCCTGTGCGGCGTGGCTGAAGCTGAAATCGCCCGGACTGCCCCAGCTGCCGCGATAGTGCAGCGTAAGCACGTGCCAGCCTGCGCGGCGCGCTGCCTGGGCCAGATCGAGGTTCTGCTCGTTGCCCGGAAATCCGTGAAACAGCAGCAAGGTCGGGTGCGGCCCGGCGCCGCCTGCCAGCCAGAGCAACGCATTCATCGCCCCCGCACCATCGGGTGACGGCATGACAAACGCAACGGGCCGGGGCGGATTGGCGGCATCGCGCGGCGGATCAGTGATCGCGGCATTCTGTGCCAGTGCCGGAGATACCAGCGCCGGAGATGCCAGCGCCGGAAATGCCAGCAACAGCGCTAGCGGAAAAACCATGCGCTTCAACCGGATCATCGCCTCAGTCCTCCGCAGAAAGATCGCGCTTCACTTTCGGGTCGGCCAGCAGCTTGTCGATGTGGCTCGCGACATCGAAGCTATCGTCGGCCTGAAAACGCATCTTGGCAGCGTACTTCAACCGCAGGCGCTGGGCCACTTCCCTCTGAAAATAGGCCGTATTGGTGCGCAGCGCCTTGAGCACGGCTTCCTCGTTCGCGCCAAGCAGTGGTTTGATGAAGGCGGTCGCGTGGCGCAGATCGGGCGACATGCGCACTTCGGTGACGGATACCGAATGCGCGGTCAGCACTTCGTCGTGCACTTCCTGCCGCATCAGCAGTTCCGACAGGATGTGACGCACCTGTTCACCCACCTTGAGCAGGCGGACCGAACGGGCTTCGAGAGATGCGGGCTGCTTTGCCATCAGTACCTTGTCCTATGTGCCCGAACGTTCAGGCCATTTTCGCCAGAATGCGTGCAAGCGAGCGTACATTGCGGGCCGTGCCGCGCCGTCCGAGCCGCCGTTCAAGAAACGCGCCCGTCATCCGGCTGGCCGCAACGCCCTCGGCAAAATCGATATAGAGTGCCCGCGGGCCGAGTGCGAGCCTTTCGGGGCCGCGCTCGGCCTGATCGGCCACCAGCACACGGAATTGTGCCGGATCGGCTTCACCATCGAGGAACATGGTGTGGACATTGGCGTCCGCGCCGTGGCCGGTGAACGGATTGTCCTCGATGCTGCTGCGCACTTCATCAACGCTGCGCACCGCGACAATGCTGCGCATGTCGAACTTGGCGCGCACCAGCCCTTCGAGCTTTTCCTCAAGGCCCGGCGTCGGGCGCTCGTCATGGTCGAACAGCACATTGCCGCTCGCCACCACCGTCTCGACACTGGTGAACCCCTCGCTCTCGAACGCGGCGCGCAGCTCAGCCATCGTCAGGCGATTGCCGCCGACGTTGATCGAGCCGAGCAGGGCGACGTAGCGCGGCATCACAATCTCCATTCGACCGGCTAAGCCGGAAAGAATGCCCACCCCTGCCCCCTCCCGCGAGCGGGAGGGGAAATGCAGGTTACAGCGTGCGCACGCGTTCCTCGACCTCGAACACTTCCAGCTGGTCGCCCGGCTTCACGTCGTTCGTATCGGCCAGCACCACACCGCACTCGAGACCGGCGCGCACTTCGGCAACGTCGTCCTTGAAGCGGCGCAGCGAGTGGATGAGCGTCTGCGAAACGATGACATCGTTGCGCGTGAGACGTGCGTTGATGCCCTTGCGGATGAAGCCTTCGACCACGAGCAGACCCGCCGCCTTGTCCTTCTTGCCCGCCGGGAACACTTCCTTGACCTCGGCACGGCCGACCACGGTCTCGATCCGCTCCGGCCCAAGCTGGCCGGCCATTTCGAGGCGGATGTCGTCGGTGAGCTGATAGATCACGTCGAAGTACTTCATGCGCACCTTGAAGCGCTCGACCAGCTCGCGCGCCTTGGCGTTCGGACGGACGTTGAAGCCAATGATCGGCGCGCCGCTCGCCTGCGCGAGATTGACGTCGCTTTCGGTGATCGCGCCAACGCCGGAGGCGAGGATGCGGACCTTGATCTCGTCGGTCGAAATGCGGTTGAGCGCATTCACGATCGCCTCGGTCGAACCCTGCACGTCGGCCTTGATGACCACCGGATACTCGATCACAGCCTGCTTGGCGGCGAGCGCCGAGAACATGTTCTCGAGGCTGGTCGGTGCCTGCGCCGTGCGCTTGGCGGTTGCGCGTTC
>CANCET010000142.1 GCA_947375105.1 Sphingomonadaceae bacterium
CTGGCAGCGGCCTGACCGCCGAGGAAGCGACTGCGGTGCTGCTGGCGGCGCGGCTGCGGGCGTGGCGGCATGATGTGTACCGCACCAAGCTGAGCGACGAGCAGAAGCCGTCGCTGGCGAAGATCGTGGCGCTGGCCGCGCCCGAAGGCACCGAGGCGCTCTGGGAAACCGAGGCGGCGATTGCCGAAGGCGTGGAGTTCACCCGCGAGCTGGTGACCGAGCCTGCCAACGTGATCTACCCCGCCAGCTTCGTTGAGCGCTGCAAGGCGCGGCTGGAAGGCACCGGCATCGAGATCGTGGTGCTCGGCCTTGCTGAAATGACCGCGCTCGGCATGGGTGCGCTGCTGGGCGTGGCGCAGGGTTCGGTGCGCGAGCCCAAGATCCTTGCGATGCGCTGGAAGGGCAAGGCGGGCGCGCGGCCGACGGCGTTTGTCGGCAAGGGCGTGACGTTTGATACCGGCGGCATCTCGATCAAGCCCGCCGCAGGCATGGAAGACATGAAGTGGGACATGGGCGGCGCGGGCGCGGTGGCGGGCACGATGCTCGCGCTCGCGAAGCGCAAGGCGCAGGCCGACGTGATCGGCGTGTGCGGGCTGGTCGAAAACATGCCCGATGGCAATGCTCAGCGCCCTGGCGATGTCGTCACCACGATGTCGGGCCAGACGGTGGAAGTGATCAACACCGACGCCGAGGGGCGGCTGGTGCTGTGCGATGCGATCACCTGGGTGCAGAAGGAATACGAACCGGCGACGATCGTCGATCTCGCCACGCTGACCGGCGCGATCATCATTTCGCTAGGGCATGAACATGCCGGCATGTTCTGCAACGACGATTTGCTGGCGGCGCAGCTCGACGCGGCGGGCAAGGCGAGCGGCGACACGCTGTGGCGCTTCCCGCTGGGTGCAGCCTACGACAAGCTGATCGACAGCCCGATTGCCGACATGAAGAACGTGGGGCCGCGCTATGGCGGTTCGATCACGGCAGCACAGTTCATCCAGCGCTACGTCGACAAGGGCGTGGCCTGGGCGCACCTCGATATCGCGGGTACGGTGTGGGTCGACAAGGCCGGGGCGACGCATGAGAAGGGCGCGACGGGCTTTGGCGTGCGGCTGCTCGATCGCTACGTGCGCGACGTGCTGGAGGCCTGAGGCAGTTCCATGCCGAAAATGCGCCGCAAGGCGGACTTGCCGAGCAAGCTCTGCGCCGCCTGCGGCCTGCCTTTCACTTGGCGCAAGAAGTGGGAACGCGATTGGGACAACGTGAAGTTCTGTTCGGATCGCTGCCGCAGCGGCAAGGGGAAAGTGGCATGAGCGGCGGTTATTCCCGGCGCGGCGTGCTGGCTGGTGCGGGCGGCGCGGCTATGCTCGCCGCCATGCCGGGCGGACTGCGGGCGGCTTCTGCTGGCAGGCTGGCCGATGCGGCGGTACCGATCACCCCGGCGGAGCGCATGGCGCGGATCGCCAAGCTGCAAGGGCTGATGCAGGAGCAGCGGATCGCCGCGCTGCTGGTGGAGAGCGGCAGCAGCCTGACCTACTTCACCGGCGTCCGCTGGTCGCGCTCCGAGCGCATCACGGCGGCGGTCATTCCCGCGCAAGGGCAGCCGATCATCGTTACGCCGTTTTTCGAGGCGCCTTCGGTGAAGGAGACGCTGGCGGTGCCGGCTGATCTGCGGACGTGGCACGAGGATGCGAGCCCGTTTGCGCTGATCGCCGATGCGCTCAAGGATCGTAACGGGCCAGTCGCCGTGGAACAGACGACGCGGGCGTTCATCACTGAAGGCCTCGCACGCGAGGGGCGCTTTGCGGTCGTTTCGGGCGCGGCGCTGGTCAATGCCTGCCGCCATATCAAATCCCCGGCAGAGTTGGCGCTGATGGAGATTGCCAACGCGATCACGCTGGCGGCCATCAGGGAAGCGCACGGCGCGGTGCAGGCTGGCATGACATCGGCGGACATCAGCGCGCTGGTGGATGGCGCCACCGCGCGCATGGGCGCCCAAAGCGATTTCTCGATGGCCCTGCTGAACGAGGCAAGTGCCTATCCGCATGGATCGCACACGCCGCAGACAGTGCGTGAGGGTTCTGCGATCCTGATGGACTGCGGCTGCACCGTGGCCGACTACCAGTCCGATATTTCGCGCACGTGGGTGTTCGGCGCGCCGAGCGCACGCCAGCGCAAGGTGTGGGACACCGTGCGGCGCGGGCAAGCGAAGGTGTTCGAGGCCGCAAAGGTGGGCGCGTCGGCAAGCATGCTCGATGGCGCGGTGCGCCGGTTTTACGAAAGCGAGGGCTGGGGTCCGGGCTTTGCGCTACCGGGCCTGCCGCATCGCGCGGGGCATGGCATCGGCATGGACGGGCATGAGAGCCCCTATCTGGTCGGCAATGACAGCACGCCGCTGGCGCCAGGCATGTGCTTTTCCAACGAGCCGGGGCTCTATAGTCCGGGCGAGTTTGGCATCCGGCTGGAAGACTGCTGGGTGATGACCGCGGCGGGGCCCAAGAGCTTCACGCCGCTTGCCCGCTCGCTTGACGATCCGATCTGAGGCGGGCGGTGCGCGTCGATTTCTACCAGCTTTCGCGCGATCCGGCCGAGCTTGTGCTGCCCCGCCTGGCGCAAGGCACGCTCGCGGCGGGCGAGCGGCTGCTGGTGGTTTCGGAAGATGCCGAGCAGCTTGGCCGGATCAGCGAGGCGCTGTGGACGCGGCTTCCCGAGACGTTTCTGGCGAACGGCATCGCGGGGGGCGAGCACGATGCGCGCCAGCCGATCCTGCTTTCGCATGTGCCTGAGCCTGCAAATGGCGCGCGTTATCTGGCGTTGGCGGACGGGGTATGGCGCGATCTTGAAGGCGCGGCGCGGGTGTTCCTGCTGTTTCCGCCCGAGCGGATCGACGATGCGCGCGCGACCTGGCGGATGCTGGGCGGGCGCGAGGGGACGGAGCGCAAGTATTGGCGGCAGGAAGGCGGCAAGTGGCTGGAAGGACCGGCGCGGGGCTGACTTGCCCAGTAGCCTTGACCAGGGGCCTTGCCCCACAACCTTGCAGTGCAGCACGAACCCGGCTAGGGGCGCGCCATCCCGAATTCCCCATAAAGACGCAAGGAACATCCCATGGCGGTTACCCGCACCTTTTCGATCATCAAGCCCGATGCCACGCGCCGCAACCTGACTGGTGCGGTCGTCAAGATGCTGGAAGAAGCCGGCCTGCGCGTCGTCGCCTCGAAGCGCATCCACATGAGCCGCGAGCAGGCCGAGGGCTTCTACGCCGTCCACCGCGAACGTCCCTTCTTCAACGATCTGGTCGAGTTCATGATCTCGGGTCCGGTCGTCGTGCAGGTGCTGGAAGGCGAGAACGCCATGCAGCGCAACCGCGACATCATGGGCGCGACCAACCCCGCCAATGCCGAGCCGGGCACGATCCGCAAGGAACTGGCCGAATCGATTGAAGCCAACACCGTCCACGGTTCGGATTCGGACGAGAACGCGGCGATCGAGATCGCCTACTTCTTCAAGCCGGAAGAAATCGTCGGCTGATCGCCCGATTTCATGCCATTTGAAGGGCCGCCGGAGCGATTCGGCGGCCCTATGCGTTGGAGGAGAGGCGGCAATGCTCGGCATGGGTGACGGGTCGTGCCCGTTCGAGTTCAATTTCGATCCCGCCACGTTCAAGGTGGGGGACATGGTCAGCTACCGCGTGACGGGGAGCCTAGAGGGCATGCCGTTCGTTGGAACGCTGCTGGAAGTGCATGAAGGCCACGTGGTGATCTCGCCCGGCGAGAGCGAGCCTGAGGCGCGCTATCGCGGCACGCGCGAGGACCGGCCAGTGGTGGATATCAGCGAAATCTAGGCTGCTTGTGGGCGCTGTGCGTACCAGCGGCTGAGCATCCACGCCATGATGGCGATGGCGACGAGGCCAAGCAGGATCGGCAGACGGAAGCTGGCGCCGCCAGCCAGCATGGCCGCTGCGATCAGGCAGGCGGCGGAGCAGCCGAGATCCCAGCCGCCTTCGGTCGCCATCGAGAAACGCAGCACGCAGGGGCTCTGCCGTGCCATCGCATAGAGCGGGGCGAGCATGGCGGTGCTCGTCATCGGCACGACGAGCGCCCCCAGCGCGGTGGCGATGATGGCAAGAACGGGGTGCGCGAACGCCGCGCCCTTGAGCGCGAGTGCGAGCGCGGCGGCGCCATAGGCGATCACCAGCGAGTGGCGCGGGTGGCCGCCATCGATCAGGCGGCCGACGAGGAGGCTGCCAGCCGCCGCCGCGACGCCTGCCACCGCGATGGCACCGCCGAACGCATCGAAATGCTCGCCCAGCGAGGCGAACAGAGCAAGGTTCCAGATGACGACGCCACAGCCGGCGTGGAAGCCTTCGTTGAAATAGAGGCGGCGCGCGTGGGCGGCGACAGCGGGGTCCAGCTCGGCGGCTGCGTCGACTTGGGGATTCGGCGCGCCGAGCAGCGGCAGGGCGGTGGCCAGTTGCAGCGCGGCGATCGCGAGGAAGGCGGCGATCGGCCCGGCATTGGCGAGGAGCAGGCCGCCACTGACAGGCGCGATGATGCCGACCACCGCGCTGGTCGCCTGCTGGATGCTGACCTGCCGCCCGCCTTTGTCGGTCTCGGTCATTGCGGGCATGAAAGCATGCCACGAGGTCCAGTAAAGCACGCTGCCGAGCCCGCTCACGGCAAGAAACAGCGCGAGCAGCGGGCCGATGCTGGTGATGAACGGCAGGAGCGCGAAGCTGGCGGCGCGGATGACGACCCCGGCGAGAAGCGTGCCGCGCAGGCCAAGGCGCAGCGCCAGCGGCATGACGAGGCCGCGCAAGGCGAAGCGCGACAGCAGGATCAACGCGAAGCTGGCAAGCGCTGCCGGATAGGAGAACCCCCGGCTGACGAGGAAACCCGCCACGAAGATGCCTCCGCTGGCTTCTACAAACGATTGCAGGCCCGAGTGGACATAAACGCGCTGAAGAGGAGTGATCGCGCTGGTGGGCATGGGGTCGCCTAGAATTCCATCATCGCCGCGAGCTTGCGCGGCGCAACGGCCAGCCACGAGCGGCGCAGCCAATCGGCGATATCGTCCCAATCGACGTCGCCGAGGTCAAGACGAATAGCTATCCATCCGTCGCCGAAATAGGCCGGACGATAGAATCGCTCCGGGTCGCTTTCGATGAGCTGCTCCTGCTCGTCGGCGCCGCTGATCTTGACGAAGAGGGCGGTCTTCCTGTCGCCGTGGTGATCGGCGCTGACCCAGGCAAACTTCTTGCCCTTGATCACGCCGAAGCAGGCCATGCCGTGGCTGAGACTTTCTTCGGCGTCGGGCAGTGCCATGGCGTGGGCGCGGACTTGCGCGGTCAGCCATGCGGGATCGGTCTCGCGCGTGACGAGATCGGCGAGGCAGCGGGCGTAGAGCTGATGTTCGGCAAACAGGACGCGCGCGGCGAGCGTTTCGGCGGTGTCGCCGGGCAGGATCGCGACGGGGATCTGCCCGAGGATGGGGCCTTCATCGAGATCGGCGGTGACGAGGTGCACGGTGCAGCCGGCGTGGGCATCACCCGCCGCAATGGCGCGCTCGTGGGTGTGGAGGCCGGTGTATTTGGGCAGGAGCGAGGGGTGGATATTGACCATCCGACCTTCCCAACGCGCGACGAAGTCCGGGGTGAGGATGCGCATATAGCCCGCGAGCGCGATCCATTGCGCGCCGTGGCGGCGGACAGCTGCCTCCATCGCCGCGTCATGGTCTGCGCGGGGAACGCCCTTGTGAGGAAGGACGAAGGTGGGGATGCCTTCTGCTTCGGCCAGCTTGAGGCCGCCGGCATCGGGATTGTTGGAGAGGACGAGGGCGATCTCGAACGGACAATCGGGCAGGCGGCTGGCATAGAGCAGCGCGGCCATGTTGGTTCCGCTACCAGAGATGAAGACGGCAACCTTGGCGCGGGTCATCACCTTATCCTCCCCATGTTTGCGAAGCGCAAATGGGGAGGAGTTTTTCAGCCGACATGCACCGCTTCCCATGCCTCGCGGGCGGACCACGCTTCTGCGCTGCCGAAGACGGTGCAGCCTTTTTCACCCGCGACGATCTCACCCACGGTGAACGCGGTTTCGCCGGCGGCGGTGAGATCGGCGATCAGGGCGGGGACTTCGTCGGGCTGGACGGCGAGGATCATGCCAATGCCGCAGTTGAAGGTGCGGGCCATTTCCGCGGGCTCGATCTGGCCCTGCGCTTGCAGGAAGGCCATGAGGCGCGGCTGTTCCCATGCGTCCGCGTCGATGCGGGCGTGGAGCCCCTTTGGCAGGACGCGCGGGACGTTTTCAAGGAGGCCGCCGCCGGTGATGTGGGCGAGGGCATGGATGCGGCCCGACCTGATGAACGGCAGCAGGCTCTTCACATAGATGCGCGTGGGTTCGATCAGGTGATCGATCAGCAGCCGCTCATTGTCGAACAGCGCGGGGCGGTCGAGCTTCCAGCCCTTGTCGGCGGCGAGGCGGCGAACGAGCGAATAGCCGTTGGAATGGACGCCCGAGGAAGCGAGGCCGATCAGCACGTCGCCCTCTGCCACGCGGTCCCCGGTGAGCTGTTCCCCGCGTTCGACTGCGCCGACGCAGAAGCCGGCGAGGTCGTAGTCGCCCGGGCCGTACATGCCCGGCATTTCCGCGGTCTCGCCGCCGATCAGCGCGCAGCCAGCCATCCGGCAACCCTCGGCAATGCCCGCGACGACGCGCTCGGCAACGCCGGTATCAAGCTTGCCGGTGGCGAAATAATCAAGGAAGAACAGGGGCTCTGCGCCCTGGACGATGAGATCGTTGACGCACATGGCGACAAGATCGATGCCGATGGCATCATGCCGGTCATGGTCGATGGCCAGCTTGACCTTGGTCCCGACGCCGTCGTTGCCTGCGACCAGCAGCGGATCCTTGTAGCCTGCTGCCTTGAGGTCGAAGAACGCGCCGAAGCCGCCGAGTTCGGCGTCGGCACCCGGGCGCGCGGTCATGCGCGCAAGGGGGCCGATTGCCTTCACGAGGGCATTGCCTGCGGCGATGTCTACCCCGGCTTTGGCGTAGGAGTAGGATTGCGAAGTTTCGTCGGATGAAGCCATGGGGCACGCGCCTAGCGCTTTCCTGCTTGGATTTCCACTTGCCTTTGGGCAAAAGCGCGCCATTCGGAAATGCAGCGCAAGCCTTGCGTTCCCATATGGAGTTCCCTTGGCCGCCCTGCGCCCAACTTTGCCAAGCCTGACGCTTAAGCCGGACCTGAGCCGCAAGTCGCGCCTTGCGCTGCTGGCGGGCCTTGGCCTGCTGCTGGCCGGTGGGGGCGCGGCGATCTACGCGCAGATCGAAGGCGACCGCGGCATCGCGCCGATTGCCAGCAACGGCGATTTCGAGGTGAGCGGGATCGAGGTCAACACCACCGGCAAGACCGCAGAGGAAGCCCGCGCCAATGGCTGGCGGCAGGCACAGCGGCTGGCGTGGGAGAAGTTGTGGAAGTCCAACGGCCTGGGCGGCGGCGCTGCCCCCGGGCTCGATGACGGCACCATCGACGGCATGGTTTCGGCCGTGGTGGTGGGGCAGGAGCAGATCGGGCCGCACCGCTATATCGCCACGCTGGGAGTGATCTTCGACCGCGCGCGGACCAGCGGCTATCTCGGCATGCAAGGCCAGATCGCGCATTCGGCGCCGATGCTGGTGATCCCCGTGCTGATCCAGGGCGGGGTCGCTTCCGTGTTCGAGACGCGCACGCCGTGGCAGAAGGCTTGGGCCGAATTCCGGACTGGCGCGAGCGTGATCGACTATGTGCGCCCGAGCGGCGCCGGTGCAGATTCGCTGCTGCTGACGGCAGGCCAGATTGGTCGCCGCAGCCGCAACTGGTGGCGACTGGTGCTCGATTCGTTTGGAGCTTCGGATGTGATCATGCCCGTGGCGCGGCTGGAGCGGCTGTGGCCGGGCGGGCCGGTGCGCGGCACATTCACCGCGCGGCGCGGGCCGGACAACCGCTTCCTCGGCAGCTTCGAACTGACGGCGCCTTCCGAAGACAAGCTGCCGGCCATGCTGGCGGAGGCGATCACCCGGCTCGACGGGCTTTATGCGGGTGCGCTCGCGGCGGGGCAACTTGCGCCCGATCCCTCGCTCTCGACACGGCCCGATCTCGATCCGGCGCTGGTGGACAGCATCGTGGCCAAGCTGGGCCCTGTGCCAAGCGCGGTAGCGGCTGCGGCTGGCCCTGACGCGGCAGCGACCGCGGCGGCGGCGCCGACTACGGTGGTGACCGTGCAGTTCGTGACCCCGGACGCGGCCGCGGTCGATGCGGGCATGAGCGCCGTGCGGCGTGTCGATGGCGTGAAGGAAGCCGCGACATCCAGCCTCGCCATCGGCGGCACTTCGGTGATGCGCGTCACCTTCGCCGGCGATATCGAGGCGCTCGCGGCGGCCTTGCGCGCGCAGGGCTGGCGCGTGACCCAAGGGGCCGGCGCGCTCAGCATCCGCAAGTAGACGGGCGGACATGAGCCAGATTGCCTTGCCGCTCGTGACGGCAACCACCACCGAGACCGTGCTGACGGGCTCCAGCCTGGAGCCGGTGCTGACGCTGCTCGCGGGTGCGACCGATTGGCCCTATCGTGCGGCTGTGCTGGCGGGGCCGCCGCGTTCGGGCAAGAGCCTGCTGGCGCGCTGGTTCGCCGGCTGCGGGCTGGGCGA
>CANCET010000143.1 GCA_947375105.1 Sphingomonadaceae bacterium
TGGAGGCACCGGAGCAACTGGCTCTTCGGCCCCTCGCGCTCGATGCGCCGACCGGAACCGATGTGGTGGTGGAAGTCCGCTGGAGCGGCATCAGCACTGGCACCGAAAAACTGCTCTGGACCGGAAAAATGCCGATGTTTCCGGGCATGGGCTATCCGCTGGTACCGGGCTACGAATCGGTCGGCCGGGTGATCGATGCTGGTCGGGATGCCTGGGCGCGAATCGGTGATTGGGTGTTCGTGCCCGGCGCCAGCTGCTTCCGCGATGCGCGCGGCCTGTTCGGTGGTTCGGCCCGCCGCCTTGTCCTCCCTTCGACGCGCGCGCTCACCATCGACGAGTCGCTCAAGGCTGATGGGGTGCTGTTCGCCCTCGCCGCAACCGCGCTTCACGCGCTCGACGGCGGCACCTTGCCTGATCTCATTGTCGGCCACGGCGTGCTGGGCCGCCTGCTCGCCCGCATCACGGTCGCGCTCGGTGCGCCGCCTCCCACGGTGTGGGAAACCGACGCCTGCCGCACCGCTGGCGCCGTCGGCTACACCGTGCTGCACCCCGATGCCGACCCGCGCCGTGACTACCGCTCGATCTGCGATGCGAGCGGCGATGCCAACATTCTCGACACGCTGCTCGGCCGGCTCGCCCGCGGCGGCGAAATCAATCTGGCTGGCTTCTATGCCGAACGGCTCAACTTCGCTTTCCCCGTGGCTTTCCGTGCCGAGGCCCGCATCCGCGTCGCCGCGGAATGGAGCCCCGGCGACCTCGACCGCACGCGTGACCTGATCCGCGACGGCCGCCTCGATCTCAGCGGCCTCGTCACCGACGTGCGCCCAGCAAGCGAGGCTGCCGAAGCCTATCCGGCGGCCTTTACTGACCGCAACTGCCTGAAAATGGTTCTCGATTGGAGCAATTGCGCATGACCACTCTTGAAGCATCTGCGCGCGTTCAAGCGCTTCGCGACGAAGCAGCGATCGAACCCGATGCCATCGTGCCGACCGAAGTGACCAAGGAAACGCAGATCATCGCGATCTACGGCAAGGGCGGTTCGGGCAAGAGCTTTGCCCTCTCCAACCTCAGCTACATGATGGCGCAGCAAGGCAAGCGCGTGCTGCTGATCGGCTGCGATCCGAAGTCCGATACCACCTCGCTCCTCTTCGGCGGCAAGAGCTGCCCGACGATCATCGAAACTTCGTCACGCAAGAAGCTGGCCGGCGAGGAAGTGAAGATCGAAGACGTCTGCTTCCAGCGCGACGGTGTCTTCGCGATGGAGCTTGGCGGGCCGGAAGTGGGCCGCGGCTGCGGCGGACGCGGCATCATCCACGGGTTTGAATTGCTCGAAAAGCTGGGCTTCCATGAGTGGGGCTTCGACTACGTGCTGCTCGATTTCCTGGGCGACGTGGTGTGCGGCGGCTTCGGCCTGCCGATCGCGCGGGACATGTGCCAGAAGGTCATCGTCGTCGGCTCGAACGACCTCCAGTCGCTCTACGTGGCAAACAACGTCTGCAAGGCGGTCGAATACTTCCGCTCGATGGGCGGCAATGTCGGCGTGGCGGGCATGATCATCAACAAGGACGACGGCACGGGCGAGGCGAAGGCCTTTGCCGAAGCCGTCGATATCCCGGTGCTCTGCGCGATCCCGGCGGATGAGGACATTCGCCGCAAGTCAGCGAACTACCAGATCATCGGCCGGCCTGACACGCAATGGGGCAGCCTGTTCGAGGAACTGGCGGAAAACGTCGCGACAGCACCGCCGCGTCGGCCCAAGCCGCTCGACCAGGACGGTCTGCTCGGCCTGTTCTCGCCCGAGGAGACTGGCGGTAGCGTGACGCTGCTCCCTGCGACACAGGCCGACATGCGCGGCGGGAGCTTCGAGGCCAAGCCGTCGCTGGAGGTCATCTACGATGACATCTGACACCCGCCCTCCTGCTGATCGCATCGACGCCATGCCGGACGCTCCCGTCCCGGCAGGAACAGATGGCGGTTGCCACGGCGGTGCGGACCGGATGCGCGAAGCCGCCCGTACTGCGGGCAAGAGCGAAGTGCTCGACCGCTATGCCGCCGACTACCCGATGGGACCGCACGACCAACCCCAATCGATGTGCCCGGCGTTCGGCTCGCTGCGCGTGGGCCTGCGCATGCGCCGCACTGCCAGCGTGCTCTCGGGCTCGGCCTGCTGCGTCTATGGCCTCACTTTCACCTCGCACTTCTACGGCGCGCGCCGCAGCGTGGGCTACGTGCCCTTCAGCTCCGAAACGCTCGTCACTGGCAAGCTGTTCGAGGATATCAAGGAAGCGGTCGAAAAGCTTGCGGACCCGGCGGACTACGATGCGATCGTGGTCACCAACTTGTGCGTGCCCACCGCCAGCGGCGTGCCGCTCCGCCTGCTCGGCAAGGAAATCAACGGCGTCCGGATCATCGGCATCGATGTTCCGGGTTTCGGCATTCCGACCCACGCCGAAGCCAAGGACGTGCTTGCCGGCGCCATGCTCGCCTATGCCCGCAGCGAGGTTGAAGCTGGCCCGGTAAGTGCCCCGCAAACCCGGTCAGACCGACCCACGATCACCCTGCTGGGCGAAATGTTCCCGGTCGATCCGGTCGGCATCGGCCAGATGCTCGAACCGATGGGGCTGGCAGCCGGCCCAGTCGTGCCCACGCGCGAATGGCGTGAACTCTATGCCGCGCTCGATTGCGCCGCCGTCGCCGCAATCCATCCGTTCTACACCGCCAGCGTGCGCGAATTCGAAGCCGCCGGCCGTACCGTCGTCGGCTCCGCACCGGTCGGGCGTGATGGCACCGCGGATTGGCTCGCCGCCATCGGGCAGGCCTGCGGCATCAGCGCCGATGCGGTCGCCGCCGCGCAGAACCGCTTCCTTCCCGCGATCACGGACGCCCTCGCCGCTCGCCCGATCAAGGGCCGCATCACCGTCTCGGGTTATGAAGGCTCAGAATTGCTGGTTGCGCGCCTCCTGATCGAGAGCGGCGCGGACGTTCGCTATGTCGGCACCGCCTGCCCGCGCACGGTATGGTCGGATCCTGATCGCGAATGGCTCCAGGCCCGCGGCGTGCGCGTGCAATACCGCGCCAGCCTCGAACAGGATATCGCTGCGGTCGAGGAATTCCGCCCGGATCTCGCCATCGGCACGACGCCGGTGGTGCAGCATGCCAAGCAGATGGCGATCCCGGCGCTCTATTTCACCAACCTCATTTCGGCCCGTCCGCTGATGGGCCCCGCAGGCGCAGGCAGCCTCGCCATGGTGGTCAACACCGCCATCGCCGGCAAGGCCCGCTTCGACCGCATGGCTGCGTTCTTCGACGGCGTCGGCACCGGCCATACGACTGGCGTGTGGGAAGATACCCCGCAGGACCGGCCGAGCTTCAAGAAGAAGTACGCCGCCCTGAACGAAGCAGCCCGCAAGGCGGCTGAGGCGGTGGGCTCATGACGCTCATCATCGATCATGACCGCGCGGGCGGTTACTGGGGCGCGGTCTACGTGTTCACCGCGGTCAAGGGCCTGCAAGTGATCATCGACGGCCCGGTAGGCTGCGAAAACCTGCCGGTCACCTCGGTGCTGCACTATACCGATGGCCTGCCCCCGCATGAATTGCCCATCGTCGTCACCGGGCTGGGCGAGGAAGAGCTGGGCAAGACCGGCACCGAAGCCGCCATGCGCCGCGCGTGGAAGACGCTTGATCCCGATCTGCCAGCCGTGGTCGTCACCGGCTCGATTGCCGAGATGATCGGCGGCGGCGTCACGCCGGGCGGCACCAATATCAAGCGCTTCCTGCCGCGAACGATCGACGAGGACCAATGGCAATCGGCCGACCGCGCGCTCAGCTGGCTGTGGACCGAGTTCGGCCCCAAGGCGATGCCCGCCCCCAAGGCGCGCAAGGAAGGCGAAAAGCCGCGCGTCAACATCATCGGCCCTGCCTACGGCATGTTCAACATGGCCTCGGACCTCGCCGAAGTGCGCCGCCTGATCGAGGGCATCGGTGCCGAAGTGAACTTGGTGTTCCCGCTGGGTTGCCACCTCGCCGATATCCGCAGGCTGGCGGACGCAGACGCCAACGTCTGCCTCTACCGCGAATTCGGTCGCAACTTGTGCGAAGTGCTGGAGCGGCCCTACTTTCAGGCGCCGGTCGGCCTCACGTCCACCACCCGCTTCCTCGAGGCGCTGGGCGCATCGCTCGGGCTTGATCCCGAACCGTTCATCACGCGCGAGAAGCACACCACGATCAAGCCGTTGTGGGACCTTTGGCGCTCGGTCACGCAGGACTTCTTCGGCACGGCGAGCTTCGGCATCGTCGCGAACGAGACTTACACCCGCGGCATCCGCCATTTCCTGGAAGAGGACATGGGCCTGCCCTGCGCCTTCGCGTTCTCGCGCAGCGCAGGCGTGAAACCGAAGAACGAGGACGTGCGCGACGCAATCCGGGCTGGCGCGCCGATGGTCGTGTTCGGCAGCTATAACGAACGGATGTACCTCGCCGAATGCGGCGCGCGCAGCATCTACATTCCCGCAAGCTTTCCGGGCGCAGCGATCCGCCGCCACCCGGGCACGCCGTTCATGGGCTATTCGGGGGCGACCTACCTCATTCAGGAAGTGTGCAACGCGCTGTTTGATGCGCTGTTCCACATTCTCCCGCTCGCCACCCAGCTTGATGCGGTGCCGGCAACGCCCGCGCGGGCGCACCGCGAAGTGCCCTGGAGCGACGAGGCGAAAGCCCGCCTCGATGCACTGGTCGAGGCGCAGCCGGTGCTGATCCGCATCTCGTTTGCCAAGCGCCTGCGCGATGCGGCTGAAGCTGCCGCACGCCGCGAAGGCGAAAGCATCGTCAGCACCGACAGGCTGGCCGATGCGCTGCTCGGCAGTTCCGCGCCGTGATCCGCGCGAACCCCAATTCCCGCCCAGCGGGTACCACCATTCCCTCGGTTTCGGCCGGTGGAATATCGCCGGGGGGCGATCGCCGCCTCTCGCTTTGCACGTCAATACTGGAGATGCAGATATGAGCGATGATCGCCTTGGGCTCAGGACCTACCTGACGCCCGAAGAAGCCAAGGAATTCCACAAGCTGTTCATGACCAGCTTCGTTGGCTTCACCGGTGTGGCCGTGGTTGCCCACTGGCTCGTGTGGATGTGGCGCCCCTGGATCAGCTGATCCAACGTCACCGCATACACGTTTGGCCATAACGGCCATCCGGCCTGTTTTTGGCCGAATCTGAACGATCGCGCCCCTTTTTGGCGCATTCACAAGGACAATGACCATGTGGAGAGTCTGGCTTATTTTCGACCCGCGCAGGGCCCTCGTGGCACTCGCCGCGTTCCTGTTTGTGCTGGCAATTGTGATTCACTTCATTCTGCTCAGCACGCCTCGCTTCAACTGGCTCGACGGCCCGCACACTGCGGCCCCGGCAGCCGCAGCCGCTGGCGCGGCCGCACCCTGACCACCTGCAAGGCAAGAGGCGGCATCCCACCCAACTGACGTGGTGGGCCCTGCCGCCTCCGGCACTGCCGGGGGGAACCGGTTGTTTTTCCATGTACTTGTGCCCGCCAGGCTTGGGCGGGGGAGGATAGAGCTATGGCGCTCCTCAGTTTCGAGCGAAAGTATCGCGTGCGCGGAGGCACGTTGATCGGCGGGGACCTTTTCGATTTTTGGGTCGGCCCGTTTTATGTTGGCTTCTTCGGCGTGATCACGGCGATCTTCGCTTCGCTGGGAACGGCCCTGATCTTCTACTGCGCCTCGCAAGGCGGCACGTGGAACCCATGGCTGATCTCGATCGCACCACCCGATCTCAAATACGGCCTTGGCTTTGCCCCGCTTCGTGAAGGCGGATTCTGGCAGGTCATCACGGTCTGTGCGCTGGTTTCCTTCACATCCTGGGCACTGCGCGAGGTGGAAATCTGCCGCAAGCTGGGCATGGGCTTCCATGTTCCGATCGCGTTCGGCTTTGCCATCTTCGCTTATACGTCGCTGGTCGTGATCCGTCCGGTGCTGCTGGGTGCATGGCACTTCGGCTTCCCCTACGGGATCTTCAGCCACCTCGATTGGGTGTCGAACACCGGCTACCAGTACCTGCACTTCCACTACAATCCGGCGCACATGCTGGCGGTGTCGTTCTTCTTCACCACCACCCTGGCGCTCGCATTGCACGGCGCGCTGGTGCTGTCCGCGGTCAATCCGAAAGAGGGCGAGACCGTCAAGACACCGGAATACGAAGACACCTTCTTCCGCGATCTGATCGGTTACTCGATCGGCACCCTGGGCATCCACCGCCTGGGCCTGTTGCTGGCGCTCAATGCCGGCTTCTGGAGCGCGGTCTGCATCATCATCAGCGGCCCATTGTGGACCAAGGGCTGGCCGGAATGGTGGAACTGGTGGCTCAACCTGCCGATCTGGTCGTGAAGGAGGACTAGCCATGGCTTACCAGAATATCTTCACCCAGGTTCAGCTCAGCCATGCCCCGGAAATGGGCATCGGGATGAAGCCGGGCAGTGATCCTCGCGGCACCGCCGTAGGGTTCAACCACCTCTTCGGCCGCTTTGGCCAGGCCCAGCTCGGCCCGATCTACCTTGGATGGACAGGGCTTCTCGCCCTCCTGTGCGGGTTCATCGCGTTCGAGATCATCGGGCTCAACATGATGGCGTCGGTCAACTGGAACCCGATCCAGTTCGTCCGCCTGCTGCCCTGGCTCAGCCTCGAGCCGCCGGGGCCGGAATACGGCTTCTCGCCCATCGTGCCGCTCGCCAAGGGTGGCTGGTGGATCCTCGCCGGCATGTTCCTGACGCTCTCGGTCCTGCTGTGGGCGATCCGGACTTACCGCCGGGCCCGCGCGCTGGGCATGGGCACCCACGTGTTCTGGGCGTTCATGTCGGCGATCTGGCTGTTCCTCGTGCTGGGCTTCATCCGCCCGATGTTCATGGGCAGCTGGTCGGAAGCAGTGCCCTTCGGCATCTTCCCGCATCTCGATTGGACCGCCGCGTTCTCGATCCGCTATGGCAACTTGTTCTATAACCCGTTCCACTGCCTCTCGATCGCCTTCCTCTATGGCTCGACGCTGCTCTTCGCGATGCACGGCGCAACCATCCTGGCAGTCGGCCGGTACGGCGGTGAGCGCGAGATCGAACAGATCACCGATCGCGGTACTGCATCGGAGCGCGCTGCCCTGTTCTGGCGCTGGACCATGGGCTTCAACGCCACGATGGAATCGATTCACCGCTGGGCCTGGTGGTTCGCCGTGCTGACCACGCTGACGGGCGGCATCGGCATCCTCCTCACCGGCACTGTTGTCGACAACTGGTACCTGTGGGCTCAGCAGCACCACTACGCGCCGGCCTACCCTTCGACGGGGGTCATTGATCCGGCATTGGGGAGCAAGGGACAATGAAACCGAACCTGATGCTGCGCCTCGGCGCGGTTCTGGTCGGCGCGGCACTGCTCAGCGCCTGCCAGCTCGGAACCAAATCCGCCAAGCAATATGGCTATCGCGGAACCGGCATGGATCAGATCACGCTCGCTGCGGCGAACAAGAAGATCGATCCGATCAATGTCGTGCCGCCACCGCCCTATGATCCGCCGAAACCCGGTGGCAAGCCTGCCCGCGAAGCCTATCAGAACGTGCAGGTTCTGGGTGACATCTCGGAAGACGAGTTCAGCTACACGATGGCAGCGATCACGCAATGGATCGCGCCGGAGCAAGGCTGCAACTATTGCCACAACCCGGCGAACATGGCCTCGGACGAGCTTTACACCAAGAAAGTCGCCCGGCGGATGTTGCAGATGACGCGCAACATCAACACCAACTGGACGCAGCACGTGAAGCAGACCGGCGTCACCTGCTACACCTGCCACCGCGGTCAGGCCGTTCCCACCGAAAACTGGGCGCTGCCGGCCAAGGGGAACCCGGACACGATCCTGGGCAACCGCCACGGCCAGAATGCGCCCGTGATCGCCACTGCCTATTCGTCGCTGCCCAACACGGCGTTTGCCAAGTACCTGCTCAATGCAGACTCGGCTCCGATCCGGGTGCAATCGACCTACAGCCATCCTTCGCGGCTCGATAAGACCTCGGTCATGGCAACCGAGGGCACTTACAGCCTGATGATGCACACCTCGACGGCGCTCGGCGTGAACTGCACGTTCTGCCACAACGCCGGTTCGTTCCAGGCCTGGAACATGAGCACGCCCAAGCGCGTCGGCGCCTGGTACGGCTACCGCATGGTGCGCAACATCAATGGTGAATACATTGGCTCGCTGGCCAGCGTGTTCCCCAAGCACCGCCTCGGGCCGATGGGCGATCCGCTCAAGGTCAACTGCACGACCTGCCACCGCGGCATCAACAAGCCTCTGGGCGGTGTCTCGATGGTCAAGGACTACCCTGCCCTGCGGCCGACCGCTCCGATGGTCACCGCGGCGGCTGCCCCGGCCCCGGCTGCGGCGCCGACCAAGATGCCCTGACCCCGGTCAGGCAACTGAACACCCCCGCGCACGCAACCGGCGCGGAACACCTGGCCCCTGCGGTTCCTCGGAATCGCGGGGGTTTTCTTTTG
>CANCET010000144.1 GCA_947375105.1 Sphingomonadaceae bacterium
CAGGGCTTCGGTCGGGTGATTGACGCGCTTCCACGAGATGTCGGTGACGTGCAGCAAGCCGTCGACGCCGCCGAGGTCCACGAATGCACCGTAATCGGTGATGTTCTTGACCACGCCGTCGATGATCTGGCCTTCCTTGAGGTTCTGGATGAGGCCCGAACGCTGCTCGGCGCGGGTTTCTTCCAGCACCGCGCGGCGCGAGACGACGATGTTGCCGCGGCGGCGGTCCATCTTGAGGATCTGGAAGGGCTGCGGCATGTCCATCAGCGGCGTCACGTCGCGCACCGGGCGGATATCGACTTGGCTGCCGGGCAGGAAGGCCACGGCGCCGTCGAGATCGACGGTGAAGCCACCCTTCACGCGGCCGAAGATCACGCCTTCAACGCGCTTGCCTTCGCCGAATTCTGATTCGAGCTTGTCCCAGGCGGCTTCGCGGCGGGCGCGGTCGCGGCTGAGCATCGCTTCGCCGTCGGCGTTCTCGACGCGGTCGACATAAACTTCGACTTCATCGCCGACCGACAGGCCGTGCGGCTGGCCGGGCATGGCGAATTCGCGCAGCGCGACGCGGCCTTCGCTCTTCAGACCGACGTCGATGACGGCCTTGTCGTTTTCGATGGCGGTGACGGTGCCCTTGACGACCCGACCTTCAAAGCCGCCGTTTGCGGCGCCGCCGAGGGTTTCGTCGAGCATCGCGGCGAAATCGTCGCGCGTGGGATGGGATGCCATTGCTGGTAAGTCCTGTTATCGCTGTTTCCGGCCAGGCGGTTGTCTCCGCCGGTCTTTCACCGGATGCCGCACCATGCGGACCCGGGCCAAAGGGCCGAACCATCTGCCGGGCCGGATGCCATGGCAGACATCTGCAAGGTGGGCATGCCACCGTGCAGACGAACGCGCCCCTATGTCAGGAGCGGGTAAAAAGCAAGCGGAACCGCTGGTTCGCCGCGATCACGCAGCGATCACGCCGCGAGCGCGCGCGGCTGCTGGGCCGCACCGCGGGCCGAGGTGTGGAAGCGCGAAACGGCGGCGGCGAGGCCGCCTGCCTCTTCGGCGAGCGAGCGGGCGGCGGCGGCGGTTTCCTCGACCATCGCGGCGTTGCGCTGGGTCATCGAATCCATGCCGGCCACCGAGCCGCTGATCTGCTCCAGGCTGGCCGACTGGCCCTGAGTGGCCTCTGCGATCTCGCTCATCAGGCTGGCCAAGGTGCTCACCCGCGTTGCCATGGTCGTCAGCGCCTCGCCGGTGCGGCTGACCAGGCTGACCCCGCCCGCCACTTGGCGCGAACTGGTGGCGATGAGCGTGCGGATTTCGCTTGCGGCATCGGCGCTGCGCTGGGCCAGCGCGCGTACTTCGGTGGCGACGACGGCAAAGCTCCTGCCGGCATCCCCGGCGCGCGCCGCCTCGACGCCCGCGTTGAGCGCGAGCAGATTGGTCTGGAAGGCAATCGAATCAATCAGGCCGACAATGCGGTCGATTTCCTGCGAGCTGCGTTCGATCGCGCTCATCGCGGTCATCGCCTCGCCCACCAGCACGCCGCCGGCTTCGGCATCCTTCGTGGCGTGCCCGATCTCGTCCTCGATTTCGCGCGTGCGGTTGGCGGTGGCGGCAACCAAGGCGGAGACCTGCTTCATCGCCGCGCTGGATTCCTCGACGCTGGCGGCCTGGCTCTGGTTGCGGGTGGCCAGATCACTGGAAGCGGAGCTGATTTCGGCCGATCCTGAACTGACGCTCGCGGCACTGCCGCCAACCCGTGCAAGCACGCTGTCGAGGTATCCGGCCGCGGCGTTGTAGGCACTGCGCAAGCCCTCGTATTCTGCCGGAAACGCCGGATCGATGCGGTGCACGAGGTCGCCCTCGGCCAGCTTGCCCAGCGCCGTACCCATGCGGGCGACCACGCTGGCCTGCTTTTCGGCATCCTCGCGCCGCGCCCGGGCTGCGCTGCGGAACACCTCGATGGCCTGGGTCATCTCGCCGATCTCGTCGCTGCGGTGGACTGCCTGACCACCGGATTCGAGATTGCCCGCGGCCATCGCGGCCATCACGTCTGCCGTCGCGGCGAGAGGATCGAGGACATGGCGGCTGAGCAGGCGCATCGCACCCAGGATCAGCCACACGGTCACGCCGCCGGCCAGCGCCATGATCGCCAGCAGCGCCCACACGGTTGTCGTGCTGGTCGAGACAAGCGCATCGCGGGCGGCGGTGGCATGTTCGGTGAGCAGATGGATGGCGCTGCGTTCGCGGGCAAAAACGGCATCGAGGCGCTGCTTGCTGGCCTGGGCGCCTGCGATGTCGCCGCGGTCCAGCGCGGGCAGCAGGACGGTGTTCACTTCCTGCCAGAAGGCGTCGGCTTCCTTCGCCACGGAGGTGCGCAGTTCGCCAGCAAGCGCAGGATCGACATCCTCGGCCGTCCAGCGGTCAAGGCTCGCGCGGTATTGCTTTTCGAGTTCGCCAAGATCAGCGCGGCTTTTCGCGACGTGCGCCGGATCATCCACGGCCTGGCGGGCTTCGAGCATCGCTTCGACGACATAGAGCGGCGGAGGGAGGATGTCGGCGGTGAAGCCGGTGATCCCGTCGATGCGGTTCTGCACGGTGCCGCCAACGCGGATGTGCTGCACCGCAAGTCCGATCAGCAGAAGTACTGCCGCTACCGTTGCAGCCAGCGCCATGCCGCCGCGGCGGCTCTGCGTTCGGATACTCATGCTCACGTGCCCCCTCAAGCCGGGCTGGAAGTCCTGTACAAATCCAGCGCGGTCGGGGGCTTAGCCGACGTTGGCAAACCAAAGCCTTGCGCGCGCCCGGCGGAGCTTTGCCTAGCTCGGGAGAGCGCAGTGTTAACGATCGTAGTCGCGGTCCTGCGGCCTCAGGCAGGATCGCTGTCTGGCGAGCTCCGGTGTGTGGAAAACGGCCAGATCAGCTGTACTGCCAGATTAGCTGTACTGCCAGATTAGCTGTACTGGTTGCGCAGTGCCAGCAGCGCGAGCGCGGCCTTGGACGCTTCGCCGCCCTTGTCCTTCTGCGCCGGGTCTGCGCGCACGAGCGCCTGCGCCTCGTTTTCGACCGTGAGAATGCCGTTGCCCACGGCCATCCCGTCCATGGTCAGTGCCATGACACCGCGCGCGCTTTCACCGGCGACGATCTCGAAGTGATAGGTCTCGCCGCGGATCACCACGCCGATGGCGACATAGCCATCAAAATGGCCGGACTGGTCCGCCAGCACGATCGCGCCGGGAATTTCGAGCGCGCCGGGGACGGTGATGACCTCGACCGCGTGGCCCTCGGCTTCCAGCGCGGCGCGCGCGCCTGCCACCAGCATGTCGTTGAGATGGTCGTAGAAGCGGGCTTCGACAATCAGGAACTTCGCCATGCGCGCTTACTCCGCGGTGATCGGCTGTTCGCCGACGATGTTGAGACCATAGCCTTCGATGGCGACGATGTTGCGATGCGAGTTGGTCAGCAGGATCATGTCATGGATGCCAAGGTCCGCGAGGATCTGCGCGCCGATGCCGTAGCTGCGCAGGTCCATGTCGCCGCTGCGGCCGGCAATCTCGGCCTGGAGCTGGTCACTGCCGCCCGGCATGAGCAGCACGATCACGCCCGCACCGGCCTTGCCGATCTCGCTCATCGCGCGCTGCAGGCTGCGCTTGCGCGGCCCGGGCTGGCCTAGCACGTCGGACAGGATCGAGATGCCGTGCATGCGCACCAGCGTCGGCGCATCGGTGTGCACCGCGCCCTTCTGGAGCACGAGGTGGACCACCCCGTCGATTTTGTTGCGATAGGTGCGGATCGTCCAGTCGCCGCCGTAGTCCGAATGGAACGGCTGCTGGTCGACACACTCCACCAAATGGTCGTGACGGCGGCGATATTCGATGAGATCGCGGATCGTGCCCATCTTGAGGCCGTGGCGCCGCGCGAAGGGGACCAGATCGTCCATCCGCGCCATCGTGCCATCGTCCTTCATGATCTCGCAGATCACGCCCGAAGGATTGAGGCCTGCCAGACGCGAGATGTCGACCGCCGCTTCGGTATGTCCGGCGCGCACGAGCACGCCGCCATCACGCGCGATGAGCGGGAAGACGTGGCCCGGGGTGACGATATCGTCACGCGTCTTGGCGGCATCGATGGCGACGGCCACGGTGCGCGCGCGGTCTCCGGCGGAGATCCCGGTGGTCACGCCCTCGCGCGCCTCGATCGAAACGGTGAACGCGGTTTCGTGGCGCGTGCCGTTGTTGCGGCTCATCAGTTCGAGCCCGAGCTGTTCGGTGCGGTTGCGCGTGAGGGTAAGGCAGATCAGGCCGCGGCCATGCGTTGCCATGAAGTTGATCGCGTCGGGCGTGGCCATCTGCGCGGGGATGACGAGATCGCCCTCGTTCTCGCGGTCCTCGTCGTCGACCAGGATGAACATGCGTCCGTTGCGCGCCTCGTCGATGATTTCCTCGATCGGCACGAGCGCGGGCGTATCGTCGCTTTCGCTCAGCACGCGTTCCAGCTTGGCCAGCGTATCGGCGGTGGGATTCCAGCCGGGCAGGCCCGCATCGCGCAGGGTGTTGGCGTGGAGCCCCGCGGCGCGGGCGAGGCCGGAGCGGGACATTCCGCCGTCGATGACGAGCCGGCGGATGCGATCGATGAGGTCTGTAGACATGAGTCGCTTATTTCACATTGTAGTGTGATGCGCAAGGCTGGTGCTCACATCGCGATGCGATGTCATGGTTTTGATTCGCGATTTCAGACACAAACCATTGCAAAGGGTGTCTGACGAGACACACCTCGATGCCACATGCCGCTACGGAATGGGCAAAATTTAATTGAGCGGTTGACAACGGTGGTGGCCTGTTCTGTTCTACCCCTCAGAAGGTCGACCCTCAAAAATGATGGGCGCCGCTGAAGAGAGAGGACTTTGATATGAGGGGTAAACTTACCCTGCTCGCAGGTGTGTGCGCAGCAGCTGTAGCATCGCCGTCGTTCGCGCAGAGCGCAGCAACTGGCGATAGCGGCCCGGGTGTTCAGGAAATCATCGTGACCGCACAGCGCCAGTCGCAGCGACTGCAGACGGTGCCGATCGCGATCAGCGCGTTCACCAAGGAAAACCTCGACAAGCAGCAGATCCGCAACCCGCTCGATCTTCAGCTCTCGCTGCCGAACGTGACCTTCACCAAGACGAACTTCACCACGTCGAGCTTCACCATCCGCGGCATCGGCGACCTCTGCACCGGCGTGACCTGCGACAGCGCGACTGCGATCCACATCAACGACGCGCCGCTGTTCTCCACGCGCCTGTTCGAAGGCGAATTCTACGATCTGCAGCAGGTCGAAGTGCTGCGTGGTCCGCAGGGCACCCTGTTTGGCCGCAACGCGACCTCGGGCGTGGTCAACTTCCGCACCGCCAAGCCTGACCTCAACGGCTTCGGCGCCTCGGGCGATGCGGAATACGGCAACTACAATTCCATCCGCTTGCGCGGCATGATCAACGTGCCGCTGAGCGAGACGCTCGCCGTCCGCGCCGCTGGCTTCTACCTGAAGCGCGACGGTTACACGAAGAACCTCTACGACAACTCCAAGATCGACGATCGCAACATCTACGGGTTCCGCGGCTCGCTGACCTGGCAGCCGTCCTCGTCGACCACGATCGACCTCATGGGCCAGTACTTCCGCGAGAAGGACAGCCGCATGCGTATTCAGAAGCAGTACTGCGAACAGGATCCGACCGGCATTCTGGGCTGCCTCAACACCACGCGCGGCACCAGCACCACCAACGGCAACGCGCTGCTCGCCAACGTGCTGACGTCGAAGGAATTCTTCGCAATCCGCGGTCTTCCCACCGCCTTCGCGCTGGGTAGCATCTACGGCCCGGAGGTCTATCACAACGAGGTAAACCCGGCTGATCCGCGCGTCGTCAACACCGACTTCAAGCCTTCCTACTTCACCGAGGAAACGATCCTCCAGGGCGTCCTCAAGCAGGACATCGGCGAGAAGTTCAGCCTGCGCGTCGAGGGCAACTACCAGAACGTCAAGGTCGACTCGCAGCAGGACTACAACAACGCCGTGGCTGACCGGTCGGGCTTTGCGGCTGGTCTTGGTGCGCTCGCCGCGGCGGGTGCCGGCCTGCTCGGGCCCGGTCTCAAGTCGTATCTCGGGCCCGTTGCCAATGCTCTGATCCCGCAAGGGCCCACCGGGGCGCTCTGCACTTCGCTAGGCGAGTCGACCGGCACCGGCGTGTTTGGCGGCCACAGCGCCTGCGCGTCGACCCCGCTCGACTTTGACCGTTCGGTCCAGAACAACAAGAGCTGGACCGCAGAAGCGGTGCTGAACTCGAAGTTCGACGGTCCCTTCAACTTCCTGCTCGGCGGCATCTACGGCAAGTACACGCTCACCGAGAACAGCTACTATGTCAGCTCGTTCGGGCTTGACTACTTTGCTGGCGTCGTCGGTGCGTTTTCGGCCCTTGGCGCAGGTGCGCCACCAGCCTACCTCGCTACGCCGACCTACCGGAACAATACGCCCGACTACAAGCTGACGACCTACGGTATCTTCGGCGAGGCCTACTGGAAGTTCAACGACAAGGTGAAGCTGACCCTCGGTCTGCGCTATAACAACGACAAGAAGGCAGTGAAGGCGCGCACGACGCTTTTCAACTTCCTTGCGCCGGTCGGCATTGCCAATGCTTATGACTCGCCGTTCCTGGCTGCCAGCTACGACGCGGACTCGGGCATCGACGGCAACCAGCCGTTCCAGGTCCGCAACGTGAAGTTCGGCGAGTTCACCGGCCGCGCGGTGCTCGACTTCCAGATCACGCCGGACAACCTGGTCTATGCCTCGTACTCGCGTGGCTACAAGTCGGGCGGTATCAACCCGCCGCTTTCGCCGATCTTCGCGGTTCCGGAGAGCTTCACGCCTGAATTCGTGAACTCCTTCGAAATCGGTTCGAAGAACAGCTTCGGCAACGGTGCGCTGCAGTTGAACCTCACCGGGTTCTACTATCAGTACAAGGGTCTGCAGCTGTCGCGCATCGTGGCGCGCACCTCGGTCAACGACAACGTCAGCGCCAACATCTGGGGTGTTGAAGCCGAAGCGATCATCCGTCCGGTCCGCGAACTGACGATCAACGCGAACTTCAGCTACCTCAACACCAAGGTTTCGGAAGACAAGTTCCTTTCGAACCCGCGTGACTTTGGCAATGGCCGCAAGGATGCGGTGATCATCAAGGATATCACCAACACCGCGAACTGCGCTGTCGGTTCGAACTCGGGCAGCGTCGCTGGCGTCAATGCCTTCGTGAATACGGCCAATGCGCTGATCAACGCCGGGCAAATTCCGGGTGTTGTCGGCGGCGCCGGGCTCAAGAACACGGTCGCGTTCCCGGCCGGCGGTGGCATCGCCTCGACCGGTGCCTACTCGATCTGCGCCGTGCTCAGCGCACTCGCTCCGACGCTTGGCAACGCGCCCGGCATCGGCGGTGTGACGGTCTACTCGTCGGGTATCGCCACCAACATCCGTGGCAACAAGCTGCCCGGCGCACCGAGCGTGAAGTTCTCGGCCGGCGTGCAGTATGCCGCACCGGTCGGCAACATGACGCTGACCCCGCGTGTCGACCTCAACTTCACCGGCAAGTCGGACGGCACGATCTTCAACGGCCTGGTCGACAAGATCCCGTCGTTCACCCAGCTGAATGCCCAGCTGCAGCTTGATGGTCCGGAGAAGAAGTGGTTCATCCGCGGCTTCATCCAGAACATCACGAACGACAACTCGGTGACCGGTCTCTACGTGACCGATCAGTCCTCGGGTAACTTCACCAACGTCTTCACGCTCGAACCGCGCCGCTACGGCATCGCGGCGGGCTTCAAGTTCTGATCTTCAGGGGGGAACCGGCCCGGATGCCACGCGGCATCCGGACGGTCTGAACGGGCGCCGGAGGGAAACCTCCGGCGCCTTTTCCTTTATGGCGGCGTGGATGGGTCAGGCGGGCTTGGGCGGCAGCGCGGAGCGGTGGGTTTCCACGCGGTAGATGCGCATGCGCGGGCGATCGAACAGGCGCTCCTCGTCCTCGGTGATCTCGCGCCGGGTCTGCTCGTCGGCCATCGCCGCGAAGCACTCGGCCATCGCCGCCTCGTCCGGAAACTCGATTTCCATGGCAACGTCGAAATCGTGGTCGGCATCGGTGCCGTCCATCGGATGGAGATGCTTGCGCTCGTAGCGGATCGCCCAGGGACCGAGCACGCGCTCGCCGATCAGGCGGTGGTGGGTCTCGTAATAGGCGATGAAGTCGGCCTTGCTCATGTCGGGGCGCCGCTTGAGCAGGGTCAGGATGGTCACCGACATGGCATTCTCCTCTGGGACGGGCACCCCAGTCTATCCGATCCGCACCGGGGTGGCGGCTGGCGAATAGGAGAGGATATGCAACGTGTGTTGCATATAGGTCGGTAGCTGCTTAAGCTCGCCTCGGCAGCTATCGGGAGAGCATCGCCATGGGCAGCACCGCAACAC
>CANCET010000145.1 GCA_947375105.1 Sphingomonadaceae bacterium
CCCCTCGCTGGAGGCTGAGACCGAGCTGAATGTCGGCTTCTCCAATGTCTCCAACATCCGTCTCGCGACCACGCCTGACCGGATGGACGAATACAAGTACTACGCCGGAGTGGCGCAGACGATCGGGGTCGAGGTCAACTTCCTCTCGCCCGACGAAGTCAAGGCGATCTGGCCACTGGCGGACATGACCGGCGTGCTCGGCGCGATCCAGCATCCGGCGGACGGCTATATCCAACCTGCCGACCTGACGCAGGCGCTGGCCAAGGGGGCCCGCCAGCGTGGCGCCACGATCTATCGCAACACAACCGTGACCGGCATCACCCAGAAAGCCAATGGCGAATGGGTGGTAACGACCGACCAGGGCGAGATCACCTGCGAGCACGTCGTTTCCGCCACGGGTAACTTCGCGCGCCAGACGGGCGAAATGATCGGGCTCGACATCCCGGTGATCCCGGTCGAGCACCAGTACATCGTGACCGAACAGCACCCGGAAATCATGGCGCGCCGCAAGGCCGGCCTGCCCGAAATGGGCGTGCTGCGCGAGAGCGACGCCAGCTGGTACATGCGCGAGGAAGCTGGCGGCCTGCTGCTCGGGCCCTACGAAGTCGGCGCGCCGGCTTGCTACGTCAAGGGCCCGGCGGCGAACAGCGAGTACGAACTGTTCCCCGATGCGCTGGACCGTCTTGAGCCCTACATCCTCTCGGCCATGGCGCGTGTGCCCGCATTCGGCGAAGTCGGCGTCAAGAAGGTGTACAACGGCGCGATTGCCTACACCCCCGATGGTTCGCCCATCGTCGGCCCGGCGTGGGACAAGAAGAACTTCTGGCTCAACGAAGGCCACTCGTTCGGCATTACCGCCGCTGGTGGCGCAGGCTGGCAGCTGGCGCAGTGGATCGTCGAGGGCGAGCCGAGCATCGACATGATGGGCGTCGATCCGCGCCGCTTCGGCGATTACGCGGGCGAGGGCTACCTCGTGGAGAAGAACGAGGAAGCCTACGCCAAGGTCTTCACCGTGCACTACCCGGACGAGGAGCGCGAGGCTGGCCGCGCGCTGCGCCGCACGCCGTGCTACGACCGCATGAAGGCGCTGGGCGCGGTGTTCGGCAGCGTGTTCGGGTGGGAACGCCCCAACTGGTTCGCCCCGCAGGGTTACGAGCTGACCGACGCCGATCTCGACCGGCCCGACGTGATCCTCAACCACAACCACCCGGATGTGCCCGGCGAGCCGATCCGCGAGAAGTGGTCGTTCCGCCGCTCGAACTATTTCGAGCACGTGGGCAATGAATGCCGCCACGTTTCCGAGCATGTCGGCATTCAGGACATGTCGGCCTTCGCCAAGTGCCTGATCTCGGGCCCGGGCGCGGAAGACTGGCTCAATGGCCTGCTTTCAAACGTGGTGCCCAAGAAGATCGGCCGCGTGACGCTGTCGTACCTGCTTACCGATGCGGGCGGCGTGCGCGCCGAGTTCACCGTCTACAAGAAGGGCCCGCAGGCCTATTATCTCGTCTCGGCGGGCGCGCTCGAGCGGCACGATCAGGATTATCTGCTGAAGGCGCTGCCGACGGATGGTTCGGTGCGTTTCGAGCGGCTGACTACGGCGATGGGCGTGCTGGTGGTGGCAGGTCCGAAGTCGCGCGAAGTGCTCCAGAAGCTGAGCCACGCAGATCTGTCGAATGCGGCGTTTCCCTGGCTCACCGGCCAGTCGGTTTCGCTCGGAACGGCGAAGGTTGATCTGCTGCGCGTGAACTTCATTGGTGAACTGGGCTTTGAAATCCACCACCCGATCGAGATGCAGAACTACATTTTCGACAAGATCATGGCCGCTGGCGCGGCGTTCCAGATCAAGCCGTTCGGCATTCGCGCGATGACCGCGATGGCGATCGAGAAGAGCTACAAGCTCATCCCGCGCGAGCTTTCGATCGAGTACGCTGCGCTGGAAAGCGGGCTGGACCGCTTCGTCAGCTTCAAGAAGCCGGCGTTCAAGGGCCGTGAAGGGCTGTTGGCGCGCAAGGAAGCGGGCCTCAAGTGGCAGTTCGTCACGCTCGAAGTCTTCGGCGTGACCGATGCCGACGCACGCGGATCGGAAGCGATCTACCGGGATGGTACGCTGATTGGCCGCGCGACCTCGGGCGGCTATGGCTGGCGTTGCGGCAAGAGCCTCGCGCTGGCGATGGTCGGGCCGGAGCATGCCGCCGTCGGCACGGAGCTGGAAATCGTCATTCTGGGTGAAACCCACCGCGCGGTGGTGATCCCGGATTCGCCGTTCGACCCGGACAACAACGCATTGCGGAGCTGATCCCATGATGCACTTTGACGCGATTGCCGAGAGCCTCAAGCAGACCCGCACGGGGTTCACACTGCCGCAGAACCTCTATGTGAGCGAAGAGGCCTACCGCTTCGACACTGAGGTCATGCTCAAGTCGGTGTGGCTCTATGCCTGCACCGTGGCGCACGTGAAGAACCCGGGCGACCGGTTCCTGTTCGAGCTGGGCAACACGTCGGTCATCGTGGTGCGGACCAAGGATGGCGACATCAAGGCCTTCCACAACAGCTGCACTCACCGCGGTGCGAAGCTTTGCGAAAGCGCGGGCAAATCGGCGCGCATCACCTGTCCCTACCACCAGTGGACCTTTGCCCTCGATGGCAAGCTGCTGGCCGCGCGCAACATGCCGGAGGAATTCGACAAGGCGGACCACGGCCTGCGCGCCGTTGCGCTGGAGAACATCGGCGGGCTGATCTTCCTGTGCCTGTCCGATAACCCGCCGCCGATCGACCGCGTGAAGGCCGATATCGAGGCGCAGATCGGCCTCTACGACATGAGCAAGCTCAAGGTTGCGGTGCAGGATGATCTGATCGAGCCGGCCAACTGGAAGCTCGTGATGGAAAACAACCGCGAGTGCTATCACTGCGATGTCAGCCATCCCGAACTGATGAAGTCGCTTTCGACGTACGGCTTCGGCAAGGGTCTGCCCGAGGACGGCGAAGGTGATGTGGTCGATGACGCCGCGTTCGATGCCATGCTCGAAGCGCAGCGCCAGCGCTGGCAGGATCTGGGCATTTACCACGATCTGATCGAGTTTCCGGACAATTGGTGGCACCGCGTTGCGCGCCTGCCGCTGGCGAACGGTGCAGTTTCGCAGACGCTGGACGGCAAGCCGGCCTCCAAGAAACTGATCTGGCCGCACGGGGATCAGGAGCAGACCAGCCTCTCGATCTGGACCCAGCCCAATTCGTGGCACCATTTCTGCTGCGATCACGTGGTGACATTCTCGCTCACCCCGCTGGGCCCGGACAAGACGCTGCTGCGCACCACCTGGCTCGTGCACGAAGATGCAGTTGAAGGTGTCGACTACGACCCCGATAACCTCGCCGCCGTATGGCGTGCGACCAACGCGCAGGACAGCCACCTTTCGGCCATCAATCACGCCGGGATCAAGGGCGATGGCTATCGGCCCGGCATGTATTCGGTCGAGGAGAAGCTGGTGGACGCGTTCAAGACCTTTTACGTCGAGCGCAGCCGCGCGGCTTTGGGGGAATAAGCCAGATGAAGCGGTTTTCCGGTTTCAACCTGATCGGCGAGGCGTTTCGCAGCCATCAGGGCTGGCCCGAGCACTGGCCGGACAAGGCCCCGAAGGCGAGCTATGATGCGATCATCGTCGGCGCGGGTGGGCACGGGCTTGGCGCGGCTTATTACCTCGCCAAGAAGTACGGTATCACCAACGTCGCCGTGATCGAGAAGGGCTGGCTGGGCGGTGGCAACACCGGTCGCAACACCACGATCATCCGCTCGAACTACCTCTACGACGAGAGCGCGCACCTCTACGATCACGCAGTGAAGCTGTGGGACGGGCTGAGTCAGGAGCTCAACTACAACATCATGTATTCCAAGCGCGGCGTGTTGATGCTCGCGCACAATGTGCATGATGTGCAGAGCTTCAAGCGCCACATCCACGCCAACCGGCTCAACGGTGTCGACAACGAGTGGCTGACCCCGGAAGAGTGCAAGGCCTATTGCCCGCCGCTCGATATCTCGCCGCGCACGCGCCATCCGGTGCTGGGCGGTGCGTTGCAGCGGCGTGGCGGCACGGCGCGGCATGACAGCGTGGCTTGGGGCTATGCGCGTGCGGCCTCGGCGCTGGGCGTCGATATCATCCAGAACTGCGCAGTGACGGGCATTCGTCGCGGCGCGGACGGGGCCATCGAGGGCGTCGAGACCGAGCGCGGCTTTATCGCCTCGCGCCGGGTGGGCGTTTCGGCTGCGGGCAGCACTTCGCTCGTCATGAAGATGGCGGGGCTCGATTTCCCGCTCGAAAGCTATCCGCTGCAGGCGCTGGTGTCTGAGCCGGTGAAGCCGATCTTCCCGTGCGTGGTCATGTCGAACACGGTGCACGCCTACATGAGCCAGTCCGACAAGGGCGAACTAGTGATCGGCGCGGGCACGGACCAGTACACCAGCTATTCGCAGCGCGGTGCGTTCCATATCGTGGAGCACACGCTGGCGGCGATTTGCGAGATCTTCCCGATCTTTACGCGTATGCGCATGCTGAGGACCTGGGGCGGCATCGTCGATGTGACACCGGACCGTTCGCCCATTCTGGGCAAGACGCCGGTCAAGGGGCTCTATGTGAATTGCGGGTGGGGCACCGGCGGGTTCAAGGCGACCCCGGGTGCGGGCGATCTCCTCGCCTATACCATCGCGCATGACGAGCCGCACAAGATCAACGCGCCCTACAATCTCGACCGGTTCCGCAATGGCCGGTTGATCGACGAGGCGGCCGCTGCCGCCGTCGCGCACTGAGGCACAAGCCATGTTGTTGATTCATTGTCCTTATTGCGATGAAGCGCGGCCTGAGGTCGAGTTCGTCTACGGCGGCGAGGCGCATATCGCGCGGCCTGTCGACCCTTCCACATACTCCGACGAGCAGTGGGAGGAGTTCCTCTACATCCGCAACAATCCGCGCGGACGGCACCATGAACGGTGGCGGCACACGCATGGCTGCGGACGGTTTTTCAATGCGGTGCGCGATACGGTGACGGACGTTTTTGAAGCAACCTACAAGGCCGGGGAGACCCGCAAGTGAGCGGTTTTCGTCTGGCGGATGGCGGCCGCGTCGACCGCCGCAGCAAGCGCAATTTCACCTTCGATGGCAAGGCGCAGTGGGGCTATGTGGGTGACAGCTTGGCCTCGGCGCTCCTCGCGCAGGGCCAGATGCTGTTCGGGCGCTCGTTCAAATACCACCGGCCGCGCGGCATTCTGGGCGCAGGCGTCGAGGAACCCAATGCGCTGGTGACGGTGGATCGCGGCCCCGGGCGCGTGACGCCCAATTTGCGGGCGCCTTCGGTGGCCATCTACGACGGGCTCATCGCAACGAGCCAGAACCGCTTCCCCACGCTCAAGACCGACCTGATCGCGGTCAACAACATGCTGTCCGCATTCTTCCCTGCGGGCTTCTACAACAAGACCTTCATGTGGCCCCGCGGCGCGTGGGAGAAGGTTTACGAGCCGATCATCCGCCGTCTGGCAGGTCTGGGTGACAGCCCGACGACCCGCGATCCGGACCACTATGATGCAACCTATGCACACTGCGAGACGCTGGTCGTCGGCGCGGGGCCTGCGGGCATCGCGGCGGCGCTTGAGGCTGCGGCAAGCGGCGGGCGCGTGTTCCTGATCGACGAGCAGGAAGAGATCGGCGGCGGTGCGCTCAGCGATCCGGCGCAGTGGGCCTGGCTCGCGGAGGCGACCGCCAAGCTGGCTGCGATGGACAACGTGACGGTGCTGGAGCGCACGACTGCGATTGGCCACTATCACCAGAACTTCGTGGTCGCGGCCCAGCGGCTTGCCGACCATCTTTCGCTGGAAGACGCGGAAGGCCCGCGCGAGAAGCTGTGGCGCATCCGCGCTGGGGAAGTCGTGCTGGCGATGGGGGCGATCGAACGCCCGCTCGTGTTCGAAGGCAACGACGTGCCCGGCGTGATGCTGGCGAGCGCGGCGCGCACCTTTGCGCTGCGCTACGGCGTGGCCGTTGGTCGCAAGATCGTGGTCATGGCGGTGCATGACAGCGGCTGGCGCGATGCGCTGGCGCTGCATGCGGCTGGCGTGCCGATTGCGGCAATTGTTGATCTGCGGCGCGAGATTGCGCCCGAACTGGCCGAGGCCGCGCGCGAGGCGCGGATTGCCTGCTATCCGGGCTATGCAGTGACTTCGGTTTCCGGCAGCCTTGCAGTGAAGGGCGTGACCATCGCGCTTGCCGGTGTCGGCAAGGGCCAGAAGCTGGACTGCGACGCTGTGCTGATGGCGGGCGGCTGGACCCCCACGGTGCACTTGTGGAGCCATGCCAAGGGCTCGCTGCGCTGGGACGATAGCTGGGGCGCTTATGTGCCCGACAAGACGCATGAAAACTTGCGCTGCGTGGGCGCGTGCGGCGGTGATTGGGACTTCGGCAACGGGCTGTCGGTCGGGCTGCTGCCCGCGCCCAAGCCGCTGCATGAAAGCAAGGCTTTCGTCGATTTCCAGAACGACGTGAAGGCGCGCGATATCGGCCTTGCGGTGCAGGAAGGCTTCCGCTCGATCGAGCATATCAAGCGCTACACCACCAACGGCATGGCGACCGATCAGGGCAAGACGTCGAACCTCAACGGTTTGCAGATCGCCTCGGGCGTGCTTTCGCGCCCCGTCACCGAGATCGGCCTGACGACGTTCCGCCCGCCTTACACGCCGCAGAGCTTCGGCGCGATGCTGGGGCACCACAAGGAAGCGCTGTTCCAGCCATTGCGCAAGACCGGAATCGACGATTGGGCGGATGCCCATGGCGCGGTCTACGAGAATGTCGCGCAGTGGCGCCGCGCGCGCTATTTCCCGCAAGGGAGCGAGGACATGGACGCGGCGGTGGCGCGCGAGTGCCGCACGGTGCGTTCGGCAGTCGGCCTGTTCGATGCCTCGACGCTCGGCAAGATCGAAGTCGTCGGGCCCGATGCGGCGGAATTCCTCAACCGCATGTACACCAACCCGTGGAAGTCGCTGGAGCCGGGGCGCTGCCGCTATGGCCTGCTGCTGGGCGAGCATGGGTTCATCATCGATGACGGCGTTTCCGCGCGGCTCGCGCCGGACCGCTTCCACCTGACGACCACGACCGGCGGCGCGGCGCGCGTGCTGAACATGATGGAGGATTACCTCCAGACCGAGTGGTCCGATCTCGATGTGTGGCTCACGAGCACGAGCGAGCAATGGGCGGTGATCGCGGTGCAGGGCCCCAAGGCGCGTGACGTAATCGCGCCGCTCGTGGAAGGCATCGACCTTTCGGCAGAAGCCTTCCCGCATATGGCCGTTCGCGAGGGCAAGTTCTGCGGCGTGGATACGCGGCTGTTCCGCGTGAGCTTTACCGGCGAACTGGGCTTCGAGGTCAATGTTCCGGCGCAGCATGGCCGCATGGTGTGGGAAGCGATCTGGGCCGAGGGGCAAAAGCACGGCGCGGCGGCCTATGGCACCGAGACGATGCACGTGCTGCGCGCGGAGAAGGGCTTCATCATCGTCGGGCAGGATACCGATGGCACGGTGACGCCGGACGACGCAGGGCTGGGCTGGGCCGTGGGCAAAAAGAAGCCCGATTTCGTCGGCAAGCGTTCGCTGAGCCGGCCTGATATCGTGGCGGCGGGCCGCAAGCAGCTGGTCGGGCTGCTTACCGATGATCCGCAGGAAGTGCTGGAGGAAGGCGCGCAGATCGTGGCCGATCCAAACCAGCCGGTGCCGATGAAGATGATCGGGCACGTGACCTCGTCCTATCACAGCGCAACGCTGGGCCGCTCCATCGCTATGGCGCTGGTGGCGGGCGGGCGCGACCGGATGGGTGAGACGCTGTACATTCCGATGCCGGGCAAGACGATCAGCGCCAAGGTGGTGATGCCGATGTTCTATGACGCCGAAGGGAGCCGCCTCAATGGTTGAGATCGCAGAGATCGCGGTTTCGGCGGCAGAGCTGAAGCTGGGCACCGAGCCGGTTGAGGGCCTTGGCGCGCGGCTTTCGCATGCCGAGGACAAGGCGCGCTATTCGCTGCGGGCGCGTGATCCGGCGGTGCTGGAAGGCGTGCTCGGCCATGCGCTCCCCCGCAAGATCGGTGATACGCTGGACGGCATCGCCTGCCTTGGGCCGGACGAATGGTATGCGCTGCAGCCCGCTGGCACCCAATTGCCACGCGGTGAGGGGCTGCCGGTCAGCGTTGTAGAGGTTTCCTCGCGCGCGCTTGGTCTTGTGCTCGAAGGCCCTGGCGCACTGGCCGTGATCTCCAGCGGCTGCCCGCAGGATCTGGCGAAGATGGCCGTGGGCCGGGCGACACGCAGCGTGT
>CANCET010000146.1 GCA_947375105.1 Sphingomonadaceae bacterium
CACATGAATGCAGCGCTTGTCACCGAACAACGAGACCGAGCGGGCTTCATCGGCAAGGCGCACCGGATCGCGGCGCAAGTCCGCGCCCGCCCGGTCGACTCGTTCGGACGCCCCCTGCTGCGCGACGATGTGGGCGGCAAGCCGCTCCGCCGCATCGGTCGCGCCAGCTTCGTCAGGGCCGCAGAAATAGAACACGCTGGCCTCAGCGGCAGCGCGCGCCATCTGCCCTGCAAACGTCTTCTGGGTCGCCTTCATGCGCGGCAGCAATGAGAGGGCGGCAGCGGCACCGAGATCAGTTCGCCTTGCGCAGCTTCGTGGCTACGCGGGTGACGATCTGGTCGGCGACTTCATGGCTCAGGTTTTCAAGGGCGGTCTGCTCGGCCGCGATCACGGCATACTCGCTCGACACGATGTCGATGCCCGCATCCGAACCCGCCGACGCATCGAGGATGATCGCCCCTGTGGCCAGATCGACCAACTGGTAGCGTGCGCGCAGTGTCCGTCGCTCGCGGGTTACCGCATCGTTGGAAAGCAGGCCAAGGCCCTGGAGCTGCTCATCGAGCCGAACATCCAGCCGGTAGCGCGGCGTTCCGGCGGAACCGGCACCCAGCCGGTCAACCAGCGCGGCGCGCACCAGCCAGCCGGCCTTGCCCTCGATCGCCGAGACATCGACGCCCGCCAATGCACGGGCCACCGAACCTTGCCCGCCGCCCGCGTACATCGGCGCAAGACCGCAGCCAACGAGCGCCAGCGGCGCAAGCGCGATGAGGAGGCTTCTAGGCGACAAGGTTCACCAACCGGTCGGGCACCACGATCACCTTCTTCACGTCCGCTCCGTCCAGTGCACGCTGCACCTTGTCGGAAGCGAGGGCAAGGCGTTCGAGTTCCTCGCGCGGTGTGCCCTTGGCGACAGTGAGCGTGTCGCGCAGCTTGCCCTTGACCTGAACCGCGACGGTGACCTCATTGTCGACCAGTAGGGCAGGATCAACGTCGGGCCACGCGGCATCGGCAATCAGGCCTACGCCGAAGGTCGCAAACGCTTCCTCGGCCAGATGCGGCATCATCGGGCCAACCAGCAGCAGGACCTTGCGGATTGCCTCCGAACGGCTGGCCGAAGGCGCCGCTTTCTCGATCGCACCGGTCAGTTCGTAGATCCGCGCGACCGCCTTGTTGAAGCCCAGCGCCTCGATGTCGGAAGCGACGGCATGCACGGTCTGGTGCGCCTTGCGGTCCAATGCCTTGTCCTCGCCAGCGGCAGAGGCGTCATACTGCCCGAACAGGCGCCACAGCCGCTGCACGAAGCGCCAGCAGCCTTCGATACCGGCTTCGGACCACGGCAAGTCCCGCTCGGGCGGGCTGTCGGACAGCATGAACCAGCGAATCGCGTCGGCGCCGTACTTCGCAACGATCTCGTCGGGATCCACCACGTTCTTCTTGGACTTCGACATCTTGATGACGCGGCCGACCTCGACCGGCGCGCCATCGGCCTTGAGCGTTGCGCCATCGGACGTGCGATCCACCTCGGCTGGCGAGTAGAACAGCGGCTGGCCGTTTTCGGGATTGCGCCTCTCATAGGTCTCGTGCGTCACCATCCCCTGCGTGAACAGGCTGGCGAAAGGCTCTGCCACCTCGATCTTGCCGATCCGGGCCAGCGCGCGGGTCCAGAAGCGGGCATACAGCAGGTGGAGGATCGCGTGTTCGATGCCGCCGATATACTGCTCAACCGGCAGCCAACGCTTGATCGCTTCCGGATCGAACGGCCGGTCCCCCGGCTGGCTGGCAAAGCGCAGGAAGTACCACGACGAATCGACGAACGTATCGAGCGTATCAGTCTCGCGCCGCGCGGCGTGGCCGCATTGCGGGCAATCGACATGCTTCCAAGTCGGGTGCCGGTCGAGCGGATTGCCGGGCACGTCGAAGGTGACATCCTCAGGGAGAATGACCGGCAGCTGCTTCTTCGGCACCGGCACCACGCCGCAGACTTCGCAGTGGATGAACGGGATCGGTGTGCCCCAGTAGCGCTGGCGCGAAACACCCCAGTCGCGCAGGCGCCAAACGGTCTTGCCCTCGCCCCAGCCCTCCGCTTCGGCGCGGTCAATGATTGCGGCCTTGGCGGCGGCAACGGCCATTCCGTTCAGAAAATCGGAGTTCACCAGCACGCCGTCGCCGGCCTCCGCTTGGTTCGCGAAAGGCTTGTCGGCATCAGCCGGATCGCCCGCAACCACGCGCAGGATCGGCAGGCCGTACTTGGTGGCGAAATCGAAATCGCGCTGATCGTGTCCCGGCACGGCCATGATCGCGCCGGTGCCGTATTCCATCAGCACGAAGTTTGCGATGTAGACCGGCAGGTACTTGCCCGTCAGCGGGTGGCGCGCGCCGATGCCGGTGTCGAAGCCCAGCTTCTCCGCCGTCTCCAGCTCTGCCGCGGTTGTCCCGCCCTTCTTGCACAGCGCGATGAAATTGGCCGCTTCGCAGTTGGATGCCGCGACACCCTGCGCGATCGGATGATCGGGAGCTACCGCCACGAAGCTGGCGCCAAAGATCGTGTCCGGACGGGTGGTATAGACTTCGACGCAGTCGCCGTTCGAAAGGTCGAACCGGAATTGCATGCCCTGGCTCTTGCCGATCCAGTTTTCCTGCATCGTGCGAACCTTTTCGGGCCACTTGTCGAGGCCGGACAGGCCTTCCAGCAGCTCGTCGGCAAACTCGGTGATCTTCAGGAACCACTGGTTGAGCTTGCGCTTCTCGACCAGCGCGCCGGAACGCCAGCCGCGCCCGTCGATCACCTGCTCGTTGGCCAGCACGGTCATGTCGACCGGGTCCCAGTTGACGGTCGATTCCTTGCGGGTGACGAGGCCGGCCGCATACAGATCGAGGAACAAGGCCTGCTCGTGGCCGTAGTACTCGGGCTCGCACGTCGCCAACTCGCGGCTCCAATCGAGCGCGAAGCCGAGGCGCTTCAGCTGCGCCTTCATGTTGGCGATATTGGCGCGGGTCCAACCGCCCGGGTGGACGCCCTTTTCCATCGCGGCATTCTCAGCCGGCATGCCGAAGGCGTCCCAGCCCATCGGATGCAGCACTTCGAAGCCGCGCATGCGCTTGTAGCGCGCGAGCACGTCGCCCATCGTGTAGTTGCGCACGTGGCCAATGTGGATGCGCCCGGATGGATAGGGGAACATCTCCAGCACGTAGCTGCGCGGTTTGGGCGATGCGTCATCTGCCCGGAAGGTCTGGCGCTCGTCCCAGGCGCGCTGCCAGCGCAGGTCGGCGCTGCCCGGATCAAAGCGGGCGGGCTCGAAGCGAACGGGTTCTGGTTGGTCGGAAGTCATGCCGCTCCCTCTAGGCAGCGGCGCGAAGCGGTGCAACCGTCAGACTGGGCCGGGGTCAGCCTTTGACCCCGAGCTTCAGCCCTTGACCCCAAGCGTCAGCCCTTGACCAGCGTCTGGCGACGAAGATCGCGTGCCTTGGTCAGGATGATGTCTTCCAGCTTCTGCACGGTGGCGGCCTGCACGGGCGCATCCACCAAGTTGCCGGACTGGTTGACCTGGCGGCTGGCGGCGATGCGCAGGGCATCGGCGCGCAGGTCCTGATCGAGGATCGAGACCGTCAGCTTCATCCGTTCGCCCGGATTGCGCGGGTTGGTGTACCAGTCGGTCACCACCACTCCGCCGTTGCTGTCGGTTTGCACCAAGGGCATGAACGAAAGCGATTCCAGCGTTGCGCGCCACAGATAGGCGTTCACGCCGATCGTCGTGACCTTGCTCGCGGCGAGGTCCAGCTTGGGGCGCGCCTTGTGCGAGCAGCCGGCCACCATCCCGGTGGCGGCGAGCGCCAGCATGCCGGTTGCGATGCCCCGGACGAACGTGGCGGAAAAGCTGGGGCGTTTTGTCACTTGCGTCTTGTCCTTGCTGATGGGCACCGCGCGGCGTAGCCGCATGTCCTGCCCATGAAGTCTGCGCCAGAAGGCGCCTTGCCGCAGCGCTCTATCACCCCGGTATCGCGCGCGGCAAGGGCATTGCTGTGAACTTCGGGCACTCGGCCTGCTGATCGAGGCAGATGCCGCAAGGATGGTGAGGCGGCAGGGGCTGTGGGCTGCGCGCAACAGGTTTGCGGCTACACGCGCAGAAGCAGTCAGAAAATCGTTGTGGCACTGGAAATTATCATTCCGACACCGTATGTCCTGCCTACAGTATGGGACTGCGGGATTCGCAAGGGGAATGGTTCCCTGCGAGATCGCAGAGCGAAGGTTCAGGCTGGTGATGAGCGGCAAGGCGGTCAAGGGAGCTAAAACGCGCGGTTCAGTCCGCGCGCGCGTGCTGCCTTTGTTCGGTTGCGCTCTCCTTGGCATGGGCGCTGCCCCTGCACTTGGCAGCGCGCTGACCGGCGGTTTTGCTACCGTTCCTGTCAGCCTCTCCGCGCGCGGTGGCATCGGTTCATTCACGCCGGCTTCGGTCGATCCCAAGTTTGTTTCCGAAATCGCGGCCCAGCTTCAGGGACGCGGGGCGGGGCATGTCCGGCTGTTTCGTTTCACGCCTGCCGGCATGGAGAATCGCCCCGATCGCGCGGTAACTGTTGCTGTGCGAGTCAGCGATCTCGGCGCGCAAGAGCTTGTGGTGCGCACCGCGCTTCCTGCCGGTGTCGCAGCGCCGGGCGTCGCGCCGGTCCGGATTGCGCCGATGGTCTACAATCTCGGCCTCGCTCGCGGCTATCAGAGCTTCGCGGCCACTCCGGGTATCGCGCGCGAAAGTGCGAAGTTCGATATCCAGCGGCTCGAAATGCCCGATCTTCGTGCGATTGGCCGCAAGGACAGCTTTGCCGCGTCGGCAGCCAGCGCGCCCGCACGCCTTGCGCCGCGTATCGAACTCGACACGCGCGACCACGCGGGTCACACCCCGCGCACGTTCGAAGGCCAGGCGGATTATCAGGTTGATCTGGGCGGCAGCTATCGCCTTACCCGCAATATCGATGTGACTGCCGGCGTCCGCTACTCGCCCGAGCGTGACCGGCTTCGCCCGCTGACCGATGGCAAGAAGGACAGCCAGGCGGTCTATGTCGGGACCCAGTTCCGCTTCTGATTTTCATGCTACAAGAGTGCTGTGGTGCAGTCGTATGACTGCCGCCTAAGCGCTTGTCCGCAAGCGACCTTGCCATTACCCTCGCGCCCATAAACTGGCGAGGGAGATGTTGATGACACGTGTTGCAGTGGTGACCGGGGGGACCCGGGGTATCGGTGAAGCCATTTCCCTCGCACTTCAGGCACAGGGACGCACGGTCGTTGCGAACTATGCCGGCAATGATGAGAAAGCCCGCGCCTTTACGGAGCGCACCGGGATCAAGGCCTATCGCTGTGATGTCGGCGATCATGAGGCAACCCTGGAGATGTGCGGACAGATCGCAGCCGAAGTGGGCCCGATCGATATCGTCGTCAACAATGCCGGCATCACGCGCGACGGCGTGCTCCACAAGATGAGCTTCGACGACTGGAACGAGGTGATGCGCATCAACCTCGGCGGCTGCTTCAACATGGCCAAGGCCACCTTCCCCGGCATGCGCGAGCGCGGCTGGGGCCGCATCGTCAACATCGGCTCGATCAACGGGCAGGCGGGACAGTATGGCCAGGTCAATTATGCCGCCGCCAAGTCCGGCATCCATGGTTTCACCAAGGCACTTGCCCAGGAAGGGGCCAAGTATGGCGTGACCGTGAACGCCATCGCACCGGGCTATATCGATACCGACATGGTCGCGGCGGTGCCCGCGCCAGTGTTGGAAAAGATCGTCGCAAAGATCCCGGTCGGCCGTCTCGGTCAGGCGGACGAGATTGCGCGCGGCGTGGCCTTCCTCACGTCCGAAGACGGGGCGTTCGTCACCGGCTCGACCATGAGCATCAACGGCGGCCAGCATATGTATTGACCGATGTGCCCCGCCCCTGTGGGGCGGGGCATGCCGACCCATCAATCGACCGTGATCGCTGCAACTTTCCAGCCATCGCCTTCGGACGCCATGTGGAGCGTTTCGGTCACGCCGTGCTTCTTGCTGTAGCCGGCCTTGAAGGCGATGATCCAGTAGCCGTTCGGCGGCGCGGCGGTAAAATCCACGGTCGCAAGTTCGCGGGAGATCGGATTGCCGATCCTGCCGCGCACGGACTGCGAGGCCTGTGCCCACCAATCGACCGTGTTGAGCAGCTGGAATGACTTGTGCGTGGCATGCCAACTGGCGGACCAGTCGTCGCGGTCCAGCATGGCAAGGAACCGCCGCGCGGCGTCTGTCGCGGCGGCCTTGCTCTCCGGGGTTGGCGCGGCGGCGACGACAGGGACCGTCGGCGTTGGGGCCAGTTCCGCGACTCCGGACGGTATCGAAGTGCCGGTTTGTGCGAGCAGGGCAAGCAAGGCGAAGCTGATGGTCATGGCAAGTCCTCCGACAATCCAGCGGGTGCGGCGCCTGTCGTCATCAGGGCCCGCTGGTTGCCCGAAGGAATGCGCCGCGTAGACCGGCGCGGCATCCCCCAAAGCTTTGTCCCCCAACAATTCGGGGGTCATTCCCTCTATCCTATGGAGCGCCCGCGCAGCCTCACGGCTGCTAGAAACGGCCATCTTGCGGCGGGCATCGCGGAGCCGTTCGTGGACGGTATGGACCGAAAGACCAAGATGGCGCGCCATGGACTTGGCATCGTGGCCGCCCAGCAGAAGGCGCAGCGTTTCCTTCTCTTTTTCGGTGAGTGCGTGATATCCGCCAGGCATGGTGCCGATTTAGGGACTGCGCATATTGCGGGCTACCCCGAATAATTCGTATCGCCCGGTGATGCAGGCTCCCTACCACCCTCCGGTCAAGCATTCGGTCGAGATTGCCGGCCACAAGACCTCGATCAGCATCGAACCGCTGTTCTGGGAATGGCTGCGGCGCGCGGCCGAGGAAGAAGGCGTGCCGATCAATGCGTTGGTGGCGCGGATCGATGCGGAGCGCATTCGCGCAGAAACGCCGCCCGGCCTCGCCGGGGCGATCCGGCTCTGGCTGGCGGCGCGGGTCCTAGAAGGCGGAGAGCGCTAGACCCGCGGCTGCTGACAGGGCCAGTGTCGGCATGATCCCGCGCTTCAGGGTGAACAGCATCAGCGATGCACCCACGGCAATGCTGGCGGCCCTCCAATCGAGGCTCGACAGGACGGGCAAGCCGGCCTCCGAAACGGTGCGGAACAGTACGTGGAGCGCGAACCACAGCGCCAGATTGGCGATCACGCCCACCACCGCTGCAGTGATTGCCGCCAGTGCACCCTGAAGGCGCTCGGCATGTTCCAGCCGCTCCATCCATGGCGCGCACGCGAAGATCCACAGGAAGCAGGGCGCAAAAGTCACCCATGTCGTAAGGCTGGCCCCGAGCAGGCCGGCGACAAGTGGCGAGAGCACGCCCGGATGGCGCCACGCGGCGATGAAGCCCACGAACTGCGTGACCATGATCAATGGCCCGGGCGTCGTTTCCGCGAGGCCCAGCCCGTCGGCCATTTCCCCGGGCGAGAGCCAGCCGAAGCCACCGACAGCCGCCTGCGCCATATAAGCCAGAACCGCATAGGCTCCGCCGAACGTCACGACAGCGAGGCGGGAAAAGAACAGGCCGAGTTGCCACAACACGTGATCGGGTCCGAGCAGGACAAACACCAGCCCCAACGGCAGCGCCCAGATGGCTAGCCAAACCGCGATGGTCACGAAGGTTGCAGCCACGAGCCGGCGCGGGCTTTGCAGCGGGGCGGATGATGGCGCGACATGGTGCGCGCCCAGCCAATCCGGTCGCCAGCGCGTCACTGCCGCCCCGACCAGCCCGGCCGTCACGATCACGAGTGGGAATGGCGCATGCAGAAGCGTCAGTGCCGCCGCCGCGAGTGCCGCCAGCACTAGCTTGAAGCGTGTCCCGAGCGCGCGGTTAGCGACGCGCAGCAGGGCCTGGACCACCACTGCCAGCACCGCTGCCTTGACCCCGAGGAACAGCGCGGCGAACCAGTGCAGGCCAGCCGCCGCGACATAGAGCAGGGACAGCGCCAGCATCACGGCTGCACCGGGGAGTACGAAAAGGAGCCCCGCGATCAGCCCGCCGCGTACCCCGTGCAGCCGCCAGCCGATCCAGGTCGCCAGTTGCTGGGCTTCGGGCCCCGGCAGCAGATGGCACAGGTTGAGCGCTCGCAGGAACGCGCCTTGTTCGATCCAACCGCGTTCATCGACTATCTCGCGCTGCATCAGCGCGATCTGCCCTGCCGGGCCGCCGAAACTCAGGCAGCCGATCCGCGCGAAAACCCAGGTCAGTTCCGCCAGTGTTGGCATCAGTCGCCGCCGACGCGCTCCACATCCGCGCCAAGC
>CANCET010000147.1 GCA_947375105.1 Sphingomonadaceae bacterium
CTATCCGGTGGCGATCAGCCTATCGAGCGAGCGGCGCGCGGCGCCCAGAATGTGCGCGCGCGGCGTCTGCACAAGATCGCCCCCGCGCACGACGGCACGTCCTTCCACGAACAGATCGCGCACCCCGCCGGGCGGCGCGAGCACCAGACCGGCGACGAGGTCCCACGTGCCGGTCGAGGCCACATCGGCCATGTCCCAGACTGCGATATCCCCGCGCAATCCCGGCTTCAGTTGCCCCAGGTCGGTCCGCCCCAGCACCGCTGCACCGCCGCGCGTCGCAAGCTTCAGCGCCTCGCGCGCGGCAAATGCAGTCGCGCCATGCGTCACGCGCTGGAGCAGCATGGCCTGCCGCGCCTCGCCCAGCAGGTTCGCCGTATCGTTGGAGGCCGATCCATCAACACCGAGCCCGACCGGGACACCGGCATCGATCATCGCCCGCACCGGCGCGACACCCGATCCCAGCCGGCAGTTCGAACCCGGACAATGCGCCACCCCGGTCCGCGTCCGCGCGAACAGGTCGATTTCGCCCGCATCGAGCTGCACGCAGTGTGCGTGCCACACATCGGGCCCGGTCCAGCCGAGTTCTTCTGCGTACTGCCCCGGCCGGCACCCGAACCGCTCAAGGCTGAACGCCACATCGTCGGCATCCTCGGCCAAGTGGGTGTGCAGCATCACGCCCTTGTCGCGCGCCAGCAGCGCGGCATCGCGCATCAGTTCGCGGCTCACCGAAAACGGCGAGCACGGCGCCACGCCAACGCGCACCATCGCCCCGTCCGAAGCATCGTGAAACCGGTCGATCACGCGGATGCAGTCGGCGAGGATGGCGTCCTCGCGCTGGGTCAGACTGTCAGGCGGCAGGCCGCCCGCGCTTTCCCCCACGCTCATGCTCCCGCGCGTCGCGTGAAAGCGTAACCCGATCCCGGCGGCAGCATGGATCGTGTCATCCAGCGTCACGCCATTGGGGAAAAGATAGAGGTGGTCGCTGCTCAGCGAACAGCCCGAAAGCGCAAGCTCGGCCAGGCCCAGCTGCGTCGCCGCCATCACATCATCGGGCGTATAGCGCGCCCAGATCGGATAGAGCCGTTTGAGCCAGCCAAACAGCGAAGCCTCGGTCGCGCCGGGCACCGCGCGGGTCAGTGTCTGGTAGAGATGGTGATGGGTGTTGACGAGGCCGGGCGTGACCACGCAGCCCGCCGCCTCGATAATCACATCGGCATGGCCTGCCAGCGGCGCCAGCTCGGCGGTCGTGCCCACGGCCAGGATCACGCCGTCGCGTATCGCCACCGCGCCGCCCGCGATCTCGCTCCCCGCATCGTCCATGGCCGCGACAACGGCAGCGTTGCGGATGAGCGTCAGCGTCATGTCAGCAGCCGCCCGTCATTTCGGCGGTGCCGGACCGAAACGATCCCAGTGCCCGGTGATCTCGTCCACCACCTTGCCGCCCACGCGGTACAGACTCTCCAGCGCCGCGGTCATCCCGGCATAGCCCTGGTTCTCGCTGAGCAGATAGGTCGCGGCATCCACCCCCGGCGGCGGCATGGTGAAATTGCTGCCTGCGCGCAGCACCATCACGCGGTCGCGGTCCGCACGGCCGACCTTGGTGAGGTACTCGATGGACTGGAACGTGCCCGTTTCTTCCATCGCGGAAGTGACAAATTCGCCCTTCCCGCGCGTCCAGAACTTGGTCCAGTCATTGGCCCACTGCGTCATCATTGCGCCGTGCCAGAAGGTCATCGCCGCCAGATTGTCGCCCTTCAACACGAACGGCGGCTTCTGCGCATTGGGATAGCCGGCGAAGTGTGCGCGCGCCGCCGCTATCCGGGGATCGTCGGGCAGCGCCATGTCCTTCGTCAGTGCAAAGGCCCAGTCCTGAAGAGCTGGATTGAGCGCGAACATCTCGCCGTTCACCGGATCGAGCGGCGTCGGATCCATCGGCCCCTTGCTGTGCAGCGCGAAGTAGCCGCTCTTCCAGTCCTGCGGTATTTCGCGCGCATCAATCTCGTGCGCCATGTCGCCATCGATCAGGTAATGCGCCCAAGCGGCAGAACCGACCGAGGCATCTTCCGGATCGATCCCGGCAATCCCCGCCACAAGCCAATAGGCCTTGGCAAGATCGAGCCGCTCGTCCAGCCCCAGCGCCAGTGCCGCAGTGGCTGATTTGATCGACCCCATGCCGGTCACGATCGCCAGCACGCCGGTTTCCGGATCATAGGCCAGATCGTGCCAACCTTGCGGAAACGGCAGCGTTTCGGTCAGATGCCGGCGTTCCTTCCACAGCTGAAACTCGCCCGGCTTGTCACCCGTGTCCTTGCCGATCTCGAACATGGTGACGACCACGACACGCACCGGCAGCTTCGCACTGCAGGGCCGAGCAGGCGCGCAGGCCCTCACCGCCGCCAGCGTGGCGGCATCGGTAACCGGCGCTGCCCAAGCAGCTGCGGGAAGGAAAAGCGAGGCTGCAATGCCAGCAAGACGCGCGAGGAAGCGCATGGGTTGGATCACCCTCAAATCATGTCAGATGCGGGTGCGAGGGGCAGCGCCTGCCACCCCTCGCCCCATGGCCGGTCAGAACTTGTAGACGACCGAAGCCTGCCAGCTGCGCGGACGCTCGGGCAGCGCGATCGTGCCGCCGAACAGCTCCGTGAAGTTGGCGCGGAAGTACTTCGCATCGGTCAGGTTCTTGACGACGACACGCAGCAACCACGGCCCCTTGGCATAGGACACGCTGCCATCGACCAGCGTGTAGGCCGGCAGATGCACCGCCTGCGACTGGCCCGAGAACACCGACGGTACGTGGCTGACGCTGCCCGCAAACGCGATGCCGTTGTCGAACGAGTAGGTTGCGGTGGCCGAGAACAGGTCCTTCGGGATACCCGCACGGCGCGACTGATCCTTGTTCGTGACTGGCAGCAGGCCGAACAGCTGGCCGCCGAGGAATAGCGAAGGATCCTTGACGTTCTTCAGGTCTGCGATCCCGAAGAAGCTGAACAGCGAACCGTCGTTGAGCCCGGTCAGGTTGTAGACGTTGGTGCGGGTATACGCGCCGGTCACGAGGAAGTGCCGGTCCACCGACCAGCGCATTTCCGCCTCGAGACCTTTGGTCTCGACCGCCTGGTTCACCGTGATCGACTGCGCGTTGTAGTCGACGCGGCTCTGCTTGTAGATCGAGACTGCTGCATACAAGCGGTTGTTCAGCCATGAACCCTTGATGCCGCCTTCATAGAGCTTGGAGGCGCTGATCCAGGTGTCGGCCTTGAGGTTCGACGGATCGAGCTCCGCGCCCTGCCCGGCGATCACCACCGACTGGCGCGAGATCGTGCCATAGGGGACGAGACCGAACGGCAGGCGGTAGTTGGCGCTCGCCGACCACGACCATGCGCCCTTGCTGGCCGAAGCCGAGGTGCCATCTGCCGAGCGCGTGCGGGTGGCATCGCTCGTCGATTTGCCGTGGATCTTGTCGTAGCGCGCGCCCAGCGTGATATCGAGACCGAAGTTGAAATCAAGATCGGTCAGGCCGGCGAACGCCCAGTCGGTGTAGTAGCCCTTGAGGTAGGTCGAATAGTTCTTGCCCGATTGCGTCGAGAGCAGGCGCGTCGAAAGCGCATCATAGCCCTTCGTCAGGTCGACGCGGTGGAAGTACTCGTAATCGAAGTCGTCACCGTGCAGGAAGTCGGTGTAGCGCACCGAAGGCGAGAGCTGGATGGAGAACTTGCCCACCTCGTTGGTGAACTTCTTCGAGAGGACGATCTTGTCCTCGATGACGTAGGAGTTGTGGAACTGCGAGAAGCCGTAAGCGTTCTCGTTGATGTTGTCATAGGCGTCGTAGAACAGCTGGTTCTTGACCTCGAGGTCGTTACCCCCGTCCCAGATCAAGTCCATGTAGGCGGTGGTTGCCTTGTTCCACAGCTTGTCGTTGGGGCCGGTCAGCGTGTTGCGGCGGCTCAGCGTCGCGGTGCCGGCATTGGTCAGCGCAAGCTGCGGGTAGTTCGCCTTGAGGCACGCGTCGGTCATGCCGAGCGGGCCGACCGGGCTCACGCCAGGCGTACCGCAGGGGAACGAGCCGAACACGCCGAACGAACCGGCTGCATCGAATTCGTCGGGCGAAATCTTGCCGTCACCGCTGGTGTCGAGCGGCTTGGCCGAACCAGTGATATAGGTGCCCTTGTCGACGAGGTCCTGCGACAGGCGGTTCCAGCCGCCGTTCTGCTGGCCCTTGTAGTTCTGGTACATGCCGCCGAATTCAAGCCGCAGATTGGGCGTGATGTCGGTGTCGAACGAAGCCTGCAGGATGGTCTGCTTGGTGTTCATGTTGCGGTAGTACGAACCCGAATCCTCGACCTCGGCGTAGAGGCTGTAGCCGAATGCCTGGCTGCCAAGCTTGCCGGGGCCGCGCAGTTCGGCCGAAAGCACGCTCTTGCTCCAGCTGCCGCCGGTGTAGGAGATCTGGCCAGCGGCGCTGTCCATGTACTTGCCCTTGGCCACGCGGGCCGACTTGGGCACGAAGTTCATGTAGCCGCCGGTTTTCGAAGGACCGTAGATCGGCGAGGCCGGGCCGCGCACGATGTCGATGCGGTCCGAAGCGCCGATCGGGGTCGGGTAGTTGCCCGGATTGTCGAGACGGCGCACGCCGCGGAAGTAGACTTCGCCGGGGGTGCCGCGAATATCAAGCGCGCCGCCGACACCGAAGAAGGAGTTGGTGAACGTGCCCGGGGCCTGCGCCACCAGATCGTAGATCTCGCTGACGCCGAAGCGTTCCATCTGCTCCTTCGAAATGGTCGAGGCCGAACGCGGGGTTTCGACGAGGTTCTTGTCGAAGCCGAAGATCGAGCCGACATCCTTCACCGGCAGCGCGCCGAGCGAGCCGATGACGACGATCTCTTCCTTGGCGGGCGGCTCGTCGGCCGGGGCTTCCTGCGCTAGGGCAGGCGCGGTCAGCGCGGTGCAACCAAGGAGCAGGGCCAGACCTTTTACAAGGCTGCGCGGCGCAGAGATCTGCGCGAATCTGATCGGATAGTGCATTGAGATAACCCCCTGGTATGCATAAGGCGCCCCGTCCTCACCTGCCGTGAAGACTGCAACGCGCGTGGTTGAACCGCGCCTCTCCCGCAAACCACCGGATTATCTTCCCAGCCGCCATGCCGCATTGCGACATCCCCGAGGCTGGGCGCACCCGCTTGTTATCATGCCACCGAAACGGCAACTCGTATTACGACCTTAAGACACCTTCTTGGCCCGCGCCAGACGCTCGGCTTCGTAAGTCGCAAAATGGTGTTCAAGATCGGCTTGCAACCGCGCCTTCTCGTTGCCCGCCAGATACTTGGCGCAGGAAGGTGTGGCAAAATCAGCACAGGCAGGCACCGGCACAAGTGCCACCGGATCGGACCAGAGCGCGCCGCCGGGCACGAACGAATAGGCAAGCCCCGCCCGCGCGATCTGCTTGAGCTCGCGGTAAGTCAGCCCCTGCTCGCGCACAGCGCGGACATATTCGTTGGTCATGTCAGAGCGCAGCAGGCCCTGATCATCGGTCGATAGCACCACCGGCACGCCATGCGCGCGGTAGAGGTTCAGCGGGTGATCCGCCCCCTTCACGCCGAGGATCACGGCGTTGCTGGTCAGATTGATCTCCACCGCGATGCCGTCCCGCGCCATCCGCGCCATGGTCTCCTCGGCCTTGTCCTCGAAGGCGATGCCGGTGCCGTGCCCGATCCGCTTTGCGCCCGCCGCAACGGCCTCAGCGATATGATACTTCAGATCCTGCGGCGGCACCTGCCCCAATGTGACTTCGCCCGCATGGAGCGACAGCTTCACGCGCGGATACTTCGCGGCCAGAAAGCGGATCATCGCCATGTGCAGGCCGTAGTCGCGCCGCGCCAGCCACGCGTCTTCCGGCATCACGATGTTCACGCCGACAAAGCGCGGATCGGCATCCGCCATCATGAAGCCGAGGATCAGCGAGCGATAGACCTGCCGCGGCGGCAGTGCGCGCAGCGCCTGGAACAAGTAGTGCACCGCGACCGCGCAGGCAGGCTCCGCCGCCGGTGTGCCGCAAGCCATCGCCTTGGCCGCAGCCGCCTCGTCCGCATCGAGTTCGGCACGGGCACGGGGCACCAGCGGCGCGAAGTCCTGCGCCTCACGCGCGTAAACCGCCGCAAGATCAGCCTCCGCCAACGGCGCATCGCCCGCCGCGCGCACCACCGCGACCAGCGTGTTGGTGTTGTGATCCAGCTCGAGATACGAAACGTTGTCGCCCGCCGCGATGCGCCGCACCGCAGTCAGCATCTTCGCCGTCTCACCGCTCATCTTCCCGAAGCGTTCGAACGAGCGGAAGAACTGGGTGTGCCCGGAAACGTCGTTTGCGCCAACCCCGCGCTGGAACGCGCGCGTCGACATCCCGTCGATCAGGCGGTCCATGCCGAACTCATTGCTCGCGGCGTAGACCTCTATCCCGCGCTCCGCCGGGCACGGCGGCGGCTCCACGCCCAGCCCGCCCGCATCCACGCACCAACCCTTTGCGCCCGCCCACGTCAGGAAATCCTCGACATAGATTGCCCCGCCAAGGTGATTGTGGAGATCGCCGCCCTTGGGCATGCCGCGCAGCAGCACGCGCAAGGCGGGCGGGCTTTCCCGCGCATCCTCGATCAGCTTGGCAACCGCCGCTTCGCGCGCCGGATCATCAAGAACCGGCCCGGCCCAAGCGGTAGCTGGGATTGCGGCGAGGATCACAGCCAGCAGCGCCGCGCTCACCGCGCTTTTTGCCGCTGCCCGTTTGCCCCCAACCATGCGTCCTTGCCCCACGCCGAATGCTGCACTGCAGCGAGACTATGGCCTCGATCCGGTTTGCGCAACTGCAAACGCGGGACCCCACCCACCCAATGCGCAATACCCGTTGAAAACGCCCCTATCCGGCAATTGCGATCAGCGCGCCGAACCGGTAACCGCTGTCCTTTGCCGCGCGACCAACGGACCCGACCCGACATGACCGATACCGCAGCCCCCGTGCTGAACTACATCCCTTACGAGGATTTCCTGCAAAGCGTGCGCAAGCTCTCGAAGCTGCTGGCGGGGGACAGCTGGAAAGCCGATTTCATCATCGGCATAGGTCGCGGCGGGCTCGTGCCCGCGGTCTACATCAGTCACGAACTGCAAGTGCCGATGCTGTCGATCGATCACTCGTCCAAGGTTCCCGGCTTTGCCGACGAACTCCTGGGCAAAGTGGCCGACAAGTCCACCACCGGCACGCGGCTCCTGTTCGTCGACGACATCAACGACAGCGGCGGCACCATCGTCTACATCCGCAATCTCCTCGCGGAAAACGGCTGCAATCCCGACAACCTGCGCTTCGCCGTGCTCAAGGACAACTGCCGCTCGAAGGCGCGCGTCGATTATACCGCCGAAGTGATCGACCGCGCCGAGGACAAGAGCTGGTTCGTGTTCCCATGGGAAGCGGTCATGACCGCCGAGACGCTGGCCGAAGAAGCGCAAGCGGTGCCTGAACGGCTTTCCTGAAGTTTCGTCACCCCAGCGAAGGCGGGGGCCCAGAGCGCAACAGCGCGGCCGATAGGGCAGTCTGCCCTGGGCGGCATTCCGCGCTGGATTTCCGCCTTCGCGGGAATGCCGAACGCACTGTGTTCAGCCCAGCTTGAACCCGCTCATCACTGCCCACGTCAGGGCGCCAACCAGCGCCATCCCCGCCAGCACGGCAACCAGCGACCACTTCACGTCCGGCGTGCTCTCGCCCTTGGCTCGGTCCCGCCGCCCGGTAATCATCGGGCCGATCAGGTTTTGCGCATTGAGCACCTGATAATATCCGATTGCCAGAACATGCAGCGCGATCACCGCAAGCGCCGCCTTGAACACGGTTTCGTGCCACTTCGAAGCCATGCGGCCCGCATCGAAGCTCACCCAGTCCGCCATTGGCCCGGATTCGATCCCGTCGACATCGACCGCGAAAAGCCCCGCCAGCGTGATCGCCAGTATCACCGCCAGCAGCGCTGCCACGCTCCAGCCGCCGAGTGGATTGTGCCCATCCGAAGGCGTCTCGCCGTCATGCGTCCTGAGGTAGGCCATGATCGCGCGCGGGCCCTTGAGGAACTGCGCGAACCGCGCGGTGCGCGAACCGGCGAAGCCCCAGAACACGCGGAATACGACCAGCGCGAAAATGGCATAGCCCGCCTGCCGGTGACGATCCATGTCGTGGTTCTCGCCGCTCCACCACGCGAACCCGAACAGCACGATCAGGCTCCAGTGGAACACCCGCACAAACGGGTCCCACACTTTCACCGTTTCAGTATCAGCGCTCATCGCGGCTTATTCCTCCGCGCGA
>CANCET010000148.1 GCA_947375105.1 Sphingomonadaceae bacterium
CACCAGAAATAACCGCCAACCCACCGCGCGCCCAGCTTGGAGCCAAGCTTCGAGCGCAGCGCGGCGTCCATGCCGTAATAGCGCCGCGCGATGCGCTGCTTCTCGGCCAGGGAAGGTTCGGCCGGCAGGCCGTCTGCCACACCCTGCGCACCGATCTCGCCCATGCCCAGCTTCGCGTTCGGGAAAATCGCCGCCAGCGCGCGAAACGTCTCGGCCAGTTGCCGCGCAGTTGGCCGCTGCACCGGATCGCAGGCCGTCTCGTAAAGGCTGAGCAGCACATAATCGGCGCCCAGTCGCACCCGCTCGGGCATCGCCCGCGCATAATCCAGCGTCACTTCCCACGGCTTGGCGTAGCATTGCGGCCCGGCCCAGTAATTGAGCGTCAGCGCGGTGGGTTTGCCCAGTTCGCCGTGGATCACGTCGAACGCCGCGCCCACTTTCGCATCGATCTCGGCCTGGCTGCGGCCGACCCACGCGCCGTTCACTTCGTTGCCGATTTCCCAGATGTCGACGCTGTCCTTGAACGCCGCGCCGAAGGTCCGCGCGCGCTGCCTCACTCCGCTCACCGAAATGCGCCGCATTGCCACGGAATCCGTCAATTCGGCCATCACATAGGCAGCGCCGCGCAGGCGGTCGATGGCCGGTGCATAGTCCTGCGGCTGCGTGCCGGGATCGAGCACCAGCCGCACGGTCGGAACGCTGTGCAGCGCGCGCACCGATGCGGTGAGCGCGATCAGCCGCGCGGGCGAATCAAGGGTAATGCCGCGCAAGGTTGGCGGGATCGGGCGGCCCGCCGTCTTCGGCAAGGCGGCATGCCCCCATGGCGGCGGCGCAGCGGGCATGCCGGCGCACAGGCTTAAGCACAGCAACGGGCACAGTGCCGCGCCGAAAATCCGCCCCATCCGCAAGTCCATGCCGATCCCCCTTGCGGGATCAGGCTAGACCAGCGGCAGGCCCGCCGCCAGACCGGCATCTGCACCGATCTGGCGGCAGTTCAGGTCGTTATTTGCCCTGCCAGTTGGGCTTGCGCTTCTCGGCAAACGCCAGCGCGCCCTCGCGCGCGTCCGAAGAGGTGAACACCGGGGCGATGTAGGCTTCCTGCTTGTCCCACATGTTCTCCTCGGTCCACTCGTGCGAATCGCGCACGATCGCTTTCGAGGCAATCAGCGCCAGCGGGCCATTGGCCGCCACGCGCGCCGCCAGCGCCTTGGCGGCATCGAGCGAAGGCCCATCGGTCAGTTCGTTGATGAAGCCCAGCGCATAGGCGCGCTCCGCATCGATGAAGTCGCCGGTCAGCGCCAGTTCCATTGCGATGCGCGGCGGGATCTGGCGCGGCAGCTTGATCAGGCCGCCGGCCGCCGCCGCAAGGCCGCGCTTCGCTTCGGGAATGCCGAACTTGGAACCCTTGCTGGCCACGATCAGATCGCAGGAAAGCGCCAGTTCCATGCCGCCCGCCAGCGCGTAGCCATCGACCGCCGCGATGATCGGCTTCTTGGGCGTCCACTGCGAAAGCCCGCCAAACCCGCGCCCCGGCACGCTCGGCCGTTCGCCGCGCAGGAAGCCCTTGAGGTCCATGCCCGAACAGAACGTGCCGCCAGCGCCGGTCAGGATCGCGCAGCGCAAGTCGGTCTCGGCGTCCAGCCGGTCCATCGCAGCGGCGATCCCTTCGGCGGCCGCCTTGGTCATCGCATTCTTGGCGTCGGGCCGGTTGATCGTGACGATCAGGACGTTGCCATCGACTTCAGTCAGGACTTCTGGTGCATCGCTCACGGCATCTCTCCTATGCTGGCGCTTAATCGCTTGGTTAAATCCTAGAGCCCGCGCCCGGCTCCTGTCCAGACTCAAACGTCCGGAGCCGGAGGCGAATCGCGTGTGCCCCTGCCCTTTGGTGAAAGTCCCCCGCTTGCGCGCACCGAAGCGCCTGCTAAGGAACGGCAAATTTTGAACCTCTCCCCGGGAAGGCACGCGAACCATGGCAAAGATCAAGGTGAAGAATCCTGTCGTCGAGCTCGACGGCGACGAAATGACGCGGATCATCTGGCAGTGGATCCGCGAACGCCTGATCCTTCCCTATCTCGACATCGATCTGAAGTACTACGATCTCTCGGTCGAGAAGCGTGACGAGACGAACGACCAGATCACCATCGATTCCGCCAATGCCATCAAGCAGTATGGCGTGGGCGTGAAGTGCGCCACGATCACGCCGGACGAGCAGCGCGTCGAGGAATTCCACCTCAAGAAGATGTGGAAATCGCCCAACGGCACGATCCGCAACATTCTGGGCGGCGTCGTTTTCCGCGAACCGATCGTGATGCAGAACGTGCCCCGCCTGGTTCCGGGCTGGACCGACCCCATCGTGATCGGCCGCCACGCGTTCGGCGATCAGTACAAGGCGACCGACACGCTGATCCCGGGCCCGGGCAAGCTGCGCCTCGTGTGGGACGGCGATGACGGCCAGAAGATCGATCTCGACGTGTTTGATTTCCCGAGCGCCGGCGTCGCCATGGCGATGTACAACCTCGACGATTCGATCCGCGATTTCGCCCGCGCCTCGATGAACTACTCGCTCAACCTCAAGTGGCCGCTGTATCTGTCCACCAAGAACACCATCCTCAAGGCCTATGACGGCCGCTTCAAGGATCTGTTCGAGGAAGTGTACCAGACCGAATTCAAGGCGCAGTTCGATGCCGCTGGCATCACCTACGAACACCGTCTGATCGACGACATGGTCGCCTCCGCCCTGAAGTGGAGCGGCAAGTTCGTCTGGGCCTGCAAGAACTATGACGGCGACGTGCAGTCCGACACCGTGGCGCAGGGGTTCGGCTCGCTCGGCCTGATGACCTCGGTTCTGCTTTCGCCCGATGGCAAGACGGTGGAAGCCGAAGCGGCGCATGGCACCGTGACGCGCCACTACCGCCAGCACCAGCAGGGCAAGGCCACCTCGACCAACCCGATCGCCTCGATCTTCGCGTGGACGCGCGGCCTGATCTATCGCGGCAAGTTCGACGAGACCCCCGAAGTGGTGAAGTTCGCCGAAACGCTCGAACGCGTCTGCGTCGAGACGGTGGAAAGCGGCAAGATGACCAAGGACCTCGCGATCCTGATCGGCCCCAGCCAGCCGTGGATGACCACCGAGAAGTTCTTCGAAGCCATCGTCGAAAACCTCGAAACCGCGATGGCGACCGAGGCCTGATCGGCTTTAGATCCGATTGAAGAGGGGCGGGACGATCTCCCGCCCCTTTTTGTTGAGCGCCCCCGCCTCCCCTTTCGTCACCCCTGCCTCCCCTTTCGTCACCCCGCCTCCCTTTTCGTCATCCCCGCGCAGGCGGGGATCCAGAGCGCGAAGGCGCAGCGCCCCCCCTTCACCCCGGATCAACCATTTCTTGCAGGTTTGCGCCTATTACGGCAGCGTAACACCGGAAAGGTGAACGCGTGTCGGCTCTTGTCGTAATTTTCGCCATCTTCATTGTCAGCGCGCTGGGGCTTGTCGCGCTGATCTGGTACTGGCTGCGCCAGCGCGCGCTGCGGGAACCCAGGCCGGCCAAGCCGAAGAAGGTCAAGCGCCGCAAGGCCGGCGAGGAAGCTACCGAGCCCGAGCCGGAAGCCGAAGCCCCGCCGCAAAAGACCAGCCGCAGCCGCCTGATCTCCGCCACCTCGCTGGCCGAGGCGGAGGCCGCCAACCGCGCGCCCATGCCCTTCGTGCATGAACCGGCGCCTGAACCAGAGCCGGGACCCCAGCCGGAACCTGAAGCGCTGCACCCTGCAAGGCCAACCCCCCTCGCCGCCGCCACGCGTCAGGCCGTGGTCTTCCGCCAGTACTTCCCGCCTGATCTTGGCACTGGCAGCCGCAGCTTCTTCGGCGGCACACCGCTGGTGCCCGGCACGCTCGAATGGCCGCGCGATCCCGACACCGGCAAGGCACTTCATTTCATCCTGCAGGTCGATCTCGCCGCCGTGCCGGGTGAAGCGCGGCTGGGCCTGCTTCCCGATAGCGGCGTGCTCGCCCTGTTCCTCGATCTCGAATGGGGCGCGGGCGATGCGTTCCGCGTGGTCTGGCAGCAGGGCTACGAAGGCATGGCCTGGCGCGAACTCGCCCCGCCGGTCGATCTCAAGGCCGCCTATGGCGACGAGGCCGCTCATATCTGGCCCTGGGCGCTCACCCCCGCCCACGGCATCCCGCTCCTCCCGCGCTGGCCGTTCGAGCCTGTGCGCATCGCCGTTCCCGAAGTCCCGGAGGATTTCGCAGCAGAAACCGGCTCGCCTCCCTCATGGAGCGGCGGCGGCGAAGTGGCAGAGGCCTTGCTGGAGGCACAGGGACATGAGGCCGCGCGTCTCCCCGAACCGCTCTCCCCGCAGGATTTCCTTGGCGAGGATGGCGAAACCCTCATCGCGCCCTGGCCCGGCTTCCCGCAGGACTGGCTGGCGATCCAGACCGCTTCCGCCGCGCTCGTGCGGGCTGCGGACCGCGCGCTGCGCAGCCCCCGCGCATCGCTCTATCCCGATCTCGACGAGGCGGGCCGCGCGGCCGAAATCGCAAGGGTTCGCGAGGAAGCGCAGGCCTGGTTCGATCACGCGCTGGGCAACCCCGCGCTCGCGCCCATCGCCCCGCCGGTGCGCAAGGCGTTCTGGGACTGGTTCGCCGGCCACAAGCCGCTCACCCGGCTCGTCGCGCCCGGTGCGGTCGAAGCTGCGCTCGAAACCACGCTCCACGCCTCGCCCGAGGTTGCCGCAAACTTCCCGCCCGAAATCGCCGCCCGCGTGGCCTACCGCCACGTCCTCGCCCAGCGCACCCCTGAAGGCGGCATCCACGTACCCACGCCCGACCGCATGCTCGCCCCCTTCAGCGACGTGCAGGGCGAGGAGCAGGAGATCGCCGCCACGCACCTCCTCCTCCTCGAATTGTCCTCGAATGAAGGCATCGGCCACCACTTCGGCGAAGGCGTCTACCAGTTCTGGATCACGCCGGATGACCTCGCCGACCGCCGGTTCGATGCGGTGGTGATGACAAGGGCGGCGTATTAGATCGATAGACCCGGAAACCGGGAGGCTATCCCCAAGGCCCGCTCATGCTGAGCCTGTCGCAGCATCCTGCACACCGGTAGCGCCAGCACCCTTCGTCCTTCAACAAGCTCAGGATGCGCTCAGGATGCGCTCAGGATGCGCTCAGGGCGAGCGGGGTTGGGGCGAGGGCTCACACCACCAGCCGCTCTTCCATCCGCGCCACCAGCGCCGCATCCGCGCCCAGCACCGCTTCGGCATAAGCCTCGAACGTCCCATGCTCGCGCTCCATCGCGGCGAAGGCGCTTTCCAGAAACTCCGGCTGCACGCCCATGATCGTTCGCAGGGCATCGTCGGTCATCGAAGGCCCGAAGCTCGCGCGCACATTGGTCGCCGCCGCGGCGATCCGCGCCTCGGAATTGCCCGCCGTGTTGGTCAGCAGGTAATCGGCCATCACGTCATCCGGATGCACGCCCAGAAGCCGGTGCACGATCGCCGCGCCCACGCCGGTGCGGTCCTTGCCTGCAAAGCAGTGCAGCAGGCTCGGCCCGTGATCGTCTGCCAGCGTCTGCAGATAAAGCCGGAACGTCCCCACCAGCACTGGGCGGTACGGCAGCTTGTCGTACAGCTTCAGCATCGCATAGCGCGCATCGTCCGCTGTGCGCACGCCCGCAGCCGCCTCGTCATGCACTGCCCGGCCATGATCGCCAGCCGTTTCGCCGGGATAGAACACCACTTGGCCGGCCCACTGCTCATGCCGCAGGCACGGGAACGAGGCGCGCTCGCTATCACCGCGCAAGTCGATCACCCGCGCAATTCCGATCCGGTGCACCACATCGAGGTCGTCCGGAGTCGCATCGAAATGATGCCCCGAACGCCACAGCCGGCCAGCACGCAGCGTGCCCCCGCGCGCCTGATAGCCGCCATAGTCGCGAAAGTTGTGAATGCCGCTCAGCGGCAGAACCCGGTTTTCCATGGATGGCGCCTTTGTCAGATCAGCCGCGCCAATGCCACTGCCCAGTCGAACCCCATCACGCAAAGCCATGCGCCAGAAACCGCTCCGCGCATCCCGCCAGCACCGCGCTGCCCAGCGGCATCACGCTTTCATCCAGCATCATCCGCGTCGAGTGGATCGAGCAGCAGCTTTTCCAATCCGCGCCCTCGTGCGCCACGCCGAGGAAGAACATCGCGCCGGGCGTCTGCTCCAGCACATAAGCGAAGTCCTCCGCGCCCATGATCGGGTGCGAAAGCCGCAGGAACTTGTCCGCGCCCGCCAGCTCGCGCGCCACCGCCTCGCCCAGATCGACCGCGCGCGCATCGCACACCGTCACCGGAAAGCCCGGCACGATCACGGTCGTCGCAGTCAGCCCATGCGCCGCTGCAATATGGTCTGCCAGCCGCGCCAGCTCCTCACGCAGCCGCTCGCGATTGGCGGCGGACAGCGTGCGCAAGGTGCCCAGCAGATGCGCGCTGTCCGGAATGACGTTGTAGGCCGTCCCCGCCTCGATCTTGGAAACCGTCGCCACAACCGGATCGGCCACCGAAAACCGCCGCGTCACCATCGCCTGAATCGCGCTGACGATCTCGCAGGCTACCGGGATCGGGTCGAGCGTGTCGTGCGGCATCGAAGCGTGCCCGCCATCGCCCTGCACCGTGATCTCGAAGCGGTCCGCCGAAGCGAGCAGCGGTCCCGCCTTCCCCGCCACGATCCCGTGCGGGCTGTTGGGCATGATGTGCAGCGCAAAGGCCGCATCCGCGCGCGGCTCCAGCAGCCCGTCGTCGATCATGAACCGCGCGCCATGGTGCCCTTCCTCGCCCGGCTGGAACATGAACTGCACTTCGCCCGCCAGCGTCTCCGCCCGCGCGCAAAGCAGCTCCGCCGCGCCCGCCAGCATCGCGGTATGGGCATCGTGCCCGCAGGCATGCATCCGCCCGGCAAACTGCGAGGAAAATTCCAGACCCGTCTCCTCGGGCATTTCCAGCGCGTCCATGTCCCCGCGCAGCAGCACGCGCCTTCCGGCCCCAGCCCCACCCTTCAAGGTGGCCACCAGCCCGGTCGTCGAAGGCCCTTCCCGCCACGTCAGCGGCAGATGCGCCAGCGCGGCGCGCACTTTGTCGCGCGTCAGCGGCGTGTGCAGCCCCAGCTCAGGCTCGGCATGGATCGCCCGCCGCAGCGCCGTGATCTGCGGCTCGAGGCTGCGGGCCTGCTCCAGTAGTTCGGCATGCAGCACGGCGTGTCTCCTCGGGTGCGGATCAGGCACGCAGCATAAGGTCGATGGGGCGGTGCTGTCGAGTGACCCCGGAGGCATATGGCGCGTGCACCGCACACTGCACGGCGCGCTATTTCGCTTGCGCGATCATCGCCGCGCAGGCCGCATCGCGTGTCGCCACGGGCAGCGACTGCAACCAGTCCCGCGCTTCCCGAAACGTCAGGAACGGCCTGCCATCGACCACGATCGGCACCGTTCGCCCATTGTATATCCGGCGCAGCGCCCGCCGCTGCGCCCGGCTCAGGACTTGATCGTCTTCCGCTGCGGCCATGTTTGATCCTATAGGCGCAAATCTGCGCAAGGCCGCTGTTTTCACGGCCCGCGCCTCACATGCAAGGCCCGCAAGGGCGAAAAGGGCAACACATGACGGGTTCATCCCAGCAGCAACTCGCAGAGCATCTCGCACACTGCATCCAGGTCTTCGGCGGCATCACCGCCGCCTCGCGCCGCCTCGGCATCGACGAACGCGCGCTCCGCCGGTTCGCCAATCTGGAACGGCCACTGAGCGCGCGCTTGCTGGAAGACACCGCAAAAGCCCTGCGCTTGCTCGCCGAAGAGGCGGCAACGGCCGCAGCGGAAGCGGAAGCGATGGCCGAGGCCGAACAGGCCTGATCCGGCCAGCCCTGATCCGGCCAGCCCTGATCCGCTCGGCAACCTTCCCCCTTGCACAGCGCCTTCCCCCAGTTTAATCGCTTGATTAACGCATTTGGGAGAGAGTCCATGGCCGAAGCCTATATCATCGATGCCGTCCGTACCCCGCGCGGGGTTGGCAAGCCCGGCAAGGGCGCGCTGTCGCACCTGCACCCGCAGCATCTCGCCGCCACGGTGATGAAGGCCATCGCCGAGCGCAACCATCTCGATACCGGCACGGTGGACGACATCATCTGGTCCACCTCCTCGCAGGTCGACAAGCAGGGCGGCGATCTGGGCCGCATGGCCGCGCTTGCGGCAGGCTTTGATATCAGCGCCAGCGGCACCACGCTGGACCGGTTCTGCGGCGGGGGCATCACTGCTGTGAACCTCGCGGCGGCCACGGTCATGTCGGGCAT
>CANCET010000149.1 GCA_947375105.1 Sphingomonadaceae bacterium
TCTGGCTGTAGGACAGCGATTTGGGGACTAGTTCAGAAGTCACCGCAACTCCGGCAAGAGCGGCGAATGCCGGCAATGAGCTTCTACGAAAGCATCAAGCAGGGACTAACCGAGGCCCTCGCCTTCGCGGAAGGCCGCGAGGTGGGCGCGGTGGTGGACAAGGTGGAAGTGCCCGAAGTCGATGTCGCAGCCATCCGCGCCAGCACCGGCCTTTCGCAAAGCGCCTTCGCGCGCAGCATCGGCGTGGCGCAGAGGACGCTGCTCAACTGGGAACAAGGCCGCCGCCGGCCTACTGGCCCGCGCAAGTGCCTCTGGCGATGATTGCGCGGAAGCCTTCGCTGGTTAGTGAACTGCTGCGGTGAGTGAGGGCGTTGGGGGTTAGTGCACGTGTCACCGTAACCCCAAGTGCACTGTCACCGGAATTCTCACCGGAATTAAAAATCAAGTGCACTGCCACCGGGATTCGTCCAACTTAAATATCAATTCGTTGCGCCATTATAAAATCTTTTATATGCTTCGGATAGCTTTCGAGAACTGTCAATAAGCTCCTCGCCAGCACAAGATGGTGCCCTTATTTTCATGCAGGTTTCCATATCACCAGCTGTTGCGCATTCATCCCGAACTTGCCTGTAAGTCTCGCACTGTTTCGCTTCATATTCTCGGTTGAACTTTTTTTTCTGAGATTCTTCAACATCTTTCAGGTAACGCTCGTAAGTAGACTTGTTATACACCCCAACCAAATTCGCTTGATCCATCTCCTCAACAGAGACAAATCCCGCAATTTCAGCCTCATCCGCCCTTTGCGCGCCGCGGACGTATGAATAAAATGAATACACGGCAACGCATGCAGTGAAGAATATTATTATTCTATACTTGTGCATGTAATCAATCAGTGTGTATTTATAAACATATTCTTCTAAATAATCATCATATTCACTCATTTAATTTCTCTTTAAATTTTATCATATGAAATAGGGTGATTTTTTATATTCCTAGGGTTATGGTGACACGTGCAATAATCCCCAAATAAGCCACCCTCTCCGTCAGCGCTTCGCGCTGCCACCTCCCCATTTGTGCTGCGCAAAAATGGGGAGGACCGGGATAGAAGAGCAATAGCCCTTGCCCGCCGGAGGCTCCTCCCCCCTACTCCGCAGCCGCCTGTGCCGCCTCGCGCGCCACAACCCGCCGCAGGGCGTTGGCGTAAGTCGCCGGGTCCTGCGCGCCGGGGATCATGTATTTGCCGTTGATCACCATCGCAGGCACGCCGCTCACGTTCCAGTCCCACGCCTGCTGCTCCCCGGCTTCGACAATCGCGTCGATTTCCGGATCGCTGAGCGCGGCGGCGGCGGCGGTGCGGTCGATGCCGACCGAGGCGGCCACTTCGGTGAGGACGGCGGGATCGTTCATCCGGCGGCGCTGCTGGAAGTGGGCGTCGAACAGCGCGCGCTTGAGCCGCACCTGCAGTTCGGGGCCGTGATCGCGCAGCACGGCGACGAGCAGGCGGTGCGCGAGGCGGGTGTTCCACATCATCGCCGGGGGCGGATCACCTTCTCCGGTGTAGCTGAACGAATAGCCTGCCGCTTCGGCGGCCTGCGCCATGCGCCCGCGCGCGTCTACCGCTTGATCGGGGGTGCGGCCATACTTGCGCTGGATGTGCGCGGCGCTTTCCTCGCCCTGTTCGGGCATGTCCGGGTTCAGCTCGAAGGGATGGAAGCGCACCGTGGCGCTCACTTCATCCTGCATCCCGGCAAGCGCTGTTTCGAGTTGGTTGTGGCCGATCACGCACCACGGGCACATGACATCGGACCAGATATCGATGGTGACAGGAACGGTTTCGCTCATTGATCGATCCACCATTTGAGGAGGTGATGGGCCACCGCAAACGGCGGCGGGGCGATGAAGGCGCCGTCTTCGCGCCCGGTTTTCAGGCCTTCCATCGCGTAGACGACTTCTTCGCGCGTGAACCAGCGCGCGTCGTCCAGCTCGGTCTTGTCGATGGTGATCGCCGGATCATCGGCATAGGCGTGGCAGCCGATCATCAGCGAGGAGGGGAACGGCCAAGGCTGGCATGCCACATAGCGCACATCGCGCACACGCACGCCCGCTTCCTCGAACACTTCGCGCGCCACGGCTTCCTCGATCGATTCGCCGGGTTCGACAAACCCGGCCAGCGCCGAATAGCGCCGGGGCGGGAAGCGCGGCTGGCGGCCTAGCAGCAACTGCCCTTCCCATTCGACCGACATGATCGTGACCGGATCGACGCGCGGGAAGTGTTCCGCCTTGCAATCCATGTTGGTGCATTTGCGCTGCCAGCCGCCCTTGCCGAGCTTGGTGGTATAGCCGCAGCGCGCGCAGAAGCGGTGGCGGGCGTGCCAATCGACCAGCGCGCGGGCGCCGCCATACGTGGCAAGATCGCCCGCCGGGAGCGAGGCCATCGCGCCCCAGAGGCGGGGATTGGCAGGACCGGGATTGCCCTTGTTGGCAGGCGCGACGGGCGCGAAGCAGGCGCGGCCTTCGCCGTCGAGCCCGAGGAACACCAGTTCATCCTGCTCGCCCGCATCGGCCAGCGTGCCCCAGACAAGGCTGCCATCATCGCCGATCACCGGATCGAGCCCATCAAGCCGCAGCAGCCGCGCGCGCCAGTTCATCAGTTCGGCCAGCTTGTCGGCGTCGGCGCGGATATGGTCGGCGCGGTCGAGCACGGCCCCGGTGAACGAAATCGGGGGTTCGGGTCTGTAGAGCATCGAAATCACGCCGCCTTCTTCATGGCCGAGATATCGGTGAGCACCGCCTTGGGGAACTCTTCCGACAACGGCAGCGCCATCGAGGGCATATACTGGACGAACAGCCCCGCACGCAGGCCGATGCGGGTATTGACGAAAGCGATCGTGCCCGCCGCGCCCGACCAGCCGTACGTCCCGGCGTCTGCCCCCAGACCGACCCGGCCGCCCGCGCCGAACCCGGCGTTCTCGATCCATGTACCGGCGCGGTCGACCGCCGCGGGCAGGAGATTGCTGGTGCCGAGGCGCACCGCCGCCTCGCTCATGACGCGCGTGGTCCCGATGGCACCGCCGCCCGCCAGCATCATCAGGAAGCGGTCGTAATCGCGTGGGCTGCTGACAAGGCCCGCCCCGCCGAACGGGAAGGCCGGGGGATCGAGATAGACCGAGCTGGCGCCCGGATCGATCGGATCGGCCTTGCCTTCATGGACGAGGTAATTGGTGGTGAGGCGCTGGGCCTGCGCTGCGCTTACCTGGAAACCAGTGCTCGCCATCCCGCAGGGACCGAAGATGCGCGCGGCGAGGAAGGCCGCGAAATCCTGCCCGGAAACCACCTCGATGATCCGCCCGACGAGATCGAGCCCGACCGAATAGCTCCACCGCGTCCCCGGCTCGTAGACCAGCGGCATTTCGGCCAGCTTGTCGGCGAACTCGGTCAGGCTCGGCACCGTCTTCACCCCGCTGAACGGAGGAATGGCGAGCCGCGATGCCTGCCCCGGCACCAGTCCGGCAGCCTCGTATGCCGCCTTGAGCGGCCCTTTCTGGATGATCGAATAGCCAAGGCCGGCGGTGTGCGTCAGCAAGTGGCGCAGCGTGATCGGTGTTTGCGCAGGCTTCAGATCGGTGATCGAACCGTCCGGCGTCACTTGCACCTGCATCTTCGCGAACTTGGGCAGGAAATCGCTGATCGGCTGATCGAGCCCAATCTTGCCTTCATCGACCAGCATCATCGCGGCCATGCCAGTGATCGGCTTGGTCATCGAATAGATGCGGTAGAGGCTATCGAGATCGACCGGCACTGCCGAATCGAAGGCCATCGTCCCGCGCGAGATCGCGGCCGGCGGCGCGCTGCCCCAGCCGAGCGCCGCGACGACACCAGCAAGGCGGCCGGACGCGACGTAGTCGTACGCCAGGTTGGTGACCGCCGGATACATTTCCTCGGCCGAAGGCTGGGCCAGCAGGCGCGCGGGAAGCAAAGCGGAGCCGGCGAGGCTCGCGCCGAACCAGCCCGCAGACCGCAACAAGGAACGGCGGGAAAGCAGAAGCGATTGATCTTGCATGGATTACCTGTGAGCAAGCGCAAGGCGGGCAGCCTTGGCAAAAACCGTGGGCAGCCCCGCCGCCTCGATGCGCTCGGCCGGCCAGAACTCTCCCAGCGGCAGACTAGCGCAATCGGCGCTCTCGCAAAGCATCAATTGCAATTCGAGATCGAAATGCGTGAAACCATGGCGGACCACCCCGCCCGCGCGCCATTCCCCGGCAACTGGCGGCGTGCGGTGGCCATCGATGCGGGCGGACCAGCCATCATCGGGCAGCGCGCGCATTCCGCCCAGCATCCCCTTGCCCTCGCGCTGCACCAGCAGCACCGCGCCGTCCCGCTCGATCCAGAAGGCGGTGCCGGTGCGTGTCGGCTTGGCCTTCTTCGGGGCCTTGACCGGATAGGCCTCCGCCGTGCCGGCAGCCCGCGCGGCACAGCCGCCTGAAAGCGGACACAGCAGGCAGCGCGGGCTGCGCACGGTGCAGATCGACGAGCCGAGATCCATCAAGCCTTGCGCGAAATCGCCCGCCCGGCGCTCCGGCGTGATCGTATCGGTTGCGGCGCGGATGGCCGTCCGCCCGCCCGGCAGCGGCTCGCTGATCGCGAAGAGCCGCGAGACCACGCGCTCGACATTGGCATCGACCACCACCGCGCGCTGGCCAAAGGCAATCGCAGCCACCGCGGCGGCCGTATAGGCGCCCAGCCCCGGTAGCTCCCGCAAGCCCTCCTCGGTGCGCGGAAAGCCGCCCAGCCGCGCCACTTCGCGCGCGCAGGCCAGCAGATTGCGCGCGCGGGCATAATAGCCCAGCCCCGCCCACGCGGCCATGACATCGGCATCCGCTGCCGCCGCCAGCGCCTCGACCGTGGGCCACAGCTCCAGAAACTTCGCGTAATAGCTGCGCACCGCCGCCACGGTGGTCTGCTGGAGCATCACCTCCGATAGCCAGACCCGGTAGGGATCGGGCGCGGGTTCGCCCGGCAGTGCGCGCCACGGCAAGCGGCGCGCGTTCGCATCGTACCATGCCAAAAGCGCCGCTGGCACCGCCTTTGGGGCACCGCCATCATCCCCGATCCGAACCGTCTCGCCACTGGCCTGCATGGCGCGGCTATGGCATGGCGGCACGCGCAATGGAACGCGATCCGCCCTCCCCTCCCAAAAGCGCCAAGCCGCCAGCCGCCGCGCGCGTATACGAGCGCCCGCGCGGCGGCGAGGCACGGGCCATCGCCGATCTCATGCCCGCCATCGGCCGCACCGCGTTCCGCCGCTTCGGCTTCGTGCAAAGCTCGGTCGTTTCGCGCTGGGGCGAAATCGTCGGCCCCGCGCATGCCCGCCACTGCGCGCCCGAATCGATCCGCTTCCCGCCCGGTGAAAAGGCGGACGGGATCCTCCAGCTGGTCGTGACCCCGGCGCATGCGCCGCTGATCCAGCACGTTATCCCCGAGATCATGGACCGGGTGAACCAGTTTTTCGGCTACCGCGCGGTGGTGCGGGTCAAGTTGCGGCAAGGCGCCGTTCAGGCTCCTGCCAGTAACGATCCGCAGCGCGCCGCTCGGACAGCGCCGCCATCGCTCAAGCCGATTCCTGTGGAACTCGGCGACAGCCTGCGCGATATCGGCGATCCCGAGCTGCGCACGGTGCTGGAATCGCTGGCGCGCAGCCTGGGCGAAGCAAACGGGCCGAAGTAACGGGAAGCAAGACTGACGATGCGCACACTGTTCAAGACCCTGGGCCTCCTGTTTGCCGCACTCTGCGGCGCCGCGCTGCTGACAGCCGCGAGCAAGCCGGCACCAGCGCCCGCGAAGGCAGACTGGAACAGCAGGGTCGTCCGCACCCCGCTCGACAGCCACCTGCTCGGCAATCCCGATGCGCCGGTAAAGCTGGTCGAATACATCAGCTACACCTGCCCGCACTGTGCGCATTTCGAGCAGGAATCGGATGCCCAGCTGCGCATCGGCTTCATCGCCCCGGGCAAGGGCTCGATCGAGGTACGCAGCTTCGTGCGCGATCCGATCGACCTTACCGTCGCGCTGCTCACCCATTGCGGCCCGGCATCGAAATTCTTCGGCAATCACAGTGCGTTCCTGCGCCACCAGACCACCTGGATGGCCCCGCTCGCCAGCCTGACCGAGGCACAGAAAGCGCGCTGGTCCAACCCCGATTTCGGCGCACGCACCCGCGCAATCGCCAGCGATCTCGGGCTTTATTCGCTGATGGAAGCGCGTGGCTATGATCGCCCGGCGATCGACCGCTGCCTTGGCGACAAGGCGCTGGCCGAACGGCTGGCCCAGCACACCAAGGAAGCAAGCGAGAAGGACTTCGTGACCGGCACGCCAAGCTTTCTCCTCAACGGCTTGCCGCTGAGCGGGACCTACTCGTGGGACGCGCTCAAGCCGCAAGTCGAAGCGCGGCTGCGCTGACCCCCGCGATAATCCACGGCACTCGCATTCCAGCCCCTTCAATCCCGCCCGCCAATCGGCTAGCCATTGCGGCGTCTGTTGTCCTCACGAGCGAAGCGAACCCGATCCCATGCAGACCAAGCTCTTCTCCGCCGGCCGCCTTGTCCTTGCGCTGATCGCGCTTCCGCTGGCGCTCGGCCTGACCGCTTGCGGCAAGAAGGATGGTGACGCGGCCGGAGCCAATCCCGTCGGCGCGCCGCTCAACGCGGTGGCACCGCCCGCGGGCAAGGCGTGGACCGATGTGGTCGCGGTGACGCCGGAGGGCGGCTATGTGATGGGCAACCCGAATGCGCCGATCAAGGTCATCGAGTTCGGCTCGCTCACCTGCCCGCACTGCGCCGAGTTCGAAGAAAAGGGCTTCCCGCACTTGCGCGACGACTACGTCGCCAAGGGCACTGTCAGCCTCGAATTCCGCAACTTCGTGCGCGATCCCTACGATACCGCGATGGCGATGCTGACCCGCTGCGGCTCGCCTGACAGCTTCTTTGCGCTGACCGAGCAGGTCTATGCCAACCAGAAGGACATCTTCGAGCAGCTGAAGCCAGTCGGCCCTGCGCTCCAGGCCGCCAATCTGCCGCCTGCCGATATCTTCAAGGCGATTGGCGAGCGCGGCGGCCTGATGGACTTCTTCGCCGCTCGCGGCATCGCCAAGGATCAGGCCGCACAATGCCTCGCCAAGGCCGATACCGCGACCAAGCTGGCCAACGATACGTCGAAGGCGGGCGACAGCTACAACGTCACCGGCACACCGACCTTCATCGTCAACGGCCGCAATGTCGAAGTGGCGACGTGGGAAGCGCTTGAGCCTATCCTCAAGCAGGCCGGCGCGCGTTGATCGGAGCGCGCTGACCGCAGCCATGCAGCCCGGGCACCACTTTCAGGGGGGCGGATAGGAGCATGGCGGAACGGGTGCCGATGCAGTTCACGCGGCTGAAGCTCTCGGGATTCAAGAGCTTCGTCGAACCTGCCGAACTGCGCATCGAACCCGGCCTCACCGGCGTCGTTGGCCCCAACGGCTGCGGCAAGTCCAATCTGCTCGAAGCGATCCGCTGGGTCATGGGCGAAGGCTCGGCCCGCTCCCTGCGCGGCGGCGGCATGGAAGACGTGATCTTCGCCGGTACCGCCAGCCGCCCCGCGCGCGATTTTGCCGAAGTCATGCTCAACGCCGAAACGGACCCGTCCGGTCCCTTCGGCGGCGAACTCGAAGTCGTCCGCCGGATCGAGCGCGGTGCCGGCAGCGCTTACCGCGTCAACGGGCGCGATGTGCGCGCCAAGGATGTCGCGCTGGTGTTCGCCGATGCCGCCACCGGCGCGCACAGCCCCGCGCTCGTCAGCCAGAACCGGATCAGCGCGGTCATCGCCGCCAAGCCCGCCGAACGCCGCGCGATGCTGGAGGAAGCGGCGGGGATCGCCGGCCTCCACGTCCGCCGCAAGGACGCCGAACAGAAACTGCGCGCGACCGAGGCGAACCTCGAACGCCTCGCCGAACTGATCGCCGATCAGGACGCGCGCGCCGCCTCCTTGCGCCGCCAGGCCCGCGCCGCCGAACGCTATCGCGAGCTGTCGGCGAAAATCCGCCTCGCCGAAGCGCGCATGATTTTCGCCCGCTGGCGCGACGCCGCCGCCGCCGCCGATGCCGCGCGCGCCGAAGCGACCGCCGCCGACACCCGCGTCGCCGAGACGACCGACGCCGAACGCATCGCCGCCGCCGTACACGCCGACGCCACGGCCGCCGTCGCCACCACCCGCGCCGCCGCGCTCGCCGCGCGCGACGCCGCCAACGATCTCGGCCACCGCCTCACCACGCTCCGCGC
>CANCET010000150.1 GCA_947375105.1 Sphingomonadaceae bacterium
GTCGTGCGCGGCGGCAAGATCGTGGCTGCCGGCAAGGATGTGGCGGTCCCTGCCGGAATCCCTGTCATCGATGGCACGGGCAAATGGGTCACGCCCGGCCTTGTCACCGCGATGACCGACCTTGGGCTGCTCGATGTCGGCGCGGTCGATGAGAGCAACGACACATATGGCGCAACGGCGCGGTTTTCCGCCTGGCTCGACGTTTCGGTGGCGATAGATCCCGATGCGCCGCCGGTCGCAGTCAGCCGTGCGGCCGGGATTACGCGCGCCGGAGTCGCGCCGGTCGCATCCAACACGATCTTTGCGGGACAAGGCGCCGTGATCGATCTGGCGCAGTCCGGCCCCAACACCGTCCTGCCCCGCGCGTTCCAGCTGGTCGAACTGGGCGAGCGCGGATCCGATCTGGCGGGCGGCAGCCGTGTTGCCGCGCAGGCCGTATTGCGCAACGCCTTGCGCGAAGCGCGCGATCTGGCGCAGCGCGGGGGCGGCAAGACTGCGCCCGATGCCGCGCCGGGCCAGCCCACCGATGCCCTGCTGACCCGGCTCGATGCTGCCGCACTGATCCCGGTCGTGGCGGGCCGCCAGCCGCTGTTCGTTCATGTCGAGCGCGCGGCCGATATCCGCGCCGTGCTGTCGCTTGGCCGGGAGTTTCCCGCGCTCAGGCTGGTGATCGTTGGCGCGGGAGAGGGGTGGCGCGTGGCCAGCGAGCTTGCTGCCGCCAAAGTGCCCGTGCTGGCGAGTGCGTTGGCCGATCTGCCCGGCAGTTTCGAGACATTGGCGGCCACGCAATCCAACGTTGGCCGGATGACCGCCGCTGGCGTCAAGGTTGCCATCGGCGGCTTCTATGACAACGACCAGCCCCGCTACGCGCCGCAGTTTGCTGGCAACCTTGTGGGTCTGGCGCGCGTGCCGGGCGCAACGGGGCTGACCTGGGGGCAGGCGCTTGCAGCAATTACTTCTATTCCAGCGGCAATTCTTGGTGAAAGCGATGCGTTCGGGAGCTTGAAGCCGGGATTGACTGCCGATTTGGTACTATGGGACGGAGATCCGCTCGAATTAGCATCCGCTCCGGTCACGATATACATCGACGGCAAGTTACAATCATTGGTAAACCATCAATCGCGTCTACGCCAAAGATACCGCCATCCGCATGAAGGATCGTTACCCAAGGCCTACGAATAAAGCATCGTCGCCCTGCCAAAACGGCACGAAGGCAACGATCAAGGGAGGGACAGCACCTTGGACTTTGCAACTCTGCTTCTCGCCATTGGCATGATCGCTTTCGTCGGCACGCATCTGCTGATGTCGCACCCATGGCGCGCAACGCTTGTTCGCCAGTTCGGGCCGGGCGGCTTCCTCGGGGTCTACTCGATCATTTCGCTGATCACGTTCAGCGGCACAGTGATCGCCTTCGGCCGGGCCCCGGCTGCGCCGCAGCTGTGGGATGGGCAGGCATTGCTCCCGTGGATCACGGCCTCGCTGCTCACACTAGTTGCTTCCGCGCTGTTCCTTGCCTCGTTCGCCGGCAATCCCGCGCTGGCGGGCACGGACGTCTCTGGCCTCTCGACCCGCCTGCCGCACGGCGCTTTCAAGGTGACGCGGCACCCGATGATGTCTGCGTTCACGCTATGGGGTGTGTCGCATGTCCTTGTGGCGCCGAGCGCACGCACCATCATCCTTGCGGGCGGTGTTGCTGCGCTCGCGGTGGTCGGCTCACTCGGTCAGGATGCCAAGAAGTCCGCGCTCTACGGCAGGGATTGGCGCGCATGGGTGAAGCGCACGACCTTCCTTCCCAATCCGGCGATGTTGGGTCATCTCGGGTTCTACTGGGTGGCAGCGCTGCCGGTATGGATGCTGCTGACCTGGCTGCACCTCAAGCTTGCGCTGGTGCCCGCCGGTCTCTGGGTCTGGCTGGAGCAGCTCTGATCCGCAGAACAGGGCGCGCTGCCGTCAGGCGCGCGCTTCCTGCACTCCCGCGCTGTTGTGGCGCAGCGCTTTCAGGACGGTATCGACGATCTGCGGCGCGTTGAGCCCCGCCGTGTCGTACTGCTTATCGGGCGCATCCTGATCCTGGAACACATCGGGCAGGCGCATCGTGCGGATGCGCAGTCCCGCGTCGGTCAGGCCTTCGTCGCTCGCCATGGTCAGCACATGCGCGCCAAGACCGCCGATCGAGCCTTCCTCCACCGTTACCACCACATCATGCGATGCCATCAGGCGGCGGATCAGCGCCTCGTCCAGCGGCTTGGCAAAGCGGAGATCGGCAACCGTGGTCGACAGCCCCTTGGCATCGAGCAAGTCTGCCGCCTTGAGCGCCTCGGCAAGGCGTGTGCCGAGCGACATGATCGCGACCTTGGTGCCTTCGCGCACCACGCGGCCCTTGCCGATCTCGAGCCGCTCGGGAACCGCAGGAAGCGGCACGCCGACGCCGTTTCCGCGCGGATAGCGGAACGTGATCGGGCCGCTATCGTGGCAGGCGGCGGTATGGACCATGTGGACCAGTTCGGCTTCATCGGCCGCAGCCATCACCACCATGTTGGGCAGCGTGGCGAGGTAGGTCACGTCGAACGAGCCAGCGTGAGTCGCGCCGTCAGCGCCGACAAGGCCGGCGCGGTCGATGGCGAAGCGCACGGGCAGGTTCTGGATGGCGACATCGTGCACGACCTGATCGTAGGCGCGCTGCAGGAAGGTCGAGTAGATCGCGCAGAACGGCCGCATCCCCTGCGCGGCAAGGCCTGCCGCGAAGGTCACTGCGTGCTGCTCGGCAATGCCGACATCGAAGTGGCGTTCGGGATAAGTCTTGGCAAACTTGTCGAGCCCGGTGCCTGAAGGCATCGCTGCGGTGATCGCGCAGACGGTGTTGTCGCGCGCGGCTTCCGCCAGCAGCGCCTGCGCAAAGACGCCGGTGTAGCTCGGCGGGCCCGCGGCGCTCTTGGCCTGCTCGCCGGTGATCACGTCGAACTTCTGCACGCCGTGATACTTGTCAGCAGCGTTCTCGGCCGGGGCATAGCCCTTGCCCTTCTGCGTCACGACATGGACGAGGCACGGCCCTTCGGCCGCATCGCGCACGTTCTCGAGCACCGGAATCAGCTGATCCAGATTGTGCCCGTCGATCGGGCCGACGTAGTAAAACCCCAGCTCCTCGAACAGCGTGCCGCCCATCGCCATGCCGCGCGCGAATTCGTCGGTCTTGCGGGCGGCCTTGTGCAAGGGTTCGGGCAGGCGGCGCGAGATCGCCTTGAACATCTCGCGCAGTTCGAGGAACGGACGCGAGGACACGAGCCGCGCGAGATAGGCCGAGAGCCCGCCGACGGGCGGCGCGATCGACATGTCGTTGTCGTTGAGGATGACGACAAGCCGGTTGCCGGCCGCCGCCGCATTGTTCATCGCCTCATAGGCCATGCCCGCGCTCATCGCGCCGTCGCCAATCACCGCGATGGCCTTGCCCGGCTGATCCGCCAGCTTGTTGGCCACGGCAAAACCCAGCGCGGCCGAGATCGAGGTGGACGAGTGCGCCGTGCCGAACGGATCGTATTCGCTTTCGGTGCGCTTGGTGAAGCCGGACAGCCCGCCGCCCTGGCGCAAGGTGCGCATGCGGCTGCGGCGCCCGGTCAGGATCTTGTGCGGATAGGCCTGATGGCCGACGTCCCAGATCAGCCGGTCGCGCGGCGTCTCGAACACGTAGTGGATCGCCGTGGTGAGCTCGACCACGCCAAGGCCGGAGCCGAGATGGCCCCCCGTCTGGCCGACGGTGGCGATCATTTCATCGCGCAATTCGTCGGCGAGCTGGCGCAATTGCGAGGGTTGAAGCTTGCGAAGGTCGTCAGGCGTATCGACCGTATCGAGCAGCGGCGTAACCGGTTTTGACATTAAGGGGTCTTACACCCTTGAAACGGGCCTGTCGAACCCGTCTTGCAGGGAAGTGGCGGATTGCTGTTCACGGTGCCGGCGCAGGCTCGGCGCCGCAGGCCCCGCAGCGGCCGCGTATCTCCACAACCGGGCGCACCGCGGCAAAGCCAGCGCGGTGTGCCGCATCGCGCAGCGCCCCGGTCAGCGTATCGTCATCGAGGTGAGTCGCTTCGCCGCAGGCATCGCAGATCAGGAAGATGCAATCGTGATGGCAGCCGGGATGGCTGTTCGCGACATAAGCATTGGCGCTCTCGACCCGCCGCGCGAGGTTGGTGCGCACGAACAGATCGAGGATGCGGTAGACGCTGTTCGCTGCAACCCGCTTGCCCCGGCGCGAGCCGACGCTTTCCGCGATATCGTAGGCGGAAGCAGGCTTTTCATGCGCTGCGAGTGCTTCGAACACGTCGCTGCGCATGTCAGTCCATTGTTCGCCCGCCGCCATGAGCGCGCCGCGCGCCGCATCGACGAGCAGTTCGCCCTCGAAATCGTGATGTTTGTGATGGCCCGCCATGACTGCCTGAATACGCCGCCCTTCGCCCGGGCGCAATTCCGGCTTAGCCGCGCGTGAAATCGGGCTTCCACAGCCGCGGATAGACTCGCTTGAGCGCGGCCATCTTGGGAACATCCCACATGCGGATATAGCCGTGATCGGGGTTCTTGAGCGCGAAGTCCTGATGATAGTCCTCGGCTGCGAAGAACCCGCGATCGGGCTCCACCGCCGTCACGATCGGGCGCTTCCACAGATTCAGCTTCCTGATCTGCGCGAGATAATCAGTGGTCACCCGGGCCTGTTCGGGGTTCTGCGGCACGACCGCGTTGCGATACTGGGTGCCCGTGTCGGGATACTGGCGGTTGAGCTGGGTGGGGTCACTCGCCACGCCGAAGAACACCTGCAGCAGCTGGTCGTAGCGCACCACGGCGGGATCATAGGTGATGCGCACGGCCTCGGCATGGCCGGTCGCACCGGTGCTGACCGTTTCATAATGCGCATCGGCGCGCTTCCCGCCCTCGAAGCCGGAGACGACGCTTGAAACGCCCTTCACATGGCTGAACACCGCTTCCATGCCCCAGAAGCAACCGCCCGCGAAAACGGCGGTCTTGAGCCCCTTGCCTTCGTTGGCCTTGATCGCGGCCTCGGGCGCGGAGACCACAGCCTCGGCCTGTGCCGGCTGCATGCAACCGGCGGCCAATGCCGCCAGGATCGCGGCCAAGGCGATGCGGGCACGGATCATCGCTGCACCTGCGCGGCCACGGCGGGTGTGGCCGCCTGTGCGGGCTGTGCGCCGAATGTCAGCGCCATCACGGCCGAGCCGAGTGCGAAGCCCAGCACGAGCGAGCGAACGAGATCCTTGCCGAAAAGCGTCATTGTGCGTCATCCAACCTTGCATGGGCGGGCCGTCCCGCCGCTTACCGGCACAGGCTCTACCGCAGCGGTCCCGGCCCGGGTGTGAACCAGTGCACAGGGTCGCTGCCATGCCGTTCGCTTGTGGAGGGCAAATGGTTACGACCGCGGGAAAAACAAGGTACGCGGCATTTCGGGCAGATGCCGCCTCCCGCGCGCGATTGACGTTCGCCGCGCCCCGCGCGAAGAGAAGCCCGGAAACGCCGAACAAGAGGAAAAATCCATGCTGCGCCCAACGCCGAGCCTCCCGGCCCTCCGGATTTCCAGCGCTCTCGCCCTGACCGTGACCCTTGTGCTGGCCGCCGCGCCGCTGGCCGCCAAGGACAAGTCCGCCCTGCCCACGGCCCTTCCGCCAGTGTTCGAAGCCGTGGTGAACTGCCGGGCGCTCACCGCCGACGCCGAGCGCCTGGCCTGCTACGACCAAAGCGTCGCTGCCCTCGCCGCCGCGCGCGACAAGGAAGACATTGTCGTGGCCGACCGCGCCACGATTCGCGAAACGAAGAAGGGCCTGTTCGGCTTCGAATTGCCCAAGCTCAAGCTGTTCGGCGGGACCGAGCGCGATAGCGACGAGGTCAAGGAAATCGAAAGCACCATTTCCGCCGTGCGCAACACGGCGGACGGCATGGCGGTGTTCACGCTGGCCGATGGCGCGCGCTGGAAGCAGACCGACGGCGGCAACACATTCGCGAAGCCCGGCCTCGTCATCCGGATCAAGCGCGGCACGCTTGGCAGCTACCTCGCCACGATCGACAAGGGCGCCTTCATCCGCGTGGTGCGCTTGGCGCAGTAGCGCAGCGGGCCTCGGCTGCGCTCCGTTTCCGCGCTGCGCTCAGTTCGACGTGCGTGATGCCTTGCTGACGAACTCGTCGTACACGTCACGGCCCGTATCGTTGCCTTGGCGGTCCATCGACGCCCACTGCGAGGTGGTGTGGCACGTGAACCTCTTGTGGACGAGCGAGCCGGTCTCCTCGGTGCGGCGGCACCGGATGAAGTCGGGATCGCTGGCCGGGCGGCCGGTGTTGAAGGCGCGGATTTCGGACTGCGACATGGCGGTCGGATCCTTGTCGAGCGCCGGAAGATCCGCAGGGGATACAGCAGGGCTGGCAACGGCAGCGGCAAGGGCGAACAGCAATGACGCGGGCATGCGCGGATGTCCTTGAGGTTTCGAGAGAAACTGTATTCTAGCGCGCGCACCGTTCGCCCGCAAGACTGCCCTGTTTAGCCCAGAGCAGCATCGTTTGCCGCGAAATAGGCCGAAATCGCGGCGCATTCGCGCGGGCTGAGGTGCGGATTCCAGGCGTCGATGATCAGCACCGCGCGCCGCGCGTCGCTGTCGTTCCACGCTTCGTGCTCGATCGTGTCATCGAAGGCGAAGGCCTTGCCTTCCACCCACTGGCGCGTTTCGCCGCCCACGCGGAAGCCGCAGCCGGGCGGCACATCGAGCGCGAGGTGGATGATCGCGCGGGTATTGGTCACCCCGGTATGCGCCGGAATCCGGCTGCGCGGCCGCAGCATCGAGAAGAACGCATTGGGCGCACGGCCCGGAATCCGCGCGAGCGGCAGGCTTTCCAGCACGCGCGCGGTATTCGGGCAGCGCTCGATCACCGCGGCGTTGGGCACGCCGTATTCCCACAGGAAGCAGGCAGACCAATCGAGCGAGCCATCGAGCGGGGTCCACTTGTTCTGAGGCGCGCCCGGCTCCATCCGCACATAAGGCCGAAGGGCCTCGCCGGGTTCAGCCAGCAGCGCCTCAAGCTCGGCCCGGATCGCGCCAGCCTCGGCTTCAAGCGCCGCAAACCACGGGAAATGGTGCGAATCGAAGAACTCGTCGGCTGGCAGGAAGGGATAGTACAGCCCCGCGCATTCATTGGCGTAGATCCGGCGCTCTCCCAAAGCCGCGCCAGCAAACGCCGCGATCCGGCGGCGCTCGGTTTCGTCATGCGCGTCGGCATCGGCGGCGATGGCGGCATGCGTCGCCGCCGCGATCCGTTCGCGCAAGGCCGCGCAATAGGCCTCGCCCGCCGCAAGTTCGGCCCGGACAGGATCGGGCAGCCCGGGAAAGTGCTGCGCCAGTTGCTGCACCCCGTCCCACGCGATCAGGGCCTTGGTCTCCTCGCCCTCGCGCTGGAGCAACTGCGCCATGCGCAGCTGCGCGGTGAAATCGAGCCGGTCGAGATCGAGCGCATGTTGCAGCGCCTCACGCTCGCCTTGCGCATCGCTGCCAAGGCGGCAGGCAAGCGCAAGGTTGATCCACAGCGAAAGCGCCTCCGGATCGGCTTGGGCCGCTTCCCGCGCGGCAAGGATCGCGGCAGGCGCATCGCCATCGCGCAAAGCGGCCATGGCGCGGGCATTCGCGGCCTGGGCCCGGGCGCGGTCGATGAGGGGCGAAGGCGTTGGCTGGGTCATTGCTGCCAGTGTCTACAGCGCCGCGCGTGATCGGCAAGCGGCGTTGCAGCGCCGATGCCCTCGCCCTAAAGCTGACAGGATGGCGCCTCCCCCGTTCGATCCTGCCGATGCGACCTGGCTCGCCCACCGCCTTGTCGAAGGCAGCGATGCCGTCCGCTTTGCGCATGTGCCGCGCGCCGCGCATGAAGCTATGGCTTTCCTGACAGACGATGGCTTTGCCGCGCATTTCGGGGCGATGCCGCCGCAGGTCGACGTCCCCGTCGCGCAGCTGCTTTCAGGCCTCGGCAAGCGGCCGCTGGGCTTGCTGTTCCATTCCGCCTTTTGCGGCTCGACCTTGCTCACGCGCGCGTTGGCGGAGCCGGGGACCGCGATGGGCTTGTCAGAGCCCGTGATCCTCAACGACGTGGTCGGCATGCGCAGCCGCGGCGCGCCGCCTGCCGCAATCGCCCGCGCGGCCGATGTCGCACTGCGGCTGCTGGCGCGCCCCTTTGCGGCTGGCGAAGGCGTGATCGTCAAGCCGTCCAACTTGCTCAATCCCTTTGCCGAACTATTGCTGGCCCTCGCCCCCGATGCGCGCGCGCTGTTC
>CANCET010000151.1 GCA_947375105.1 Sphingomonadaceae bacterium
GGCGACCGCTACACGCAGGTCGCCGCCGACCAGGTGCTCAAGGACCTTTACGCGACCGAACTTTTTGCCGACGTGCAGGTGCGCGACAACGCCGGTGACGTGGTGATCGAGGTCAAGGAAAACCCGGTCGTCAACCGCATCATCCTCGAAGGCAACAAGCGCCTCAAGGAAGACAAGATCCTGCCCGAGATCAAGCTCGCGGCGCGCCAGATCTTCACCCGGTCCAAGGTCCGCGCGGACGTTGCGCGCATCATCGAGCTCTACAAGCGCCAGGGCCGGTTCGCCGCGTCGATCGAGCCCAAGATGGTGATGCTCGATCAGAACCGCGTCGATATCGTGTTCGAGATCAGCGAAGGCCCCAAGTCGCGCGTTCGCCAGATCAACATCATCGGCAACCAGACCTTCAGTGCCAGCCAGCTGCGCGGTGAGATGGTGACCAAGCAGGCGCGCGTGTTCCGCGTGTTCTCCAGCGGCACCAGCTATGATCCGGACCGCCTCGCGTTCGACCAGCAGAAGCTCCGCCAGTTCTACCTCACCAACGGCTATGCTGATTTCCGCGTCGTTTCCGCGGTGGCCGAACTCACGCCCGACAAGCGCGATTTCATCATCACGTACGTGGTGGAAGAAGGTCAGCGCTACAAGTTCGGCGATGTGAAGGTCGATAGCCAGCTGCGCGATTTCGACGGCGATGCGCTGGCCAAGCGTCTGCCGCTGAAAGCCGGCCAATGGTACAATGCCAAGCAGGTCGAAGATACGGTCGACAGTCTGACCGAGACGGCGGGCAGCTTCGGCTATGCCTTCGCCGACGTGCGGCCTGACTTCAACCGCAACAAGGATGACCTGACGATGTCGGTCACCTTCCGCATTGCGGAAGCGCCGCGCGTTTATGTCGAGCGGGTCGACGTCAACGGCAATACGCTGACGCAGGACAAGGTGATCCGGCGCGAATTCCGCGTGGCCGAGGGCGACGCGTTCAACTCGTTCCAGATCAAGCGCTCCTCGAACCGCGTCAAGTCGCTCGGCTACTTCCAGGAGAAGTTCGAGGTCGAGCAGAAGCCCGGTTCCGCGCAGGATCGCATCGTGCTCGAAGCCAACGTCGAAGAAAAGCCGACCGGGCAGCTCCAGCTTTCGGCTGGTTTCTCCAGCCTCGAAAGCTTCATCTTCCAGGCCTCGATCCAGCAGAACAACTTCCGTGGCCGCGGCCAGACGGTGGGCGCGAGCGTCGATTATTCGCGGTATTCGCGTTCGGTCCAGCTGAGCTTCACCGAGCCATATCTGTTCGACCGCAACGTTTCGCTGGGTGTCGACATCTACCGCCGCGATTTCAACAGCTTCAATTTCTACAACGCGAACCGCAACACCACCTACAAGCAGTCCACCACCGGTTTCCAGATCCGCGCCGGCCTGCCGCTGACCGAGTACATGTCGCTGATCGGGCGCTATACGCTCAATCTCGAGAACGTGACGCTCGACCAGTCGACCTATTATCTGCCCGATGCCAACGGCACCCTGCAGTGCTCGATCTACCTCGCGGGTCGCTACTTGTGCGATGCGATCGGCAAGCGCACCAGCTCGATCCTCGGCGCCAGCCTCGTCTACGACAACCTCGACAACCGCCTGCGCCCCACGAGTGGTTCGCAGGCCGTGGTCGGCGTCGATTTCGCCGGGCTCGGCGGTTCGGTGCGCTATGCCCGCATCAGCGCCAACGCCGCGCGCTATTTCTCGCTGGGCAAGGGCTTCGTGTTTTCGCTCCGGGGCGAGGGCGGGGCGATCAAGGCGCTGGGCAACCGCACCAACGATGCCACGATCGACGATGTGCGCCTCACCGACCGCTTCTTCCTCGGCCAGCCGCAGCTGCGCGGCTTCGACATTCGCGGCGTCGGCCCGCGCGTGCTGCGCAAGTTCTACAGCGGGTTCGATCCCAAGGACGGCAGCGGCGGCGTGACGAGCCCCGATCGCAACCAGTGGGTCGATGACGCGCTGGGCGGCAAGTACTACTACCTCGCCCACGCCGAACTCGAGATTCCGCTGGGTGCCGGCGCGCGCGAACTTGGCCTGCGGCCCTCGATCTTCATGGATGCGGGCGCCGTGTTCAGCGTTGCTCGGCCCGCCACGTTCGGCACGACCCTGCTCTATCAGGACAATCTCACCGGCCGCCTCACGACCTCTGCTGCGGATTCTGCAGGCAAGGCGAACAACGTGGCCCAGAAGTTCGACGAGACCTTTGTTGGGGACAGCCCGAAGCCGCGTATTTCGATCGGCTTCGGGGTCAACTGGAACTCGCCGTTCGGACCGTTTCGTATCGATGTGGCGAAAGTCCTCAGCAAGGTCGATGGCGATAATCCCCAGACAGTCAACTTCAACGTAGGAACACAGTTCTGATGCAAAACCGTATCTTTGCGGCGTTCATTGCCGCCCTCGCGCTCGGCGCGGCACCGCATGCCATGGCCCAGGCCGCAGCCGCTCCGGCGCAGAGCACGCCTGGCGGCATCGTTGCCCCCGGCATCGCCTATGCCAATGCGCAGGCCGTCGTCGGCGCTTCTGCCGCCTACAAGACCGCGATGGTGCAGATCCCCGTCACCTACAAGCCGCAGATCGACGCGGTGAACACCCGCCGCGCCCAGATCACCGCGCAGCTGAAGCCGCTCTACGACAAGTTCGAGGCGGACCAGAAGGCTCCCAAGCCCGATGCCAACGCGCTTCGCGCCGAGGCCGCGCAGATCCAGCAGATCGAGCAGGCCGGCGAGCGCGAGATCCAGCAGATGGCCGATCCGCTGAACACCGCGCAGCAGTACATCATCGAGCAGATCAGCGACAAGCTCACCGCCGCCACGCAGGCCGCGATGACCAAGCGCAAGATCACGCTGGTGCTGGATTCGCAGAGCGTGCTGAAGGCCGATGCGGTCTACAACCTCAATCAGGATATCCTGAACGAGCTCAACACGCTGATCCCCAATGCGCAGATCGTGCCGCCCTCCGGCTGGATGCCGCGCGCCCAGCGCGAAGCCGCTGCCCAGCAGGCAGCACAGGCCGGCGCCGCGCCTGCCGCTCCTGCGCCGACTGGCAAGCCGCCCGAAGGCCGCTGAGACCAGCCGGAATGAGCGAGAATTCCGCAGAAACAGGCGCGCCGGCAGTGGCTGGCGCGCCGATCAGCCTCGATATCCGGGGGGTGATGGCGGCGCTGCCGCACCGCTATCCCCTCCTGCTCGTCGATCGCGTGGCCGAACTGGTGGTGGGGGAGCGCATCCACGCCATCAAGGCGGTCTCCATGAACGAGCAGTTCTTCCAGGGGCATTTCCCCGGCCGGCCGATCATGCCCGGCGTCCTCCAGATCGAGGCGCTGGCGCAGGCTGCAGGCGTGCTCGCGGTGGAATCGCTGGGCCTCGCCGGTACGGGCAAGCTCGTTTATTTCATGGCGATCGAGGAAGCGAAGTTCCGCACGCCGGTAGAACCGGGCTGCCTGCTCGATCTCCACGTCCATTTCACCCAGAAGCGCGCCCGGGTCTGCAAGTTTGCCGGGAAAGCCATGCTGGGTGACAAGATCGCAACCGAAGTCAGCTTCACCGCGATGATCGCGGATAGCTGATTGCTGCGCCTTGGGCGGGTGCCCAAGGCGCACGAAACAAAGACTCATCTCGACAAATCGCGCCGGGTCGTATACCCGCGCGCCTTTCCGAGATTCCCTGAGGCCGGTCGGAACCGGCTTCACATTGTGGAGCGAGACCCATGAAGGCCAATACTCACCCCGACTACCACATGATCAAGGTGCAGATGACCGACGGCACCGTGTTCGAGACGCGCTCGACCTGGGGCAAGGAAGGCGACACCATGTCGCTCGAAATCGATCCGTTGTCGCATCCGGCTTGGACCGGCGGCACGCGCCAGCTCGATCAGGGCGGCCGCGTTGCGCAGTTCAACAAGCGCTTTGGTGGGCTCACGCTCAAGAAGTGAGCGAGAGGTTCGAATTTGCGCAAAAAGGGCGGCTTCGGTCGCCCTTTTTCGTGAGTTGCGCCCGCACGGGGCCTTGCCACGAAGGCGTGGCGGGGTGAAAGAGCGCGCATGGCGATCCTGACCAACGCACTCGACAAGCTGCTCGGCTACCAGATGCGCCGCGCTACCGCGGTGCTGATGTCCGATTTCGTCCGCACTCTGTCGGATTTCGACATGCGTCCTGCCGAGGTGACCACGTTGCTCGTGATTGCCGAAAACCCCGATTGCTCGCAAAGCGAGGTGGGTGAGGCCATTGCGATCAAGCGCGCCAACATGGTTCCGATCATCGCCCGCCTGATCGAGCGCGGGCTCGTCGCACGCACGCGCGTCGATGGGCGCAGTCTCGCGCTGCGGGTCACGCCTGCCGGCGCAAAGCAGGCGGCAGAGGCCTGGCGACGCATTGCCTTGCACGAGGCGCGCTTCCGCGACCGGCTCGATCCGGCGGACCTCCAGACCGTGCTCGCCGCGCTGCCGGTGCTGCGGTCGGTCGCCGATGAGGGTGATGCCTGATTGGCGGGCAAATTGGGGGCTGACCGTCCTCCTTTCAGACGGCATGACCACTAACTAACGGCACTGTAACCCGGTTGCACAGCTCCGGCGAATTCGCCGCGCGCCTCTCACTTTTGGCGGTTGTCGCAAAGTGTGCCCCGTCCAAACCTCTCACCCGAAGCCGGGAATACGCACTGCGCGAAAAAACCGCAGGCCCCGGTCGTCCACTGGATGAGAGGAGAATGCCATGCGGTACTCGCGCGTTCTTGGCTGGTCGTCGCTTGCGGCGATCGCTGTTTCCCTGGCCATGCCCGCCCACGCGGCGGATGCAGCCGAAGCCGCCGATCAGGGCGGCAGTGCGGCGGAGCCAGCCGGCAAGGATATCATCATCGTCACCGCCACGCGCCAAGCGGCCGACAAGCAGAAGGTCGGCGTCGCGCTGACGGCGATCACTGCCGAGGACATTGCGCTGCTGGCCCCGCGGACGCTGCAGGATCTTCAGGGCTCGGCGCCCAACGTGTTCATCGGCAGCGGCACCGCCGCGCCGGGGCAAAGCGCCATCTTCATTCGCGGCCAGGGCTATGCCGACGTGGAAAAGACGCAGAGCCCGCCGGTCGGCGTGATCCAGGACGGCGTGTTCTTCGGCAACAACACCGGCCAGCTGCTCGACATGTTCAACGTCTGCTCGGTCGAGGTCGACCGCGGACCACAGGGCATCTTCTACGGCAAGAACACCACCGCCGGCCTTATCAACCTCACCCGCTGCGCGCCCACGCGCAAGCTTGGTGCCAGCCTTGAGGCGGGCTACGGCTCGTTCAATGAATTCTACGGCCGCGGCGTGCTCAATGCGCCGCTGGGCGACCGGGGCGGCATCGCCTTCTCGGGCCAGTACCGCCGCATCGACGGCATCTTGAACAATGTCTTCACCAACAAGCGAGCGGGCAATTCGGATTACCGCGCGTTCAACCTCAAGGTGAACTATGATCTCGCCGAGTGGCTGAATGCCGATCTCAGCCTCGATCACATTCACGAAACCGGCGGCGGCACGCCCGTCCAGTTCGGCAACATCCTGACGGCGAGCATTCTTTCTGGCGGCAACCCTTCGGCGATCTGGCCCAAGTACAACCCCGAAACGGGCAGCCCCGATGGCCTCAAGCCCCGCGAGGTCAACAACAATCTGGGCGCCGATACGGACCGGCTCAACACCAACATCGGCAGCCTGACGCTCAAGGCCAAGACCCCGATCGGCGATCTCGTCTCGCAGACTTCGTACATGTCCTCGGGCGATACGGTGAACCAGGACTTCGACGGCACTTGCGTCGGCGCGGCCGGGTGCACCAGCGTCGGCAATCCGCTGCTGGCGGCCACCGGCAGCCAGCTCCTCACCAACCGCGACCAGACCTACAAGCAGTTCACCCAGGAACTGCGCCTGCAGGGCAAGGCAGCGGACGGCATGGTCGATTACATTGTCGGCGCCTTCTATTACGATCACAAGATCACGCTGCACCAGAACACCAACAAGGCGATCGATGCCTATCAGGCGGAGAAGGACCACAGCTGGTCGTTCTTCGGCAACGTGGACATCAACCCGACCGACACCATCAAGATCTCGGGCGGCCTGCGCAATATTTTCGAGGCGAAGCGCTTCAACACCGAGTACATCCTGCTCGGCACGATCCCGATCGTGCCCAAGATCACCGATCGCCGCAGCTGGCAGAAGCTGATCACCCGCTTCAATATCCAGTGGCAGGCGATGCCCGATCTGCTGCTCTACGTGAACCGGTCGGAAGGCTTCCGCTCGGGCGGTTTCTCGATCCGCGGCACCTTGTCCGAACAGCAGGCTGGCTCCACCAACTGCGGCGTGGCCGGTGGCTGCCCGGGCAACAACTTCCTCTCGTTCCTGCCCGAAACCAACACGACTTATGAAGCGGGCCTCAAGAGCCGCTTCCTGAACCGCGCGATCACGTTCAACGTGGCTGGCTTCATCAACGACATCAAGGACTTCCAGCAGAGCCAAGTGGTCGTGACGCCCGGCTACGGCCCCGGGACGAACACGTACGTCGTGAGCTTCCCCAAGGTCCAGATCAAGGGCCTCGAATTCGAACTGGGCTTCGATTTCGGCAAGATGACCGAGACGATGAAGGGCCTCTCGCTGTCCGGCACGCTCGGCATCCAGGATGCCAACGTGAAGAATGGCAAGGTCAACGGCCAGACCGCCTCGATCGGGGCCGGTGCCCAGGCTGGCGCACCCGGAACCGTCGCGGATTTCACCGGTGTCCAGCTTCAGCGCGTTCCCAGCAACAACTTCACCGTGCGCGGCAGCTATATCCGCGATCTCACGGATGATGCGAAGCTCTCGCTCACCGCCGGGTACTCGTGGATCGACAGCTTCTCGCTCGGCACCTTCGGCACGCTCAACGATATCCAGCCCAGCTACGGCCTGCTCGATGCCTCGGCCTCGCTCAACTACAAGGGCTACTTCCTGCGCGTGGCAGGCAAGAACCTGACCAACAAGGCCTATCGCACGCAGTCGCTGCCCACCGTGTTCTTCCAGGGCTGGGCCGCCCCGGCCACAGTCACCGTCTCGGTCGGCGCGAAGTTCTGATCGTCGTACCGGGTTGAAATTGAACCCCGGCGGATCGCCTCCGCCGGGGTTTCCTTTTGTCTCCGTCACTCAAGGGCGAGAGGAGATCGCATTTGCCCGCCAGATGCCCCATTCAGACCACCCCTCAAAGAATCCGCTTCCCAAACCGCGCTCATTCTGCAAAAGCGCGCCTCCGCGATGCCTGCAATGCAAGGCGACGCGCCTGTGTGGCGATCATAGCTCAGTTGGTTAGAGCGCCGGTTTGTGGTACCGGAGGTCGTGGGTTCGAACCCCATTGGTCGCCCCATTTTTCCCCATCTTGAAACAGCTCCCATGCATCTGCCCTAAGGGCAAGGCGCGCTAACCCCTTGCTCCCTATGCTGGCAGGTGGCAGAGGTGAGGCGCGCGGACAGGTTCGACTGTACCGCTAGCTTTACGGACGTTGCTGCTTCCCCATGCACGGCTTTGCCAATCCTGCCCGGTTCCTGCGCATGGCGCGCTGGCTGATGCCGTTGATGCTGGTCCCGGGGCTGATCCTTGCCTTCGGCGCACTGGCATGGGGCCTGCTCATGGTCCCGCCTGATCGGCTGATGGGCCAGACGGTGCGCATCCTTTTCATCCATGTCCCCTCGGCGTGGCTCGGCATGGCCGGCTGGTCGACCATTGCCATCGCAAGCCTGACCGAACTGGTCTGGCGCCATCCGCTGGCTGGCATTGCCGCGCGCGCGGCAGCGGTGCCGGGTGCGGCTTTCACCGCAATCTGCCTGGCAACGGGCTCGATCTGGGCGCGGCCGACATGGGGCACCTGGTGGGTGTGGGACGGCCGGTTGACGAGCTTCCTCATCCTCCTGTTCCTTTATTTCGGCTATATCGCGCTGGCGGGCGCAGCGCAGCGCGATGCCGCGGCAGGCGAGGGCGCCAGCCGCGTCACCGCGATCTTCGGTCTTGTCGGCGCGGTCAACATCCCGATCATCAACCGTTCGGTGGTGTGGTGGAACAGCCTGCATCAGCCGCCTTCGATCACCGCGGGCAAGTCTGCGATCGATGCCGCGTTCCTGTATCCGCTGCTGATCGCGGCGCTGGGCTTCACGCTCATTTTCGGCGGCGTCGTGCTGGCGCGCATGCGCATGCTGCTCGCCGATATCCAGACCGAGGCGCGCCTGCGCCGCAAGGCAATGGCGTAAGCGGCAAAGATGCACGAAAGGCTTGATCAGTGGCAGTT
>CANCET010000152.1 GCA_947375105.1 Sphingomonadaceae bacterium
TGCTGGGCTCGGTCTCTTATTGTTCACCCAGGTACCGCAAATTTGCACCACTGGTGCACCATCGCAAGGGCCACATTCACGAAGCATCGGCAGCTCGGCGCTGCGCTGCATGCGGCTAAACACTTGCCTTTTGGTCAATATGCCGATCAATCTTGCGACCGCCTTCAGCCAGAACCATCGACGAGGCTGTCCTTGCCGCCACCAACTACTCTTTACGATAAGATTATCGACCGCCACCGCGTCTGCAGGTTGAATGACTTGAGCGGGCCGGGCGAGCGCTTGTTGCTCTATGTCGATCGCACCGTGCTCAACGAGTATACCAGTCCGCAGGCGTTCAATGCCTTGCGTGATGCAGCCCGCTCGGTATGGCGGCCTCGCGCCGCGATCGGTGTGGTCGATCATGTCAATTCCACCGCGCCTGATCGCACTGGGCCGGTCGCAGATGTCCATGCGCAGCAACAGATCGACTATTTCGCGCGCAACGCCCGTGATTTCGGGTTCGAGATGTTCGACGTGTTCCACCCCATGCAGGGGATCGAACATGTCGTGCTGCCCGATCTTGGCTGGGTGATGCCGGGCATGGTCTTTGCCGCAGGGGATAGTCACACCACGACCTATGGCGCTTTCGGCTCGGTCGGCTTTGGCATCGGCACATCGGATATCGAGCACCTGCTCGCCACGCAGTGCCTGCCCTATACCCGGCTCAAGACCATGCGCGTCTTGGTCGATGGCTCGCTGCCGCTGGGGACGACAGCCAAAGACCTGGTCATGGCGATAATCCGTCAGATCGGCGCGGCGGGAGCGCATGGCCACGCACTGGAGTTTGCTGGGGAGGCGGTGCGCGCGCTCGAGATCGAGGGGCGGATGACCTTGTGCAACATGGCGGTGGAATGCGGTGCGCGCGTCGCGCTGATAGCGCCGGACGAGAAAGCGCTGGCCTATATCGCGGGACGGCCGCGTGCTCCGGGCGCAGCGATGCTGGAGCACGCGTGGGAGACCTGGAGCAAGCTTCCCAGCGATGCCGGTGCGCGGTTTGATCGCGAAGTATTGCTGGATGCCGCGACCATCGCGCCGATGGTGACCTGGGGCACGAGCCCCGATCAGGCGCTGCCGATCACCGACGCAGTGCCCGATCCCGCTCTGCTGCCTGCCGCAGCGCAGGCCGACGCGTTGCGGGCGCTCGCCTATATGGGGCTGACGCCGGGCACACCGCTCAGCGCGATCCGCATCGACCGCGCGTTTATCGGATCATGCACCAATGGCCGCCTGTCGGATCTGCGCGATGCGGCGCGGGTTCTGAAGGGGCGCAAGGTTGCGCCGGGGGTGCGCGCGATGATTGCGCCCGGCAGCAGCACGGTGCGGCGCGAGGCGGAGGCGGAAGGGCTCGACCGGATTTTCACAGAAGCAGGGTTCGAATGGCGGCAATCGGGCTGTTCGATGTGTCTGGCGATGAACGACGATGTGCTCGCACCCGGCGAACGCTGCGCTTCCAGCACCAACCGCAATTTCGAGGGGCGGCAGGGCGCTGGCGGGCGCACGCACCTGATGAGCCCGGCGATGGTTGCGGCGGCGGCGATGGCCGGGCGTCTGGCCGATGTGCGCGAGCTTGTCCCATGAGCGCTGGGTTCACGCGGCTGACCGCACCGGCGGCCGTGCTGGCAGGGGCGAACATCGATACCGACGTAATCATGCCCAAGCAGTTCCTCAAAGGTATCGATCGGTCGGGCCTCGCGCGTGGGTTGTTTCACGATCTGCGCTTTGGGCCGGACTCCTTGCCCGATCCCGCGTTCGTGCTCAATCCGCCAGAGATGGCAGGGTGCCGCATCCTGCTGACAGGGCCGAATTTCGGCTGCGGCTCCTCGCGCGAGCATGCAGTGTGGGGCATGCTGCAATATGGCATCCGCGCGGTAATCGGGACGACGTTCGGCGCGATCTTTGCCGACAATGCGGGCAACAATGGGCTGCTGCTGATCTCGTTGGAGCCTGAGGCGCTGGCGGAGTTGATGGCGGCTTCGGAAAGCACCGAGCTGACGATTGACCTTGAAGCGCAAGAGATTGTGGCGGGGAGCTTTATAGCACCTTTTGCCATCGAGCCCTCGCTGCGCCGCGCGATCATGTTGGGGCTCGACCGGATCGGCGAAACTTTGATGCTGGCGGAGCAGATCAGGGCGTTCGAGGCGGAGTACCTCGCCAGCGCGCCGTGGTTGCTCGACGATCAACCCAAATGAGGCCAGTTGCCGGTCATCCTGACATCCTGCCCGGCTTTCGCTGGTTTGATGCGGAAGTGGATGGGGTTTCGATCCGGTTTGCGATTGGGGGCAGCGGTCCGCCAATGCTGTTGCTCCACGGCCACCCGCAGACACATCTGACCTGGCACAAGATCGCGCCGCAACTGGCGGAGCGCTCTACCGTCGTGATGAGCGATCTGCGTGGGTACGGTGACAGCGCCAAGCCCGAGGGCGGCGAGGAGCACGTGGCCTACTCCAAGCGGGCGATGGCGCTCGATCAGGTGGGGCTGATGCGGCAGTTGGGGCATGAACACTTTGCGGTGGTGGCGCACGATCGGGGCGCGCGGGTGGCGCACCGGATGGCGCTCGATCATCCGGACGCTGTGACGCGGCTGGTGCTGCTGGATATCGCGCCGACGGCGACAATGTATGCCCAGACGAACATGGAATTCGCGCGGCGCTATTTCTGGTGGTTCTTCCTTATCCAGCCTTACGATCTGCCCGAAAGGCTGATTGCGGCGGACCCCGACCATTTCCTCGATATGCATCTTGCTGCGCAGACCAAGATCGCGGGCTCCGCCGATCCGCGCGTGATCGCAGAGTATCGGCGCTGCTATGCCGATCCGGCAACGCGGCATGCGATTTGCGAGGACTATCGGGCGGCAGCAGGGATCGATCTGGTGCATGATGAGGCGGATGCCGATGCGCGGATTGCTGCGCCGCTTCTGGTGCTGTGGGGCAGCATGGGCACGGTGGGGACGCTGTGGGATGTGCTCGCTACGTGGCGGGAAAAGGCACTGGATGTGCGTGGCCAAGCGATTGCTTGCGGGCACAGCCCGCAGGAGGAAGCGCCCGAGGCCTTGCTTGCGGCACTGGAGAATTTTCTGTGATCAGGCACTTTGTGGTTGTGCCGTTGCTGCTGGCCTCTGCTGTGCAGGCTGAGACTGTGCGGATCGACCGCGATACGCTTGGCGTGCCGCATGTGTTTGGCGAAAGTTCGGAGGCAGTGCTGTTTGGTGCGGGCTACGCCGAGGCGCAGGACCGGCTGGCGGATATGGAGCAATCACGGCGGCGTGCGCTGGGCCGCCTTGCGGAAGTGCTCGGGCCGTCCGCTATGCAATCTGATATCGTCTCGCGCCAGCGGTTGCCTGAGAAGGCCGAATTGCTGCGCATGTATGCGGCGCTTCCGGGGGAGTACCAGCGCATGTTGCAGGCTTATGTTGGCGGGGTGAACCGCGCGATAGCGGAGATCGAAGCCGATCCGGACCACAAGACACCGTACGAATTTTCGAAGTGGGGTGTGAAGCCCGAGCGGTGGATTTTGACCGATTTTCTTGCGATGATCGCGAGCTTTCCGCGCGGGCGGGGCGGTTCGGAAGTGGCGAACCTCCGCTTTTTGCAGGCGATGACCGTGCAGCATGGTGAGGCTAAAGCGCGGCAACTGTTCAATGATCTGGTGCCTGTGAGCGATCCCGATACGCCGACCGTCATCCCCAAGGGTGAGGATCTGGCCCCCCCGCAACCAATGCCGCAGGCAACCTTTCTGACGCTTGCACCGCTGGGCGAGGCGGCTGAGCCGATCCCCGCGCCGGGCAAAGACCACAGCCGCTGCCTCGTGTTGGGCCCGCAGCGCACGGCCAGCGGCAAAGTCATAATGATGGAAGCGACCGCCGATGGCCCGGAAATCCATCTGCACGGCGGCGGGTTTGACAGCGCCGGGTTCACGACGCCCGCGTGGGGTGTGCCGATCATGGGCCGCGGGCCGCATCATGCCTGGCTCATTACTTCGGGCCATGGCGACAGCACCGACACGTTCGCCGAGAAGCTCGATCCGAAGAATCCGAACCGCTATTGGTTCAAGGGTGCGTGGCGGCAGATGGAGCGGCAGACACAGACCATCCTTGTGAAAGGGGCTCCGCCGGTCGTCCACGAATTCCGGCGCACGGTGCACGGCGCGGTGGTGAGCGAGGACAAGGCGAACAGCATTGCCTATACTCAGCGGTTCGCGATGCGTGGGCATGAGCTGGAGAACTGGGTCTCGCTCGTCGATATGCAGCGCGCGCAATCCCTGAGCGAATTTGATGCGGCGATGGGCAAGATGTCGATCAATTTCGGCATCTGCTATGGCGACGAAAGCGGGCAGATCGGCTTCTGGGAAACGGGCCTGATGCCGCGCCGCGCGCCCGGCACCGATCCGCGCCTGCCCACTCTTGGCACCGGCGAGTATGAATGGCAGGGGTTTCTGTCGCCCGCCGAGCGACCGCATATGCTGAACCCGAAGCAGGGCTATATCCACGCGTGGAACAGCAAAGCGACGAGCTGGAGCCGCGAGGGCGACGACGGGCGCATGGGGGCGACATTCCGCACCTGGCTCGGGAACAAGCTGGCGGCAGGATCGCATGGCGCGACCTTGGTTGATATGATCGATTACAACCGCCAGATCTGGAACGGCTTTAGCGCGCGCGACCGGGCCAATGCGCCGCCGTACATGTTTGAACCGATGCTGCGCAGCGCGGCGACGAGTGCGAACGATCCCGAGGTGACGCAGGCGGTCGAGTTGATGCTCTCTTGGAACGGGCGCTATGAGGACCGCGATGCAGACTTGCGCTATGACAATCCGGGGCTGACTCTGTTTCGCACTTGGCTCGAAACCGCGCCCAAAGTGCTGTTCGGCCCGGTGATGAGCAACTGGTGGAATGACATCGACGCGAAGCGATACCAGAAATACCGCACCGCGTTCCTCTATCGAACCTTGCAAGGCACGGCGGCGGGAGTTCGACTATTTTCAGGGCCGTTCGCGCGATGCGGTTGTGGCCCAAACGATCCGCCAGACGATTGCCGCCGTCCGCCCGAAGTTTGGGCAGAGTGCGATGGCCGATTGGAAGATGCCGATCTTCTGGAAGTATTTCACCGAAGGCGCCGAAGACCCTGCGCGGCCACCGCTGCCCGATGATGACGAGCGCGCCAAGACGCTGTGGGGCGAGTTGGGGCTCGGGCCGAAGATGGTGCCGCTCAACGGCGGAGAAGGCTGGGTGGGGATAATGGAACTGACCCCGGGGTCGCCTGCGATCTACACGATCACCGAAGTGGGCGGGCAGAACCAGTTCATCGATCCCACGGGGCGCGGCACGGCGCACCTGACCGATCAGGTGGCGATGCACGCCGAGAACCGGTTCAAGCGGATCGACCTTGCGCCACAGGCGATTACGGCCGGAAGGCAGTCTTCGTTCCAGCTGACTTTTGTGCCTAAAATGGGCCGAAGGCGGTAGGCTAGGCACACATACGGCATCCAACCTTCACAACGCGCAGAGCGTCAGGGCGAAGCGACTAAATCTAGAGTTGCCGCTGAAGCCGGTGGTTGGAAGCGGGAATGATGTTTAGACACAGGCATTGGCGATGCGTTTCGTACCCATCCGGCGGATCCCGCCTTGTCGATGAGGTGAGCGACCGGTCTTAAGCGTGCTCTTGAGAGTGCGCTTAGGAGCGGTCGATGGGTCAGATCACGGTGTTTTCCGGTCCCGAGCGGCGTCGGCGCTGGAACGATGAGGAACGGCTGCAGATCCTGACCGAGGCCTTCGCGCCCGGTGCCTGCGTTGCCGAGGTTGCGCGGCGGCACGATGTGTCGACGGCGCTGGTCTACACCTGGCGGCGTAAACTCCGCGAGGCTCATGCCGAACCGGCGCCGGATGGTTTGGCGGCTCCGGGTTTCGCCGCGGCCGTGATGATCGAGGATGCGGAAGCCGCTCATCCCGGTCTGCAGCCCGCGATCATCATCGATCTGGCGCGCGGCAAGCGGATCAGCATCTTTGCCTCGGCATCGCCGGCGCTGGTGGCGTCAGCGCTAAAGGCGTTGCGATGATCCCTTCGGGCGCCCGCGTCTGGATCGCGATGGGCCACACGGACATGAGGAAGGGGATGCAGGGACTGGCCTTGCTGGTCCAGCAGGGCCTGAAGCGCGATCCTCACGGCGGCGACCTGTTTGTGTTTCGTGGGCGCGCCGGATCGTTGGTGAAGATCATCTGGCATGACGGGATCGGGATGTCGCTCTACGCCAAGCGGCTCGAGAAGGGTCGCTTCGTCTGGCCCTCGGCGCAGGACGGCATAGTGTCGCTGACGAGTTCGCAACTGGCCTGTCTCCTCGAGGGGATCGACTGGCGTAACCCGCAGTATTCCTGGCGGCCGCAGAGCGCCGGATAAGGCGCGCAATTTCTTCTCTGCCCTTGCATTTTGCGCTTCATTTGGGCGGGTTTCTGTGATTCCATCGCGGTCATGGAAGCCGTTGTTTCGTCCTTTCCTGACGATATCGAAGCGCTCAAGGCGCTGCTGGCGAGTGCGACCAAGCGAGCCTATGAGGCCGAGGCCAAGCTCGCCAACGCCCATGCCCGGGAGAGCGCAACCGAGGCGGTGATCGCGCACCTCAAGTTGCAGATCGCCAAGCTCAAGCGTGAGCAGTACGGCACCAGCGCCGAGCGTACCCGCCGACTGCTCGACCAGATGGAACTGCAGCTCGAAGAGCTCGAAGCCGATGCGACCGAGGACGATCTCGCTGCCGAAGTTGCCGCCGAGAAGACGGCGACGGTCACCGCCTTCGAACGCAAGCGGCCGGCCAGGAAGCTGTTTCCCGAGCACCTGCCGCGTGAGCGGGTCGTCGTGCCGGCGCCGTGCTCTTGCCCGGCCTGTGGCGGCAGCCGACTGTCCAAGCTGGGCGAGGACGTCACCGAGACGCTCGAGGTGATCCCGCGCGCCTGGAAGGTCATCCAGACCGTGCGCGAGAAGTTTTCCTGCCGGGACTGCGAGAGGATCACGCAGCCGCCGGCTCCGTTCCACGTCGTGCCGCGTGGCTGGGCGGGTCCGAGCTTCCTCGCCATGCTGCTGTTCGAGAAGTACGGCCAGCACCAGCCACTCAACCGCCAGGCCGAGCGCTTCGCGCGTGAAGGCGTGCCGCTCAGCACCTCGACGCTCGCCGACCAAGTCGGTGCCGCCGCCTTCGCGCTGATGCCGCTCTACCGGCTCATCGAGGCCCACGTCTTTGCCGCCGAGCGATTGCATGGCGACGATACGACCGTGCCGGTCATGGCCAAGGTCAAGACCGATACCGCAAGGTTGTGGGTCTACGTGCGCGATGATCGCCCGTTTGCCGGCGCCGATCCGCCGGCGGCAATGTTCCACTATTCTCGCGATCGACGGGGCGAACATCCAAGGGCGCATCTCTCGTCCTGGTCAGGAATCCTGCAGGCCGATGCCTATGGCGGCTATGGCGAGCTTTATGCTGCAGGTCGGCAACCCGCCCCAGTGCTTGAGGCCGGCTGCTTCGCCCACGCGAGGCGCAAGTTCTTCGAGCTGGCCGACGTTGCCAGCGCGGCCCGCAAGAAGAGCCGCGGCGAACATGCAAGCATGATCTACCCGATCGCGCTCGAGGCCGTGCAGCGGATCGATGCCCTGTTCGATGTCGAGCGCGCCATCAATGGCAAGGATGCCACCGAGCGGCTCGCTGTACGCCAGGATCTGAGCGCGCCGCTCATGGCTGAGCTGCACACCTGGCTCACCGCCCAACTCGCCAGGCTCTCGCGCAACCACGACCTCGCCAAGGCCATTAACTACATGCTCCGGCGTTGGAACGCCTTCACCCGTTTTCTCGACGACGGCAGGGTCTGCCTGACCAACAACGCCGCCGAACGCGCGCTGCGCTGCGTACCGCTCGGCCGGAAGGCGTGGCTGTTCTGCGGTTCCGACCGCGGTGGACAGCGCGCCGCTGTCATCTACACGCTGATCCAGACCGCAAAGCTCAACGATGTCGATCCGCAAGCCTGGCTCGCCGACGTGCTGGCGCGCATCGCCGATCATTCGGTCAGCCGGCTCGACGAGCTCCTGCCCTGGAACTGGAAGCCATCGGGCTCGGTCGCAAAGGCCGCCTAATGGCAGCCCCTTCCATGGTCTTCACAGCCCGCTATGCCGCAGGCCGCCTCGGGGTCGACATCGACGTTATCGAAGAACTGGCGGAGCAAATGTCGCCAGAAGTCGGATGCGTCAGAGTCATCGACA
>CANCET010000153.1 GCA_947375105.1 Sphingomonadaceae bacterium
CGAACAGGCGGGTGGGCAGCTTCGACATGCGGTAGGTGACATCGGAGAACCCGAAAGCGGCGTTCACCATCTCGGGCGCATAGTGCTCGGACAAGTGGCCGAGCGGGTTCTGGTGGTGAGCCTCGGGCAGAGCAACTCGCATGGCATTCTCCCTATCTTATACCGCACATGAAACGCGCGGGCATGCGGCTTGCCCACTCCCCAATTGGAGAGGCTGCGCGAGGGCAAAGCCTCCCCGAACAAGCTCGGGGAGGTTCTATTGCTACCCCCGCGTCTTCAGCCGCAGGCTGTCCCAGCTGATGTCGCCGGTCCAGCCCCCGTCGACGGGGAGGCTGACGCCGTTGATGAAGGCGGCGGCGTCGGAGGCGAGGAAGGTGATCGCTTCCGCCACGTCTTCGGGCATGGCGAAGCGGGCCATCGGCACGCGGTTGACGATATCGGTATCGTCGTAGGCGCCCGAACCCATGTCCTTCACGTCCATCTCGGTCTTGATCCAGCCGGGGCAGACGGCGTTGACGCGCACGCCGCGGCCGCCCCATTCGCCCGCGAGCGTGCGGGTGAGGCCGACGAGGCCGTGCTTGGAGGTGTTGTAGGCGGAGCGGTGGATCACCCCGCCGAGCCCGGCGACCGAGGCGACGTTGACGATGGAGCCCTTGCCTTCAGCCAGCATCTGGCGGCCGAAGGCGCGGCAAAGGAGGAAGGGCCCCTGCAAGTTCACGGCCATCATCTTCTGCCACTGATCGAGCGTGGTATCCTCGGCGGGCTGGATCAGGCTGATGCCTGCGTTGTTGACCAGCACCGCAGCGCCGCCGCAATCCTTGGCGATGCGCGCGGCCATTTCTTCGACGAAGGCTTCGCTGGATACATCACCGCTGATGCCGATGGCATCCGGTCCGATGGCAGCGGCCTGCGCGGCAACATCCTGCATGTCGGTGAGGACGACGCGGTAGCCGGCGGCGGCGAGACGGCGGGCGGTGACGAGGCCGAGGCCCTGCGCGGCGCCGGTGACGATTGCAGCTTTCATTTCCTGTCCTTTTTGGTCTGAGAGGCGGCCCCGCCGAAGAACGCGGGATATTCGGACCGCCAGAAATCGCACTTGTATTCGGCCCATGCGTCGATGGGGCGGATGGCTCCGGGTTCGAAACGCATCACCGCGCCTGAAGCGCCGTAGTCGCGCCAGTCTGCGGCGGGTGCCTTGCCGCGCATGAACGCGGCCCATGCCGTCACGATCCGGTCTGCCAGGGCTTGGCTGGCGGGGGCAAGATCGGGCGCATTCATCGCAGCCGTGTTGGAGAAACCGGGGAACAGGGAATTGAGCTCGGCCGAATGAACCGCGCCCATGTTGAAGCCGGGGTCGGGCAGGATCGGGATGCCGACACCGCGCACGGGGGCGGTCCGGTCGGCGAACTCCCACTGGTAGACCCGAGTGTGCGCCGCGAGGAGGCGGCCGCCCTCGATTTCGAGGCAGTGGGTAATGCCGAGGCCGGGCATGAAGTCCGTCATCAGCGAACCGAGGGTTTCGGCGGGGCGTTCGCCGGGCTTCAGGGGATAGAGCGCGAGGACCTTCGCGGCCTTGTCGCCATAGAGTTTGCGCACGGCGAGCGGGTAGGTCTCGGGGGTGATCGTCGCGCCGCCCTGCACATCGTAGCCCACGTAGACGCGCATCTCGTCACGCGTGAAGCCATTGAGGACGGGGACGCGGAGAAAATCGCCCGATTGAAGCGCGTCGAGCGTGGCGCGCGGTGCAGTGGGGTTGCCGGTAAACGGGGCGAAGGCAAGGAGTTCACCGCTGGCGGCGCGGGTTCCGGCGGCGATCAGGGCTTGCGGCTCGATAGCCTTGAGGCAGGCGGCAGTCGCGGCCGGATCGTTGGCCTGATCGGGGCAGCCGGCTTCCTTCGCGACCTTGGCGGCGAAGGCTTCGGCCTCGGGGAGCGTGCGCAGCGGCGTGCCGCAGGCGCCGCTCTGGATGATGGCGCGGTGGAACAGGCCGCGGGTCGCCTCGGGGGCCATAAGCTGCATGCAGACCGAGGCGGCACCGGCGGATTCGCCCGCGAGCGTGATGTTGTCCGGGTCGCCCCCGAAGGCCGCGATGTTGGCCTTCACCCAGCGCATGGCGAGGCGCTGGTCTTCAAGGCCGAGGACGTGGCCCGCGCCGGAAGTCGCGGCGGGCGGGGCCATGAAGCCGAACACGCCGAGGCGGTAGTTGATGCTGACAACGACGGCATCGGCATCGCGCGCGAGCCGGTCCAGCCGGTAGAGCGAAGCGGCGCCGCCGACGAAGGCGCCGCCGTGGATCCACAGCAGGACCGGGCGCGGCGCTGGGGCCTTGGCGGTGGGCCGGCTGATGTTGAGCGTGAGGCAGTTCTCCTCGTCGCTGCGTTCGGTGAGGCCATAGCGCGCGGCCTGCGGGCAGGCGCCACCGAAGTGCATCGCGGGGAGGGTGCCGGTCCACGGGCGCACGGGCTGGGGCATGCTCCAGCGCGCGTCACCCGAAACCGGGGCGGCATAGGGGATGCCGCGAAACTCAAGAACGCCGTTCCGGATGAAGCCTTCGACCGGGCCCGAGGCGGTGGCGATGATCTCGCCCAAAGGCGAGGACTGCGGGGCGGATTGGGCCGTGAGCGGCGCGGCGAGGAGGAGCGCAGCGGCGGTGAGCAGGGCGCTCCAGCATTTCCAGATCATCGGCCAAGGTCCATTCCGGTTTCGCGCCTGTTCGTACGCGAGGGGGCGGCAGTTGCAAGCGCTGCCCATTTCGCCTGCCGAAGCGCTCTCATTTTTGAGGGCCGCGAATTTGAGGCAAGTCAAAGCCCGCGACGGGTCCGCTGCGTCATCATCCACGCTGGATGAGGATGATGGTGGGAGACACCGCGATGGAAGCGCTGGAACAGATCGACGCGACGAGCCAGGAAACCCTGCAGAACCCCTATCCCTATTACGACAGGCTGCGGCGCGAGGCGCCGGTGTTTCGCGATCCCAAGACGGGCATCGTCTCGGTTTCGACCTACGAACTGGTGCTGGAAGTCAACAAGAAGCCCAAGGTCTTTTCCAGCGACTTCTCGGCGCTGCTGAGTTCGGGCGGTTCGGGTACGTTCGATGCGGAGGAGACGGCGATCCTGAACCAGGGGATGCCGAGGCGGAACACGATGCTTACCGCCGATCCGCCGCAGCATTCGCGCTACAAGCGCATCGCGATGCATGCGCTGCCGCTAAGCCGGGTCAATGCGATGGCGCCTTATGTGGCGGAAGTGACCCATGCGCTGATCGACAAGTTCGTCGCGGCGGGCGAGGTGGAATTCAAGACGCAGTTTGCCGAGATGCTGCCGGGCATCGTGATTGCCGACGTGCTGGGTGTGCCGCGCGATGATATCCCGATGTTCCAGAACTGGGTGCGTGCAGCGATCCTGCGGCTGAACGGGAACGCGAAGCCGGACCAGCGCGCGGACCTGGCCCGCAGCGAGATCGCGATGCAGGCCTACTTCCGCGCCATCATGGCAGAGCGGCGGGCGGCTCCGGGAACCGACGTGATTTCGGACCTGCTGGCGGCGCGCCTGCCCGAAGACGACGGGTCCGAGCGGCCGCTTGATGATGCCGAAGTCTATTCGATCGTGCAGCAGATCTTCACCGCCGGGCAGGAAGCGACCGCGCATGCGCTGGCTTATGCACTGGCGCAGCTGCTCGCCAATCCGGACCAGATGGCCGCGATCATGGCGGACGAGCGCCTCGTTCCCAATTGGGTGGAAGAGACCGCGCGGCACCTTTCGCCTTCGCACAACATGTGGCGGGTGGTGAAGGAAGACACAGTGCTAGGCGGCGTGGCGCTGAAGTCCGGAGAGGCGATGCTGCTGCGCTATGGTTCGGCCAACCGGGATTCCGCCGTGTTCGAGAGCCCCGACAAATTCGACGTCAGCCGTGAGAATGCGGGCAAGCATGTCGCCTTCGGGGCGGGGGTGCACACGTGCCTTGGCATGCATCTGGCGCGCGTGGAGATGGGCACCGCGCTGCCGATCATCCTGCGGCGGCTGAAGAACCTGCGCTTCGCCAATCCGGACAACCCGTTCCAGTTCGCCGCCAGCCACATCCTGCGCGGGATGCAATCGCTGCCGCTGCGCTTCGATCCCGCCTGAACAGACATCGCGCAGACAAAGGGAGAAGACCCATGGTCGAGACACTAACCGGCACCAACCGCTCCAAGGGCATCACGTATGATGCACTGCTGGACATGGACACGCATGCAGTGCCGCCCCGCCTGCGCGAGGACAACCCGATCGCGCCCGGGCCGACCATCGTCGATCCGAGCATCTATTACTCGCGCGATTTCTTCGATCTGGAGGTCGAGCGGCTGTGGAAGCGGGTGTGGCAGATGGCCTGCCATGAGGACGATATTCCCAATGTGGGCGATAGCCATGTCTATGACATCGCGCATCTTTCCTATGTGATCGTGCGGACTGCGCCAGACGAGATCAAGGCCTTCCCCAACGCCTGCCTCCACCGCGGCCGCGCGCTGCTGACCGAGAACAGTACCGGGCTGCACGAGTTTCGCTGCCCATTCCATGGCTGGGCGTGGAAGATCGACGGGGCGCTGAAGGAAGTGCCGTGCCAGTGGGACTTCCCCTCGGTCAGCGCGAAGACGCACAGCCTGCCGCCGCTGCGCGTGGGGCGCTGGGGCGGGTGGGTGTTCATCAATCCGGATGACAATGCGGAAGCCTTCGAGGACTTCCTCGGCGACATCGACCGGCATTTCGAGCCGATCCCGTTCGAGCGCCGCTACAAGGCGGTGCATGTGGCGAAGAAACTGCGCTGCAACTGGAAGGTGGCGCAGGAGGCCTTCATGGAGGCCTATCACGTGGTCGCAACGCACCCGACGCTGCTGGGTGTGATGGGCGATGCCAATTCGAAATATGACGTGTTCGGCAACATGTCGCGCGCGATTTCGCCCAACGGCCTGCTCAGCCCGCACGTGAACCCGGCGTTGGTGGCCGAGCCGCTGGAGGGCGCGAAGACATATGCCAAAGTGCGCCACGCGCTTTCGGGCAATGTGTATGAGCGACTGGGTGAGGACCGCGTGCGCGTGACAACGCGCGATGGGCAGACGGGCTTGTTCGACCACCAGGCGCATCATATCGAGGGCGCGCTCGATCATGCCGATGTGCAGCTATGCGATTGGGTGGGCGGGCGCCTGCCGGAAGGGTGGGAGCTTGAGGAAGACCACACCAGTTCCGGTCCGGTGCCCGACAGGCGCGGGGCCATGGCTAACGAGGCGCGCGAGCGCTGGCGCAAGGTGCTCGGCGACGAGGTCGACGGCATGTCCGACGCCGAGTTCGTCGACACGATCTATTACAACATCTTCCCCAACATCAGCCCGTGGGGGTGCCTCAACCCGATCTTCTACCGGTTCCGCCCGCTGGGCGACAATCCGGAGGAGTGCATCCACGAGACGATGTTCATGATGCCGGTGAAGCAGGGCGAGCAGCGCCCGGCGCCCGCCAAGGTCCACTGGCTGGACTTCGACGACGACTATTGCGACGCGGAGGAACTTGGCATGCTGGCCAAGGTGTTCAACCAGGATGTGGTGAACCTGCCGCACGTGCAGCGGGGGATGAAGTCGATCAAATCGAAGGAGATCGTGTTCGCGAACTATGGCGAGACGAAGATCCGGCATTTCCACCAACTGCTGAACGCGCAATTGTCTCGGTGAGCCGCGCCAAGCAAAAATGACAATTGCAGGCAGAGCTGCCGGAGATCACTGTGGTCTCGAAAAGCCCTGCTCGGGAATCTGAGGATATTGCCATGTCACGTGAACAGCTGATCGAAATGACCCGTTCGCTTATCGCCCACGGCGATGCCGGGACGATGGAACTGGCCGATACGGTCGTGCGCATTCCCGCCTCGACCTATACCGATGAGGCGCTGTTCGAGCGCGAGAAGAAGCAGATTTTCCGCCGCCTGCCGCTGATGGTCGGACCTTCGTGCGAGATCCCCAATCCGGGCGACTACAAGGCGATGGACATCGCCGGCGTGCCCCTGCTGCTCACCCGCCAGCGCGACGGCTCGGTCGGTGCGTTCCTCAACATGTGCACCCATCGCGGCAACCCGGTGGCATCGGGCAGCGGCAATGCCAGCCGCTTCACCTGCGGCTACCACGGCTGGACCTTCAAGAACGACGGCGACCTCGTCGGCGTTGCCAGCCCCCAGGATTTCGGCGCAGTGGACAAAGCGGCGCTCTGCCTGACGAAATTCCCGGTCTACGAAAGCGCAGGGCTGATCTGGGCCACGCTCGATCCCAATTCCAAGCTTTCGATCGCCGATTACCTGTGCGGCTATGACGACCTCCTGAAGGCCTTCGGGTTCGATGACTGGTACTTGTTCAGCCAGCGTACGCTTTCAGGGCCGAACTGGAAGACGGCCTACGACGGCTACCTCGATTTCTACCATCTGCCGGTGCTCCACGCGGCCACGTTCGGCGCGGATTTCTACAACCGCGCCAACTTCTTCGAGTTCGGGCCGCACCAGCGCCTGTCCACCCCTTCGAAGTTCGCGATCAAGGTTTCCTCGGGCGATGACCGCCAGATCGACCTCAGCCAGCTGAACGACGACGAGATTTCCGACGACGTGCTGGTGCAGGGCGTGTGGACGATCTTCCCGCACATCTCGATCGCCAGCTTCTATGGCGGCGGCCTGCGCGGCGCGATGATCAGCCAGCTTTTCCCGGGCGACAAGGTGGGCGAAAGCTATACCACCCAGTTCTACGTGATGGAAAAGAAGCCGAGCGACGAAGTGGCGATCAAGGCCGCGCACGAGCAGTTCGATTTCCTCGAAATCGTGGTGCGCGATGAGGACTACAAGACCGGCAAGCGCCAGCACGAAGCACTGCAGAGCGGCCTGATGAAGGACGTGCTGTTTGGCCGCAACGAGCGCGGCGGTCAGGTGTTCCACACTTGGGCGGCCAAGCTGCTCGAAGCGACCGACGACGAACTGGTCGAGATTTTCGCGGCGGAGCGGCAGCGCGAAGCGGCTGAGTAAGGCGGGCCGTGCCCGGCTGGCCTACAGAAAGAGATCGATTGCGGGATGAATTGGCTGGTGTGCCGGCCCGTGGCTATCGGCCTCATGGCGCGGTGCGCCTGCGATAGTCTTGGCGGCCGGGCTGCTGCCATCGGTGGGCCAGCCCCCAAAATCGGCAGCGGTAAACGCTCCGGGGGCAATGTTCTTGAAACGGAGCGCGGTCGTGAACGCATCGCCGCCCCCGTCGGGATCAAACTGCAGCAAGGTATCCTTGCCGCTGGCGACCAGCCTTACAAATCCGCCCGAGAACGGGTTGCTGGTGCCATCCCAGCCATAGAGAGTTCCGTCGAAATTGGGATCGAACTGATCGGTGCCGGGCTTGTAGTCGTTGACGATGATCGAATCTGATTGCGGGCCGAAATTCGAGTCGAGCGAGAGCTTGTCCGCGCCATCGCCGAGGGCAACGATCGCCCCGAGCGTGCTGCCGAGAAAGACCGTGTCGTCGCCGCGACCGGCATTGATGATGTTGCCGGTGCCAAAGCCATTCATACTGATGGTATCATTGCCATCGCCGCCGATGAAGGTGACCGACTGGCTGCCGACGCTGGCGCTCAGGGAATCGTTGCCGCTGCCGCCATCGGCGATGACCCGGCCGCCAAGAAGAGGGGTCAAGCTGATAGTGTCATCACCAGCTTCTCCGTACAATTTATCAGCACCGTGATCGCCGGTGATATTATCGTTCCCTGCGCCGCCGTAGATGATGTCATCGCCGCCGCCGCCCTCGATGTTGTCAGATCCAGAGCCTCCGTAAATCCTGTCCGAACCTGGCCCCCCATTGATCGTGTCAGAGCTGCCAAGCCCATTGATGAGATCCGCTCCGACCGTTCCCTTCAGCGTGTCGAAGCCATCGGTGCCCGTGATGGTCTTGCCGGCTGGGTTGCTGCCATCGGTAGGCCAGCCCTCGAAATCGGCGGCGGTAAAGGCATTGGGGGCGATATTCTTGAATCGCACCTCGGTAACAAACGCGTCGCCTCCGCCATTGGGATCAAACTGCAGCAAGGTATCCTTGCCGCTGGCGAGCAGCCTGACAAACCCGCCCGAGAATGGGTTGTTGTTGCCATCCCAGCCATACAAGTTTCCACCGAGATTGGGGTCGAATTGATCGGTGCCGGGTTTGTAATCATTGACGATGATCGAGTCAGGTTTCGGATTGAAATTCGA
>CANCET010000154.1 GCA_947375105.1 Sphingomonadaceae bacterium
CGCTGGACAGCGCGGGCAACGTCAAGCTGCTGAAGGTGCGGATGGCACGCAATTGTGGGGGATGAGGTGGCTGGCTGGGGCGGGAGGATTCGAACCTCCGCCACCGAACGGTCCGGCCAGTTTACTGGCTGAGGCGGGAGGATTCGAACATCCGCCACCGAACGGTCCGGCCAGTTTACTGGCTGGGGCGGGAGGATTCGAACCTCCGAATGCCGGTACCAAAAACCGGTGCCTTACCACTTGGCGACGCCCCAACGCAGAGGCGCGCTTATAGCGGCGGCTTCATGAATGAAAAGAGGCGGATGGGGCAGGAAATAGCCCCATCCGCTGCATTGATCAGAGCGTGCCTTCGGGCAGCGCGGCGAAATCGGCGGCGCTGTGGCGTTCCTGCATGCCGTTTGGCCGGTTCACCAGCCGGCCGCGCTTGACGCCAGGGCGGGCGTCGATCTCTGCAACCCAGCGGCCGACGGCTTCGTATTCGTGCATCGAAAGGAATGTTGCGGCATCGCCATAGGCCTCGCCGCGATAGATATTGCCCAGCCAGGGGTAGGTGGAGATGTCGGCGATGGTATATTCATCACCGCCGAGAAAGCGGCTTTCCTTGAGGCGGTTGTTGGCCACATCGAACAGACGCTTGGTTTCCATTGCATAGCGATCGATCGCGTATTCGATCTTGAACGGCGCATAGGCGTAGAAATGGCCGAAGCCGCCGCCCATGAACGGCGCGGAGCCGACCTGCCAGAACAGCCATGAAAGCACTTCGGCGCGGGCAGGGCCGCTCGCGGGCAGGAAGTGGCCGAACTTTTCGGCGAGGTGGAGCAGCATCGCGCCTGATTCGAAAATGCGGAACGGTTCGGGCCCGCTGCGATCGAGCATCGCGGGGATCTTGGAATTGGGATTGAGATCGACGAAGCCGCTGCCGAACTGATCGCCTTCGAAGATCTTGATCAGCCAGGCATCATATTCAGCGCCGGTGATGCCAAGCTCGAGCAGTTCCTCGAGCATGATCGTGACCTTCTGGCCATTGGGCGTGCCGAGCGAATAGAGCTGGAAGGGATGTTCGCCGACCGGAAGCACCACCTCGCGCTGGGCGCCGGCCGTGGGGCGGTTGACGGCTGCAAAGGCGCCGCCGTTGGACTTGTCCCAGGTCCAGACCTTGGGCGGGGTATACTCTTCGGACATCGGATGCTCTCCTTGGGGGCAATTCTGCTTGGTCAAAGAGTGGCGCTGCGCAGCGCAGATGGCAAGGCGCGGCGGGGGTGCAGATATTCTGCGTGCCGCCCACCTTTTTCTATTGCGCGAGCGTTTCCAGCGCGGGGACGAGATCGTCAAAGTGATCGATCACCGCGTCCGCGCCGAGTTCGTCGGGCGGGAGATCGCAGAAGCCGAAGCGGACGGCCACGACGGGGAGTTTGGCTGCGCGCGCCGCGCCCACATCGAACGTGGTATCGCCGACGAAGGCTGCCGCGCCGCCGCCGCAGCGTGCGACCATTTCGTGCAGCATGTCGGGCGCGGGCTTGGCGCGGCCGGGTCCCAGGGTGTTGCCGCCGATGATCGTGGCGAAGCGGGCGGTGAGGCCGAGTTCATCGAACAGGCGGCGGGCGAGATCCTCGCGCTTGTTGGTGGCGATGGCGAGGTGGACGCCGCGCGCGGCGAGCGCGTCCATCATTGCTTCGCCGCCGGGGAACAGCGCAGTGTGGCGGGCGATGTTTTCGGCGTAGAAACCAAGCAGGCGTTCCTGCAAGGCGGGGAAATCGATGCCGCCGAGCCCGCCGCTCGCCATCAGCGCGTTGTGCAGCATCTGCGCGCTGCCGCCGCCGATGAAGCGCCGCGTCTCGTTCAGCGGAACCAGCGGACGGCCAGCGAGGGCCAGCGCGTGGTTGAGCGCGTGGCCGATGTCATGGGCGGTATCGAGCAGCGTGCCGTCGAGATCGAAGCCGACGACCCGGAAGGGAAAATCCGTCATGGCGCAATCCGTGGCGGCGCATTCTGGAAACTGCAAGCAAATGCTGGCAAGGACACGTGCATGACTGACATGGCATCCCCGCTCGCCCTGCCCCTCGCTCTTGTTGTCCTTGCCGCCGGCAAGGGCACCCGCATGAAAAGCGACCTGCACAAGGTACTGCACCCGATTGCGGGGCGGCCCATGCTGCTGCATCTGCTGGCCAGCGCCGATGCGCTGGAGCCGCAGCGCAAGGTGGTTGTGGTGGGCGCGGGGCGCGAGCAGCTCGCGGCGGCGCTGGGGGATAGCGCAGAGCTGGCGGTGCAGGACCCGCAGCTGGGTACGGGCCATGCGGTGCAGCAAGCCGAGGGGGCGCTTGCGGGTTTTGCAGGCGATGTGCTGATCCTGTATGGCGACGTGCCGTTCGTGCGCGCGGAAACGATGCGTGCGATGCTGGAGCGGTTGCACCGTGCGGACAATCCCGCCGTGGTCGTGCTGGCGTTCGAGCCGGAGGACGCACTGCAATATGGCCGGGTGATCGCGGACGGCGGCGTTGTGCAGAAGATGGTCGAGCACAAGGACGCGAGCGAGGCGGAGCGCGCCTGCCGCTTGTGCAATTCAGGCCTGATGGCGGTGCGCGGGGAGGAACTGTTCAAGCTGCTCGCGCGCGTGGGCAACGACAATGCGCAGGGCGAATATTACCTCACCGATATCGTCAATGTGGCGAACGAGGATGGCCGCGTGTGCGCGGTGGTGGTGACGGACGATCCCGATGAAGTGGCCGGGATCAACAGCCGCGCTGAACTCGCCGAAGCCGAAGCGCGCTGGCAGCACAAGCGGCGCTTGGCAGCCATGGCGGATGGCGCGAGCCTGGTGGCGCCCGAGACGGTGTGGTTCGCGTGGGATACTGTGCTCGGCCGCGATGTGACGGTCGAGCAGAACGTGGTGTTCGGCCCGGGCGTGACGGTGGCGGACAACGTGGTGATCCACGCGTTCTGCCATATCGAGGGCGCGCGGCTGGAAAGCGGCACTTCGGTGGGGCCGTTCGCTCGGCTGCGCCCGGGTGCGGTGCTGGAGGAGAAGGCGCGCGTCGGCAATTTCGTTGAGGTGAAGAATGCCGTGCTCCATGCAGGCGCGAAGGCCAATCACCTGACCTATCTGGGGGATGCCGACGTGGGCGCGGGCGCGAACATCGGCGCGGGCACGATCACCTGCAATTATGACGGCTATTTCAAGTATCGCACGGTGATTGGCGAACGCGCCTTTATCGGATCGAATTCCGCACTGATCGCGCCGGTGAAGATTGGCGCGGATGCCATCGTCGCGGCGGGCAGCGCCGTGAGCCGCGATGTGGCTGATGGCGAGCTGCGGCTGGTGCGCGCCGAGCAGCTGGTCAAGCCCGGTTGGGCGGACCGCTTCCACGATGCGATGAAGCGCAAGAAGGCCGAGCGGAAATGATCGCCATTGTCCCGGCCGGCCCTGAGCATCTGGACGGCTGGGCGGCGCTGCGGCACGTGCTGTGGGACGAAGAGCCGATGAGCGCGCACCGCATGGAGGCGGAGGAGCAGCTGGCGGAGCCGGAACGGTTCCTCAATCTGGTGGCGCTTGAGGGCGATGCGGTTGTGGCATTCGCCGAAGCTTCGATCCGGCATGAATACGTGAACGGCTGCGCGGGTTCGCCGGTCGTGTTCCTCGAAGGCATATGCGTTTCGCCTGCGCTGCGGCGGCAGGGGCTCGCGCGGCGGCTGGTCGCGGGGGTGGCCGATTGGGGCCGGGCGCAGGGATGCCGCGAGTTCGCGTCCGACACGTGGCATGATGATGCGGAAAGCCATGCCTTCCATCTCGCCGCCGGTTTCGCCGAGACCGAGCGCGTCGTCTACTTTCGGCAGGAACTCTGACCCATGGCGATTGCCCAGCTGAATGTGGCCCGGTTTCGTCGCCCCAAGGGCGATCCTGCCAACAAGCCGTTCATGGACGCGCTGGATCATGTGAACGCGCAGGCCGATGTGGCGGACGGGTTCGTGTGGCGATTGGTGGGCGAGGGTGATGCCAATGACGCGACCGCGATTCAGGCGGTGGCGGGGGATGCGGACCTCATCGTGAACCTGTCCGTCTGGCGCGATGTGCCCGCGCTGGAAGCCTTTGCCTATCGCCAGGCCGATCACCGCAGCGTGCTGGCGCGGCGGGCCGAGTGGTTTGATCCGATGGAACCTGCGCTGGCGTTGTGGGAAGTGCCCGATGGCCATATTCCGAGCGTGGCCGAGGCCATGGGCAAGCTGGTGCAACTGGGCCGCGAGGGGCCGAGCGCGGCAGTGTTCACGTTCAGATGGTGGCGCGAAAGCCGCGTGGCTTGAGGCGGAGCGGGCTGGCTGCGGGCCGCCCTCTTCCCGGTGTTTCTCATTTTTTGCGCATCGGCAGTACGGACTTGTTTACGCCTGAAGGCTATCGCTGAGCGATCGGTGGCAAGTCCCACGGGTAATTCTCTTTGACATGATATCATGATATGATATCGCGATATCACCATGACCCGCATCCTCGCTGATTTGCCCGAAGACGATATCCGCTGGCTCGATGCACGCGCGGCAGAGCAGGGCAAGTCGCGCGCTTCGGTCCTGCGGGAGGCGGTGGCGACCTACAAGGCGCAGACGCCGATTGCGGGCAACAAGGACTGGATCATGCGCGGAGCGGGCTACTGGAAGGATCGTGCCGATATCGGTGACGGCGTGGAATACCAGCAGGCGATCCGCGAAGATCGCCGCCCATACGACGACATCTGACCGCCCTCGCGCCGCGCCCGCATGTCGGATCCCTTCTTCGATACCAGCATCCTGATCGATTGGCTGAAGGATCGCCCTGCAGCCATCGCGGAACTCTCGCGCTACAACCGGCACCGCGTGAGCCGGATCGCGTGGACCGAAGTGCTGGCGGGCGAGCCGCTCGAAACGCGCGATCATGTCCGCGAATTAATCGCCCCGTTCGAAATCGTCGAGGTGGACGGGCGTATTGCGCAGGCGGCGGCGGACATCCGGCACCGCACTCGCATGAAGCTGCTCGATGCGCTGATCCTGGCGACCGCGCAAATCAACGGTGCGATCCTGGTGACTCGCAACACGCGTGATTTCCCGGCCGAAATGCCGGGCATCCGCGTGCCCTATACCCTCTGAACGCCCCTTTTCTCTAAGCGAAAGCCCAGTCTTCCATGTGCGGAATTATCGGAATTGTCGGCAAGGAACAGGTTGCGGACCGGCTGGTGGACGGCCTCCGGCGCATGGAATACCGCGGCTATGACAGCGCGGGGATCTGCCTCGTGGAAGGTGGGCAGCTTGTGCGGCGGCGCGCGGAGGGCAAGCTCAACAACCTCGTGCTCGAACTCGCACGCCACCCAGCTGAAGGGATGATCGGCATCGCCCACACCCGCTGGGCGACGCACGGCGCGCCCAACACCGCCAACGCGCACCCGCACGCGACGGGCGAAGTGGCGCTGGTGCACAACGGCATCATCGAGAACTTCAAGCCGCTGCGCGATGCGTTGATCGCGCGCGGGCGCACGTTCGAAAGCGAAACCGATACCGAAGTCGTCGCGCATCTGGTTTCGGAGCAGGTCGAGGCGGGGCTTTCGCCGCAGGACGCGGTCAAGGCCGTGCTCCCCACGCTGCGCGGTGCATTTGCGCTCGCGATTGCCTTCCGCTCGCATGATGACATGCTGATCGGTGCGCGCCTCGGCTCGCCGCTGGTGGTGGGCTATGGTGAAGGTGAGACCTATCTCGGCTCGGATGCACTGGCGCTCGCGCCGCTCACGCAGCGGATCACGTATCTAGAAGAAGGCGACTGGGTGGTCATCACCCGCGAGGGCGCGACCATCTTCGATGTCGACAACCAGCAAGTTACGCGCCCCATCGTGGCCTCGGGCGCGACGGCGGCGGCGATCGAGAAGGGCGAGTTCCGCCACTTCATGCAGAAGGAAATCTTCGAGCAGCCGACCGTGGTGGCGCAGACCCTGCGCAGCTACCTTCGCCGGATCGACCAGACCGTGGCGCTCCCGCAGATCGATTTCGATCTTTCGAGCATCAACCGCGTGACCATCGTGGCGTGCGGGACGAGCTTCTACGCAGGCATGGTCGCGAAGTACTGGTTCGAGCAGTTCGCGCGTCTGCCGGTCGATATCGATGTGGCGAGCGAGTTCCGCTACCGCGATCCCGTTCTGGAGCCGGGCGGCCTTGCACTGTTCATCTCGCAGAGCGGCGAGACGGCGGATACGCTGGCGGCGCTGCGGCACTGCAAGGCGGCGGGGCAGACCATTGCGGTCGTGGTCAACGTGCCTACGAGTTCGATGGCGCGCGAGGCGGACTTGCTGTTGCCGACGCATGCCGGGCCGGAAATTGGCGTCGCCTCGACCAAGGCGTTCACCTGCCAGCTTGCCGTGCTCGCCGCGCTGGCGGCGCATCTGGCGGTGAAGCGCGGCCGCCTGAGCCGCGAGGAAGAGGCCGAGATCGTCGGCCACCTGGCGGAAACGCCCGCCGCGCTCAATGCCGCGCTGGCGCACGATGGTGAGATCGCCGCCATGGCGCACCTCATCGCACCGGCGCGCGACGTGCTCTATCTCGGGCGCGGGGCGGACTATCCGCTGGCGCTCGAAGGTGCGCTGAAGCTCAAGGAAATCAGCTACATCCACGCCGAAGGGTATGCTTCGGGCGAGATGAAGCATGGCCCCATCGCGTTGATCGACGAGGCGGTGCCGGTGATCGTGCTCGCCCCTTCAGGGCCGCTGTTCGAGAAGACCGTGAGCAACATGCAGGAAGTGCGCGCGCGCGGCGGCAAGGTGGTGCTGATTTCGGACGCGGCTGGCATTGCCGAAGCGGGTGAGGGCTGCCTCGCCACAATCGAGATGCCCAAGGTGCACCCGCTGATCGCGCCGCTGGTCTATGCCGTGCCAGTGCAGCTGCTCGCCTATCACGTGGCCGTGGCCAAGGGGACGGACGTGGACCAGCCGCGCAATCTGGCGAAATCGGTGACGGTGGAGTGAGCCTGCATGGCTGATGCGGCAGCGATGCTGGCGCTTAATCAGGCGCATGTGATCGAAACGTCCTCACTCGATCTGCCGGGGATGCAGGCGCTGATCGATCAGGCGTTCTATCTCGGCACCTGCGAGGCAGGCGGGGCGGCGGCTTTCCTCCTCGCGGTGGATCAGGACGCGGACTACGCGAGCCCCAATTTCCTGTGGTTCCGCGCGCGTTATCCGCGCTTCGTCTATATCGACCGGGTGATCGTGGCGCCCAGCCACCGGCAGAAGGGCTGGGGGCGGCGCTTCTACACCGCGCTGTTCGAAGCGGCCGCGGCGGCGGGGCACGCGGTGGTCGCTTGCGAGGTCAATGCCCAGCCGCCCAATCCAGCCTCCGAGGCCTTTCATCAAGCGCTGGGCTTTGCCGAAGTGGGCAGCGCGGTGCTGGCCGGGCGCGGCAAGACTGTGACCTATCTGGTGCGGAAATGTGGGTGATCCGCTGGTGTCCCGGTTGCGTCGGCAGGTTTGGGATGCGGACCGGGGCTTCAGACTTCTGGCACCCTGAGCGGTGAACGATCGTCTGCTTTTGGCAGGCGTGGATGTAGCTCGGGACGGCGGGAATTGGGTGGGAAGCAGACGTTCCGGGCTGTTTGACGAATGTCTTATTCGCGGTCCTTCGTTTTGAAAATCCAGCGCACGCCGAAATACAGGGCGATGCCGTAGATCACCGCAAGACCTACAGCGCTGACCAAGAACCTACCCCAATCCTCAATGATCGCGCCCAGTAGTGGCACTCCTCCAAACCAAAGAAGGAGCCCTCCCACAACGGCTGAGCAGGCAACAAAGGCTGCTCGTTCGCGCCTACTTTGGTTGCTGCTCCCAATTGACATTATCTGCTCCCGCTGCGGCTGCATACGTAACGTGAAGGGTGACGTCCGCAAATGGGGCGGCAGGAGATTTTCAGCTTCTGACCAGCAACCCATGGAAGTCGCCCGGTAGCTTCCCCAGCTATGACTAATGGGCCGAATGAACGTCCGCAATGTTGTCGTGTCCGGAACGTCCGGTTGTGAAGCAAAGGCGCGCATAGCTGCCACCGCGACCATCCGTCGCCCATTCACGCTACCCCATTACCGCCTTGCTGATCGAGAGCAGAAGTTCGACCGCGATCAGCGCGATGATGGCGACTTCGAGGCGGACGGCGCGCTTGTCTTGCGCGATATCGAGCAGGACTTCGGTGAAATCGCCGAGCGCGCCGAACTTGCGC
>CANCET010000155.1 GCA_947375105.1 Sphingomonadaceae bacterium
CGGCGATGGCGATCGGATCGTTCACCCACACCCGGAAGGATCAGGTGCCGCCGCCGGATCACTTCAAGGCCAACGACAACTTCGCCTTTGATCAGGGAAGCGTGTTCCTTGCGGGCGGCGTGGGTCAGCATTTCGGCGGCTTCGTGCAAATCACCTACGATGGGGTCGGGCGCGCATGGTCGTGGGACAACGTCGATCTGCGCGCGGTGACGCAGGGCAAGGTTTTCGGCAAGGACGCGGTGTTCGGCATCACGCTCAACAATAGCCCGACCACGCAGGACGTGTGGAACACCACGCCGGCCTGGGGCTTTCCCTATACCGACACCGCAGTTTCGGGCACGCCGGGGGCGGCGGCGCTGATCGACGGGGGTCTCGCGCAGAATACGCTGGGCGTTTCCGCCTACAGCTGGATCGATCGCACGTTCTATCTGGAAGGCGGTGCCTATACTTCGCCGGGGGCCGGCACCTTGCGCTGGCTGGGGGCCGATCCCGCCGATCCGGGCGATATCAACGGCCTCGCCCCTTATGGCCGCATGGCCTACCAGAAGGACATCGGTGGCGGCACGCTGGAAGCGGGGGCCTTTGCCCTGCGCGCCGCGCTCAATCCGGGGCGTGATCGCAGCACCGGCAGGACCGATCACTATTCGGACGTGGGGCTCGATCTGTCGTGGCTCAAGCCTACTGCGAAGGGCGATACGTTCACCGTCGATTTGCGCTATGTCCATGAAAGAGCAAGTCTGCGGGCCAGCTGCCTGCTGGCGGCGCTCCCCTCCGATTGCGCCGATACCACGCTAAATGAATGGCGCGGCTCAGTCGGCTACAGCTGGCGCAACAAGATCGGGGTCACGCTCAGCCCGTTTGCAACCAGCGGATCGGCCAACGGCTTCCGCTACGGCGGCCGCAACCTCAGCCCCAACAGCAACGGCCTGCTCGCCGAACTGGACTACAGCCCCTGGGGTGATGGCACGTCCCCGCTCGGCCCCCGGTTCAATGTCCACCTTGGCGCGCAGGCCACGGTTTATGGCAAGTTCGACGGGGCCCGCCACAACTACGACGGCGCGGGAGCCAATGCCGCCGACAACGACGCACTGCGTCTGTTCACCTGGGTGGCCTTCTGACAAACGAAAAGGCCGGGAAGGTTTCCCCTCCCGGCCTTTTTGTATTCGAGTCGTCAGGCTGGATCAGCCGCCGTGGACTTCCGCGACGTCGACCTTGAGGCCCGGGCCCATCGACGAGGACAGACCAACCTTGCGCAGGTATTTGCCCTTGGCGCCGGCGGGCTTCGCCTTGACGATCGCATCGACGAAAGCATCGAAGTTGGCGCGCAGCTGCTCGTTCGAGAAGCTCATCTTGCCGATGCCGCCGTGGATGATGCCCGCCTTTTCGACGCGGAATTCGATCTGGCCGGCCTTCGCCGCCTTGACCGCATCCGCGACGTTCGGGGTAACAGTGCCAAGCTTCGGGTTCGGCATCAGGCCCTTGGGACCCAGCACCTTGCCGAGGCGGCCGACGATGCCCATCATGTCGGGCGTCGCGATCACGCGGCCATAATCGAGGTTGCCGTTCTGCATGTCCTCGAGCAGGTCTTCCGCGCCGACCTTGTCAGCACCGGCAGCAAGCGCAGCTTCGGCCTTGTCGCCGCGTGCGAACACGGCAACCTTGACGTCCTTGCCGGTGCCCGCAGGCAGCGTGACCATGCCGCGGACCATCTGGTCGGCGTGGCGAGGATCGACGCCGAGGTTCAGCGCGACTTCGATGGATTCATCGAACTTGGTGCGCTTGAGGTCCTTGAGAAGCTGGATCGCTTCATCGACCTTGTGGAGCTTCATCGGATCACCGAGCTTTTCGGCGAGGGCCTTCTGGTTCTTGGTCACCTTCATTGGATCAGCCCTCCACAACCTGCAGGCCCATGGCGCGAGCCGAGCCTTCGATGATCTTGATAGCGGCGTCCATGTCGTTGGCGTTGAGGTCAACCATCTTGGTCTGCGCCACTTCGCCCAGCTGCGCGCGAGTGATCTTGCCGGCCGAGATCTTGCCCGGCTCCTTCGAACCCGAAGACAGCCCCAGCACCTTCTTGATGAGGAAGGTTGCGGGCGGGGTCTTGGTGATGAAGGTGAACGACTTGTCGGAATAGACCGTGATGATCGTGGGCAGCGGGGTGCCCTTCTCGACTTCCTGGGTCGCCGCATTGAATTCCTTGCAGAACCCCATGATGTTCACACCGCGCTGACCGAGCGCCGGCCCGATCGGCGGCGAGGGCTTGGCTTCGCCAGCCTTCACCTGCAACTTGATATACCCGTCAATTTTCTTGGCCACGAGGGGCCTCCTTTCTTCCTGTTGGAGCCACATGGCCCCGCAGAGTGAGCGGTCAAACAGGTGCCAAGGCACCCTCCCGCACGGAATCAGGCAGGGGCGAGCCTCTGCCGGAAGTGCGCGCCCTTAACCGGCGCGCGCTGGTTTGGCAATGGGGCGCCCGGCTTACTTGACCAGTTCGACTTCCTCGAAGCTGAGTTCCACCGGGGTGGCGCGGCCGAAGATCGAGACAGCGACCTTGACGCGCTGCTTCTCGAAATCGAGTTCCTCGACTGTGCCGTTGAACGAGGCGAACGGGCCAGCGTTGACCTTGACCGAATCGCCGATCTCGTAATCGACCAGCACCTGCTTGCGCGGTTCGGCGGCAGCGGCATCGCGTGCGCCGAAATAGCGCGCGGCTTCCTTGTCGGAAATCGGCTGCGGCTTGTTGTTGTTGCCGAGGAAGCCGGTGACCTTGGGCGTGTTCTTGACGAGGTGGTAGATGTCGTCGTTCATCGCCAGCTTGGCGAGGACGTAGCCCGGCATGAACTTGCGCTCGACCTGCACCTTCTTGCCGCGCTTCACCTCGGTCACGGTCTCTGTCGGCACTTCCACCGATTCGACAAGCTGCGAGAGGCCGATGCGCTCGGCTTCGGCGAGGATTGCTTCCTTCACCTTGTTCTCGAAGCCGGAATAGGCATGAATGATGTACCAGCGGGCCATTGGTCTAAGTCCTTGGGAAAATCTGGGATCAGGCAAGCGTCAGCAGCGAACGCACGATCAGGCTGAAGATCGAATCGATGCCGAGGAAGAACACCGCAAGGATGAGCATCATCAGCCCGACGAAGATCGCGGTCGATGTCGTCTCGGCGCGAGTCGGCCAGATCACCTTGCGCGCTTCGGCGCGGACCTGATTGATGAATTCACCGGGGCTCAGCTTTGCCATCACGCGTTCCTGCCATTCGTCGATTCTCGCGCTCCCGTCCATCGGGGGCTTTCACGGCTTCCGGCTAGGCCTCATCGCCGCCCCGGACAGGTCCGGGAGGGGCAGATGAAGTTTCCGATGTCGGAAGAACGGCGTATTTAGGCGCAAGGCCGGTGCTTGGCAAGGGTGGGGGAGGAGCAGACACCGCCCCCCGGTGCGAGCGGATCAGATCGACGAGGTATCGATCACAAACCGGTAACGCACGTCACCCTTCACCATGCGCTGGTAGGCCGGCTCGATTTCTTCCATGCGAATCACTTCGATGTCCGAAACGACGCCGTGTTCGGCGCAAAAATCGAGCATTTCCTGCGTTTCCGCGATGCCGCCGATCAGCGAGCCCGCCAGGCTGCGGCGGCGCGTGAGCATGTGGAAGAGCGTGGGCATGGGGTGCGGTTTTTCAGGGCCGCCGACCATGACCATCGTCCCGTCACGCGCGAGTGCCATGAGGAAGGGGTCGAGATCGTGGCTGTGCGAGACGGTATTGATGATGAGGTCGAAGTTTTCGCGCACCGCCTTCATCGCCGCCGGATCGGTTGAGACGACGACATGATGCGCGCCGAGATCGAGAATCGCCTGACGCTTGGCCGGACTTGTGGTGAAGCCGGTCACTTCCGCACCCAGAGCGCGGGCCAACTTGATGCCCATGTGGCCCAGGCCGCCGATCCCGACCACGCCGACGCGCTTGCCCGGGCCGGCGTTCCAGTGGCGCAGCGGCGACCAGGTGGTGATCCCGGCACAGAGCAGCGGCGCGACGGCGGCGAGCTGATCCGGGCGGTGACGGATCGCGAGGACATAGGCTTCGTCGACCACGATGCGCTGCGAATAGCCGCCAAGCGTGTGGCCGGGAGCATCGGGCGTGGCCGAATTGTAGGTGCCGGTCATGCCGGTTTCGCAGAATTGCTCCAGCCCCTCGCCGCAGGCCGAGCAGGTGCGGCAGCTGTCGACGATGCAGCCGACGCCGACCGTATCACCCGCTGCGAATCGCGTGACAGCACTGCCGACCGCACTGACCGTGCCGACGATCTCGTGTCCGGGCACGCAGGGAAACAGTGTGCCGCCCCATTCGCCGCGAACGGTGTGGAGATCAGAATGGCATACGCCGCAAAAGGCGATATCAATCACGACATCGCGCGGGCCGGCCTCGCGCCGTTCGATCGCGAAGGGACCCAGCGGCTGGTCGGCGGCGTGGGCGGCATAGGCCTTTACGGTCATGGCAGGGGCTTTCGGCAGGAGGAATGGCTTGCAGCGCGCACCATGGCAGCGGCCGCGACGCGCAACAAACTCTCGAAAGTGGGAATCGGCGCGACGAACCTTAGTGGATCGTGGCAGGAGTGCGCGGACTCGAACCGCGGGCCCTCGGTTTTGGAGACCGATGCTCTACCAACTGAGCTACACTCCTGTGCCCGGAGTTGCGCCCTTAATGGGTTGACGCGGCCAGCGCAACCAAGGGAAAGAACATTCTGCCAAAGATGTCCCGACACGATACCCCGATCATCCCGCCGGAGCTTCTGCTGCAGGCCTATCGCGCCGGCATCTTCCCGATGTCGGACAGCCGCGACGACCCCGAAGTCTATTGGGTCGAGCCGAGGATGCGCGCGATTCTGCCGCTGGACGGCTTCCACCTTTCGCACAGCCTCGCCCGCACGCTGCGCCGGGGCCGCTTCCGCGTGACTTGCAACGAAGCGTTCGGCGCAGTTATCGACGCCTGCGCCGCCCCGCGCATCGATGCCGAAGACAGCTGGATCAGCCAGCGCATTGCGGAAAGCTATCGCGGGCTGCACCGCCACGGCCACGCGCATTCGATCGAGGTATGGCAGAATGTGCCGGGGCAGGACGGCCCGAACAGCCCCGAAGTGCTGGTCGGCGGGCTCTACGGCGTCGGATTTGGCCGGGTGTTCTGCGGCGAAAGCATGTTCAGCAGGGCCAGCGATGCCTCGAAAGTGGCGCTCGCCTGGCTGGTCGCCGCGCTGCGCCGCGCCGGAGCGGAGCTGCTCGATTGCCAGTTCACCACGCCCCACCTTGCTTCATTGGGTGCGGTGGAGATTCCGCAAGCGCGCTACCTCGATCTGCTTCGTGCCGCGCTGACGCCTCAGGCGGGCGGCGAATCGTCTGCCGGTGCGTTGTCTGGCGCTGCGGGCGTGGGCGCGGCGGCTGCGGGCTTGCCGGCCGGCTTTGCCGCGCTGCTGGTGGATGCGGCGGCGGCGGGGCTTTCTTCCTCGCCGGGGAACTTCATCGCGCAATCCTTGACCCACACATCATAGACCGGGTGCTCGACCACGTTAAGCGCGGGCGAGTTCTTGAACAGCCAGCCCGAGAACACCTTGTGCCAGGCAAGCTTTTCCTGCGTTGTCGCGCGCTCCTCGACGAAGAGCTGGACGAAAGCGCCGGTTTCGGGCGGATCTTCCCACGGCGCCGTGCGCTCGCAAGTGGCAAGCTTGATGATCACATTACCGATGCGGCGCGATTCGCCGGTTTTCAGCTGGATCACCTGGGTGATGTTGTTGCGCTTGTTGAGAAAGCCGAGCGTCGCGACGCGGTCCTTGACCGGCGTGCCGAACTCGCTTTCGACCACCGCGCCGGATCCACCGGCACCGGGACCGGCGCCTTGGGTCGCTTCGCTCGGCGGCGGCGCTTCGGCATTCTTGTTGCCGCTGCATGCACAGAGCGCCAGCAGCCCAGGAACCAGCAGTGTGGTCGCCAGCAGCGGTGCGTTGCGGCGCATCAGCCCTCGGGCGACCAGGCTTCGTAATCGCCCGTGGCCGCCGCGCGCTTGCCGCCGCGCTCGAGCGCGCCCTGCGGACGATAGGCAGCGGAAGTGCCGGTGGCGTTGGGGGTGAAATCGACCTCCCAGATCCGGGCGGGCGGAAGATTGCTTTCGGGCACGCCGTCAAAGCTGCCGTGGAGCCAGCCGTGCCATTCGGCCGGCACGCGGCTGGCATCGTTGGCGCCGTTGTAAATCACCCAGCGCCGTTCGCGCCCGACGAAAGGATGGCCCTTGGGATAGGGCTTGCGCGCGCGGAAGTAGGTGTTGCCCTGCGCATCGTGGCCGACTTTCTCGCCGTTGCGCGCGCTGTCGAGCATGGTGCCAAAGGTGGCGCCGTCCCACCAGGTGAAGATCTTGCCGAGAATGCTCATGGGATGGGCGCTTAGCCGCTGAAAGGGGGGTTGGGCAAGCGGCGGATAACGATGCGCTGCGGCAAAATCGGTTGGCACCCGTGTCGGTCGTCCATACTCTTGCGATTGAAAGCGGATCGACGGGGGGATCGCAGTGGCCTGGCAGCATATCAGTATCGCGGCATTTGGCGGACCCGAAGTGCTGCAACTTGTTACCGAGGACGCCTTGCCAGAGCCTGGTCCCGGCGAAGTACGGATCAAGATCCTTGCGGCGGGAACCGGCTTTACAGACACGTTCATCCGCATGGGCCGCTACCCCGATTTCAAGGGACCGCTGCCCTTCACGCCCGGCTATGAACTGGTCGGCGTGGTGGATGCGCTGGGCGAAGGTGTATCGGGCCTTGCACCGGGCACGATAGTGGCGGATCTGACGGTGGTGGGCAGCTACACGCAGTATGCCCTGCGCCCGGCGGCATCGCTGATTCGCGTGCCCGAAGGCATCGATCCGGCCGAAGCGGTCTGCCTGCCACTGGCCTACATGACCGCATACCAGATGCTGACGCGCGCGGCTGGGGTCTCTCCCGGGGCCACGATCCTCGTGATCGGTGCATCGGGCTCGGTTGGCACCGCCATGCTCGATCTGGCGCGGGCGATGGGCCTCAGCGCCATCGGCACCTGCTCGGCGCGCAACATGGCGCTGGTCGAAAGCTATGGCGCGCGCGCGATCGATTACAACGCCGGAGATTTTGCCGCCGAGGTCCGCCGAGCGACCGGCGAGCGCGGCGTGGATGCCGCGTTCGATGCGATCGGCGGCGCGCATTTCAAGCGTTCGTTCGCTGCGCTGGCACCGGGCGGCGTGCTCGTCGGCTATGGTTCGCAAACCATGGCCACCGGCGGGGAGAGCCTGATCGCAGCAGGGTTGGGGCTCGCCCGCCTCAAGCTGTGGACGTTGCTGAGCCCACTGCTGGGGCGGCGCCGCGCGCTGTTCTATTCGATCACCGACCGCCGCAAGAGCCATCCCGCAGACTTCACGGCCGACATGGCGATCCTGCTCGACTGGCTGCGGCAAGGCCGGATCCACCCCGTTGTGGCGGACCGGCTGCCGCTCGCCGCCGCAGCCGATGTCCACCAGCGGATCGCTGCGGGCGGGCTCGGCGGGAAAATTGTCCTCCTGCCCTGGTAACGGAGCTTACCAGATCACCGTATCGCCGGCCTTGAGGCCAATCTGTGCCGCCCGTCCGCCATTGAGTTCGAGCACGCCCGCCGCATCGCCATCCGAGGGCAGCGGCGAAAGATCATAAGGCACCGCATTGGCAGCCACGTTGAGCACCTTGTGGTTTGCGCCGATGAAAATGATATCAAGCGGGATCACGGTGTTCTTCATCCAGAACGCCGTCGGACGCGGCGGGGCCATCGGGAAGATCATCCCCTCGTCTGCTCCCATCGTCTGGCGGAACATCAGCCCGCGCTCCTGTTCGGCGGGGGTGGCGGCCACTTCGACGGTAAAGGCATGGGGCCCGCTCGCAGTAACGACCGTGAGCGGCGTGAGCGTGAGGCCCGAGACCGGGTGAATGGCGGGCTGCGTGGCGGAACCGGCGGGGGTTGCAGCCTGCGTTCCCTGCGCGCTTGTCGATCCGGCGGCAAGCGGGGAGCAGCCAACCGCAGCAATCAGGAGAGCAAGGCTGGCAGCTTTATTCCACGGCATCTTCGGCATGTTCATCAGCCCACTCTTCCAGTTCATTGAGGCTCGCGGCATCCATCACCCGGCGCACATGGTCAAGCCCGTGTCCGGCACGAAGGAAGGCCGC
>CANCET010000156.1 GCA_947375105.1 Sphingomonadaceae bacterium
GCCCCCCTGTCGCCATGCGAAGAACTATGCGTCGCCATCCGAAGAACTATGCGTCGCCAGGCGCGGAGCAAATCAGCGAAGCCATCCAGCGGGGCAACCGCAACGCAGCCGCCCGGCCGCTCACCCCAGTGCTTCCAGCGCCGCGTCCCACGCCAGCATGATCGCATCATGCCGCGCCGGATAGCCGAGCGCCGGTTCCACCAGGGCGATGCCGGGCCACGCAGGCATGGCGCATTCTCCCGCCAGCCAGTCAGCCAGCGCCGCGCGCGCCGCCGCGATCCCGTTTGCGTCCTGCCCCATGGCCGCACTGGCAAAGGCATAAGCCGCCGCCTGCCCGATGGCGCAGGCGTGGGTGCGCAGGCCAAGCCCTGAAATCCGCCCGCCTTCGTCCACCGCCAGCCCCAGCGCCAGCGTGCTCCCGCAGCGCCGCGAACGCGCTTCACCCCGCAGCGGCAAGCTCTCATCCCAGGCGAACCCGGCGAGCATCGTGGCCGCGCCGAGGATTTCCGGCGTGTAGAGCGTGCGGGCAGGCGCGGTCATTCGCCGTTTTCCGCCTTGCTGATCCGCCGCTGCAATTCGCGCCGCGCCGCTTTCTTCGCTGCGTTTTTCGCCGCGTTCTGCAGCTCGCTGTCCTTGTCCGCCTCGGCCTTTTTCGCCGCCTTCGCGGCTTCCTCCCGGCGGCCATCGATCATCGTCATCAGTTCCTCGCTCGCCGCATTGAGGAACGGATAGGTCCGTGCTGCGGTGATCCAGGTGGGCCGCCCGTCGGCGCCCCACACGATGTCATAACCAAACACCAGCAGCGAGAAGCCAAGGACCATGATGACAAAGCCCTTGATTGCACCAAACCCGAACCCGAGCACGCGGTCTATGGGTCCGAGCACCGAACTCCGGCTCGCGTTCCCGATCGAGGAAGCGATCATCTTCGCTGCGAAATACGGCACAATGGTCAGGATCGCGAAGGCCAGCACGCCCGCGCCAGTCTCGTTCTTGAGATAGGGTGCGAGCAGCAGCGTCAGCGGCTCGTGGCCATAGCGCACGGCAAACAGCCCCACGCACCACGCCAGCAGCGAAAGCACTTCCTCGACAAAGCCGCGAAAGAACCCGCCGATCGCGCAGACCGCAACGATCAGGAAAACGACATAATCGAAGCCGGTCATAGGCGTTGGAATCTAGGAGCCGCCCATCACCCGGTCAACCAGGTTTGGCAGAAGTGTTATCGGCGCATAGGTGATGCCGGGCACCTTTTCCTGCGTGCCGCCAAAACCTTGGCCTGGCCCATGCGCTTTGTCGAACCCCAGCTTCGCCGCCTCGCGCAGCCGGATCGAGGAATGCGCCACCGGCCGCACCTCGCCCGCGAGCGAGATTTCCCCGAACCACGCGGAACCGCCCGAAAGCGGCCGGTCCGAGAGCGCCGAGATCAGCGCCGCAGCCACTGCAAGATCAGCCGCCGGATCGGTAAGCCGATAACCGCCTGCCACGTTGAGGTAGACTTCCGCGCTGGAGAAGTTGAGCCCGCAGCGCGCCTCCAGCACTGCGAGCAGCATCGCCAGTCGCCCGCTGTCCCAGCCCACCACCGCACGGCGCGGGGTCGCGCCGCTTTGCAGCCGCACCGTCAGCGCCTGAATCTCGACCAGCACCGGCCGCGTGCCTTCAAGCGCCGGAAACACCGCGCTGCCCGGCACCGGGTTCTCGCGGCCTGAAAGGAACAGCAGCGAAGGGTTGCTCACTTCCACCAGCCCCGCCCCAGCCATCGCGAACACGCCAATCTCGTCCACCGCGCCGAAGCGGTTCTTGAGCGCGCGCAGGATGCGGTACTGGTGGCTGCGCTCGCCCTCAAAGCTCATCACCACGTCGACCATGTGCTCCAGCACACGCGGGCCCGCGATCGTGCCGTCCTTGGTCACGTGCCCCACCAGCACCAGCGCGGCGCCGCTCGCCTTGGCATAGCGGATCAGTTCAAACGCGCAGCCGCGCACCTGGCTCACCGTTCCCGGCGCGCCTTCGATCTGGTCGGAATACATCGTCTGGATCGAATCGATCACCACCAGCGAAGGCGGGTCCATCGTGTTCAGCGTTGTCAGAATATCGCGCACCGACGTCGCCGCCGCGAGCCGGATCGGCGCGCGGCCAAGGCCAAGTCGATCCGCGCGGAGCCGGACCTGATCCGCCGCTTCCTCGCCGCTGATGTAAACTGCCTCGCCGCCCGCAGTAGCCACGCGGGCCGCCGCCTGGAGCAGAAGTGTCGATTTGCCGATCCCCGGATCGCCGCCCATCAGGATCGCCGAGCCCGGCACCAGTCCCCCGCCCAGCGCCCGATCAAACTCCGCCAGCCCCGTCTTGCGCCGCTCGGGCAGCTTCACCGGCTGATCGAGCGCCACGAACGCGACGGGCCGCCCGCCGCTCGAAAGGTCATGCTTGGACGAAAACACCGTCTCCGGCGCGTCCTCGACCAGCGTGCTCCATTCGGAACAATCCGGACACTGCCCCTGCCAGCGGGGCGAAACCCCGCCGCAAGCCTGGCAGACATATCGGCGTTTGGGTTTGGCCATGGCTGAGGCCTAATGCGAACATAGAGGGAACGCAAGTCCCGCCATGCTTTCAATTGCCTTGAAAATGGTGCCCCTGGCCAGACTCGAACTGGCACATCTCTCGATAACCGATTTTGAGTCGGTCGCGTCTACCATTCCACCACAGGGGCACTTGGGGCGGACTTAGCCGCCCCCGCAATCGGCTTCAAGCGGTCTTGATTGCGCCGACCACCAACTTGTGAAGCTTCGAATGCAGCGCATCGTTGCCGGCCAGCAAGGTGTCGTCGCAAATCGGCTGCGAACGGCCGCGATAGTCGGAAACGAAGCCGCCCGCCTCGCGCACCAGCAGGCAACCCGCCGCCGTATCCCAAGGCTTGAGCGCGCTTTCCCAGTATCCGTCAAAGCGGCCCGCCGCCACCCATGCAAGGTCGAGCGCCGCCGAACCATTGCGCCGGATACCCGCCACGCGCGGGCCGATTTCGTGATAGATCCGCGTCCATTCGCCCATATCGCCCCGGCCCGAAAAAGGTATGCCCGTGGCGATCAGCGCCTCATCCAGATGGCGCCGCGCCGAAACGCGCAGGCGCCGGTCCTGCAACCAAGCGCCGCGCGCTTTTTCGGCCCAGAAGCTTTCGTCGGTGATTGGCTGATAGACGATGCCCGCAGTCACCTCGCCCCAGCCGCTGCCGTCCAGCTTGGGTTCCTGCACCGCGATGGAAATCGCGAAGTGCGGGATGCCGTGGAGGAAGTTGCTGGTGCCATCGAGCGGATCGATGATGAAGCGCGGCTTGCCCGGCTCCCCTTCGATGGTTCCGCCTTCCTCCAGCTCGAACCCCCAACCGGGCCGAGCCGCGCGCAGCTCGTCCCACAGCGTCCGTTCAGCGGCCTGGTCAGCCTTCGAAACGAAGTCCGCCGGTCCCTTGCGGCTTACCTGGAGATGCTCGACCTCGCCGAAATCACGGCGCAGCCGCTGGCCAGCCTTGCGGGCCGCCTTCTCCATCACCCGCATCAAACCGGAAATTGCTGACATTCAAATTTCTCCGCTCATCCTGAGCTTGTCGAAGGATCAGCCGACTTTGCCGACGTAGGTACGTTCGTAAACGTCGACCACGATCCGCGTGCCACTGGCGATGAACGGAGGCACCATCACGCGCACGCCGTTGTCGAGGATCGCGGGCTTGAAGCTGGACGAAGCGGTCTGCCCCTTCACCACGGCATCGGCTTCGACAATGGTGGCTTCGACCTGTTCGGGCAGCTGCACCGAGATCGGGCGCTCTTCCCACATTTCGAGCAGGACGGTCATGCCGTCCGCGAGGAATGCAACGGCATCGCCAAGGAGGTCGGCCGGCAACGTGATCTGGTCGTAGGTTTCCACGTCCATGAAGATCAGGTCGTCGCCTTCCTTGTAGAGGAACTGGAAGTCCTTGGTATCGAGGCGCACGCGCTCGACCGTGTCCTGGCTGCGGAAGCGGACGTTGGTCTTGCGGCCATCGATCAGGTTCTTCATCTCGACCTGCATGAACGCGCCGCCCTTGCCGGGCTGGGTATGCTGGGTCTTGGCAACCTTCCAGATGCCCTTTTCGTATTCCAGGATATTGCCCGGACGGATGTCCACGCCGCTGATCTTCATGATGGAAAGAGCCCTGATGAAAGGAAGTGTTGTAATGCACGCCGAAAGGGTGCGTGAACGCGGCCCTTAGCGCCAAGCGGCGATTGCTTCAAGCCGCTGCGGCATGCTAGCGCCAAGGCCATGTACCGCGTCGCCGTTTCCGCCCTCGCCCTTCTCGCCGCAGCGCCCGCGCTGGCCGCACCCGGCGGTGCGATGTGGACGGTTCCGCAAGGCCGCTGGACTTGCGAGCTCCCGGGCGACGCCACCACGCCGCCGACTGCGCAGCCTGACTACAACTTCAGCATCGTGCCTGATTCCAGCTATGTCGCGGACGGAACACGCGGCACCTATCTGCTGCTCGGCAATCGTTTCACGATGACCTCAGGCCCGTTCGCCGGCAGCCGGTTCGACAAGGTCGGCCTATCGCTCATCAAGCTCGGCCCCGATGGCAAGCGCGAGCCCTTGCGCTGCGTGCGCGCTGGTACCGTGCGCGATGATTTCGCTGCCGACGCAGGCTCCGCCGCGCAGTAGGGCCGTTCAGCCTTCTGCCGACGCCTTGGCCATCGCCGCGTGCAGCACCCGCACGCCTTCGGCTTCATCACCGCCCCACACGGCATGGCTCACCGCAAGGAAATCCGCACCGGCCTGCACCAGCGGGCCGCAGTTCGTCGCCGTAATGCCGCCGATCGCGACGCAGGGCAGCTCGAACAACCGCGACCACCAGGCCAGCAGCTCCGGATCGGCAACGTGCTTGGTATCCTTGGTCGAACTCGGGAAAAATGCCCCGAACGCGACATAGTCCGCCCCCGCTTCGCCCGCTTCCATCGCAAGATGGCGGCTCGCATGGCAGGTCACCCCGATCTGCGCGCCCTTGCCCAGTCGTGCCCGCGCATCGGCAACCGTGCCGTCGTCCTGCCCGAGATGGACGCCATCGGCGCCGAGCCGTTTGGCCAACGCAATCGAATCATTGACGATGAACGCCACCTCGCGGTCTGCGCAAAGCCGTAGCAGCGGCTCGGCCAGACGCGCCGCGTCATGCTCCGCGAGATCCTTGACGCGAAATTGGAACGCCGCGACCGGCCCCGCATCGAGCGCGCGGGCAAGCCGGTCCGGAAAGGCACCGCCCACATCGAGCGGCGAGATCAGGTAAAGCTGGGTGGCAAGATCAGACATGCCGGGGCCTTAGCGAGCCCAGCGCATCAGCGCAAACTGCCGCGTGCTCAGGCCGTCTTCACCGTTGATCCATGGTGGATCTCGTGGATGGCCGTGCCCAGCGCCGCATCGAACTCGTCGTCGCTCATATGCGCGCGCAAGTCTTCGAGCAGCGCGCGGCTGAAGCTGGCGATAATGCCGTGGTTCTTGGCCAGCTCGATCACCGCATCGCCGCGGCTGTAGCCGCCCGAAAGCGCCACAACGCGCAGCACTGCCGGATGCGTCGTCAGCGGCGCGAACAGACCGGACTGCAGCGGCAGCGAGAGCTTGAGCATGACTTGCGTGCCTTGGGGCAGCGCGTCCAGCGCCTTGGTCAGCTCGTCGAGCAGGATCGCGTCGCATTCGGCGCGCGTCTCGCTCTTGATGTTCACTTCGGGCTCGATGATCGGCATCAGCCCGTGCGCCAGCACCTGCATCGCCAGTTCAAACTGCTGCGCCACCACGGCGGCAATGCCCGCGCGGCTTGCCGAATTGATCACCGAACGCTCCTTGGTGCCGAACACGCCGAGCGACTTGGCATGAGTCAGCAGATCGTCCAGGCCCTTGATCGGCTTCATCAGCTGCACGCCGTCGGCTTCGGCCTCGAGCCCCTGATCGATCTTGAGGAACGGCACTACGCCCTGTTCGATCAGCGCGGTCGGCACCGGCATGCCATCGACATTACCGTTCATCGTGCGCTCGAACAGGATCGCGCCGATCACCTTTTCGCCGCTGAACGCGCCCGAACGGATGATCCGGCAGCGCATGTCGTGGATCAGGCCGAACATTTCCTCGTCCGTGCTCCACGCGCCTTCCTCGACGCCGTACCCCTTGAGCGCCTTCGGGGTCGAACCGCCGCTCTGGTCCAATGCCGCGATAAAGCCCTGGCCCGCAGCGATCTTGGACTTCATCTCGGCGTAGTTCATGGCGTGTCCCTCATGGTGCGCATTCGTATGCGCGGCCCATAAAGAGGTTCGTGCCGCACTGCAATATCGCAGCGCGGCTCACGCCCAATAAATTGAACCGATCAGGCTTCGAGCGCCGCCACACCCGGCAGCACGCGGCCTTCCATCCATTCCAGGAAGGCCCCGCCCGCGGTCGAAACATAGGTGAAATCGTCCGCCACGCCCGCATGGCTCAGCGCCGCGACGGTATCGCCGCCGCCTGCCACCGAAACCAGCGATCCCTCGCGGGTCAGTGCCGCCGCCGTGCGCGCCAGCGCCACGGTCGCGGTGTCGAACGGCGGCGTCTCGAACGCGCCCAGCGGCCCGTTCCACACCAGCGTCTTGCAGACCTTGAGCACGTCAGCCAGCGCCTCGACGGCCGCCGGGCCCACATCGAGGATCATTTCGTCCGCCGCCACTTCATGCACGTTGCAAGTGCGCAGGCTCGGCGGGTTGGCCGCAAATTCCTTCGAGACAACAACGTCATACGGCAGATGCACCGTGCAGCCCGAGCTGTCTGCCGCATCGAGAATCGCCTCGGCAGTTGCGGCCAGATCATGCTCGCACAGCGATTTGCCCACATCGACCCCGCGCGCGGCGAGAAACGTGTTGGCCATGCCGCCGCCGATGATGAGGTGATCGACCTTGCCGACGAGATGTTTCAGCACATCGAGCTTGGAGGAAACCTTGGCACCGCCAACCACCGCTGCCACCGGGTGCTCGGGATGATCGAGCGCCTTGCCCAGCGCTTCAAGTTCCGCTTGCATCGAGCGGCCCGCATAGGCCGGCAGCACATGCGCCAGACCTTCCGTCGTCGCATGGGCGCGGTGCGCGGCCGAAAAGGCATCGTTCACATAAATGTCAGCGTGCTCGGCAATCGCCTTCACCAACTCGGGATCGTTCTTTTCCTCGCCCTTCCAGAACCGCGTGTTCTCAAGGCAGGCGATCCCGCCCTCGGGCAGGATGCCGACGACTTGGTTCACCACCGGACCGGCGATCTCGGACACGAACATCACCTCGCGGCCGAGCACTTTTTCCACCGCGCCGATCACCATGGACAGCGACTGGGTTGAGACGCGCTCGCCCTTGGGCCGGCCGAAGTGCGCCAGCAGCAGCACCTTGGCGCCCTTGTCGGCAAGTTCGAGGATCGTGGGCTTGGCGGCTTGCACGCGGGTGTCATCGGTCACCGCGCCGTCTTGCATCGGCAGGTTGAGGTCCACGCGCACAAGCACGACCTTGCCGCGCACGTCGCCAATGTCATCCAGCGTCTTGAAGCTCATTGTTCGATCCTCACTTCATCGCCCAGGGCGATTTCGCCCCCGCTGATCACCCGCCCGCAGATCCCGCCGCGCCAGTCCGGCGTCAGCGCCGCCCGCAGGCCCTCGCGCAAGCCATCCATCCGGCTGCAGGGATCGCATTCGCAGCGAACTTCGATGCGCAGGCTCTTGCCGATGGCGATGACCCCGCCGGCCTCGCGCGGCAGGCGTACGCCTGAAACCATGAGATTGGCGCGCCGATCAGACCAGACGAGGCCGTCCGGCCCGCCCATTTCGTCCATCGCCGCCGCCCAGCTCTCGGCCTCGATCACGGTAATCTGCCGGTTGCCCTTCTTGCCTTCAGGCACCGCCCCCCGGCAATCGCCTTCCAGCCCCGTCTCCGGGGTCACGCGGGCGCGGTCCAGCGTCTCCATGGGCTCGCGGGACACCTTGTGCCGGGCAATGCCCTCAAGCCGTCCCGCGCCCATAAGCTTAGAGCAGTCCGCCCATGACGCCGGCCGTATCGACCATGCGGTTGGAGAAGCCCCACTCGTTGTCATACCACGAAAGCACGCGCACCAGCTTGCCGTCGATCACCGAGGTTTCGAGGCTGTCGATAGTCGAGGAATGCGAATCGTGATTGTAGTCGATCGAGACGAGC
>CANCET010000157.1 GCA_947375105.1 Sphingomonadaceae bacterium
GATAGAGGTGGAGGCTGTCGGCAAGGCCAACGGCTTCGAGCATCTCAGTCGCCTGCGCTTCCGCTTTGCGGCGGCTGCTGCCGAACAGGCGCGCGGCGAAGGGCGCGGCGGGGCATTCGAGGCCGAAGGTGACGTTGCCGAGCACCGACATATGCGGGAAGACCGAATAGCGCTGAAACACGACGCCGCGATCGGGCCCGCATTCCGGCTTGAGCTGCTGGCCATCGAGCAGGATCGTGCCGCGCGTGGGTGCTTCCTGGCCGAGAATGAGGCGCAGGAGGCTGGACTTGCCCGCGCCCGAGGGGCCGATGATCGAGAGGAAAGCGCCTTCGGTGACGTCGAGGTTGACCTTTTCGAGCACGACCTTGTCGCCGTATTCGACCCAGACGTTCTTGAGTGAGAGGAGCGCGCTGCCGGGATTGCTCATCGGGCGTCTCCGTGCGCCCACGGAAAGGCGCGTCGGCTGATTGCGGCGAGCGTCAGGTCCATCAGGATGGCCAGCAGCGCGATCCACGCGACGTAGGGGATGATCACGTCCATCGCGAGATAGCGGCGGACGAGGAAGATGCGGTAGCCAAGTCCGATATCGGAGGCGACGGCTTCGGCGGAGATCAGGAACACCCACGCCGGACCCAATGCAAGGCGGACCGCCTGGATCAGGCGGGGCATGGCCTGCGGGAGCGCGACGCGGGCAATGATCTGCCAGCTGTTTGCGCCAAGGGTTTCAGCCTTGATGATCTGTTCGCGCGGCAAACTGCCGACATGCGCGGCGATATCGCGGACCATCACGGGAGTGATCCCGATGGCGATGAGCACGACCTTGGAGGTCTCACCCAGCCCGAGCGCGATGAACAGGATGGGGAGCAACGCAATCGGCGGAATGACGGCGATGCCGGTGACCAGCGGGCTGAGCGCGGCGCGAACCGGCGGCAGCGCGCCGATCAGCAGGCCGAGGACGAGCGCGAAGAGTGTCGCTATGCCGAGGCCGAGGCCGAGACGCTGGAGGCTGGCGAGCGTATCGGCCCAGAACACGAGATTGCCCGAAAGCGGATCGGGAGTAGTGAGCAGGCCGGTTATCGCGCTCGCCATGCCCGAGGGCAGCGGAAGGATCTTGTCGGACGGATTGGCCGCGTGGCGCTGAACCGCGGCGATCAGGTAGATCACCAGCAGCAGCAGGATCGGCGCGCCGCCCGCGATCAGGCGGTCCCGCCTGGACAAGTGCCAATTGATCCAGCGCATGCGCTCAGATCTTCCCGTCGGCCGCAAGCTTCATGAAGCTGTCGTCGAAGCGCAGGGTTACGTGGGTGGCATCGCCCAGCGTCTTGCCGCCGGGGAAGGCGATGCCCACGGCATCGGCGGAGGCGGCGCCCTTGAACAGGCCCTTGGAGAAGCTGAAATCACGCACGCGAGTCATCGTGGTGACGAGTGCGGGGGACTGGGCGGCGGCGACTGCAGCCTTGGGATCGGTGTAGAGGAAGGTCGTTTTCAACTGGCTGTCGAAGGTCTCGGGACCGGCACCTGCAAGCTTGGCCATGGCGGCGCGGGCGGCCTTGCCTTGCGCATCCTGCCGCATCATCAGCTGCACGGTATCATACCAGATGCCGGCAAGTGCCTTGCCGAGATCGGGGTTGGCCTTGAGCGTGGCGGTATCGACCACGAGCAGATCGAGGATCTCCCCGGGGATGTCGGCAGAAGAAAAAACCTGCGTGACGCCGGGCTGCGCGCGCATCACCGAGAGTTGCGGGTTCCACGCGACGGCTGCGGTGACATCGGCGCTGGCGAAGGCGCTGACGATATCGGCATCAGCGGTGTTGACCGTCTTGACGTCGGTCATGCCCATGCCGCCCTTTTCGAGCGCGCGGGCGAGGAGATAGTGCGAAACCGAGAGCTCGACCAGATTGACCGAGCGGCCCTTGATCGCGCTGAGGTTCGTGGCCCCCTTCAGCAGCACGCCATCGTTGCCGTTCGAATAGTCGCCGAGGATGACCGCGGTCGTGTCCTTGCCGCCCGCTGCGGGAATAGTCAGTGCGTCCATGTTGGCAAGAGTTACGCCGTCCAGCTTGCCGGCCGTGTATTGATTGATGGACTCGACGTAGTCGTTGACCTGCACGATCTTGATCTTGAGGTGGTACTTGTCTTCCCACTTCTTCACGATGCCGGCCTGCTGTGCATAGGGCCAGGGCATCCAGCCAGCATAGATCGACCAGCCGATGTTGAATTCGGTCTTCTTTGTCGTGGGCGCGCTGCCGCCTGAACAGCCTGCGAGCGCCAATGTCGCGACCATCGCGGTGGCAAGGAGCGAACCGGTTGTCGCCCGGCGTGGCCTGGCGGGGGAGGTGGTTGACACGATTCTGTCTCCTTTCGCAGTGCAGCATTGCGGCAAACAAATCGCTTGTCCATGGCAAAATGTTACGTTCTTGAAAAAACGTAATACCCTAATGAACCTATCTCCGCAGGGTTGTGCGAATCAGCGGAACCTGAAGGTGTGCCTTTGTTGATTTCGTGCAACGCGCCATGGAGCCCGGTGTGCCGAGCATGGGGCTGTTTGCGGCAGACGCACAGCGGAAAATGCAAGGATTTCCGCAGTGCAGCGAAGTGCTGATAATACCCGAATTGCGCGGAATTATTACGCTTGACCTGTTAGGTAATATCGATAGCGTAATTGAAATGTCGCGAAGGGAAAAGTCCTTCCGGCGTGCATTGCGAAATTTTGGTCAGGTGATGCAATTGCCTGACACCAATGGTCTGCACGGTATTTCGTTGCGGAAGTACTCATGCTCGTTTTGGGAAAGTGATTTCCGAATACGAGCAGGATTTTTCTGATCGGCGATTGCCGGGTGATTGCCGGATGATGGGCGGATCGAGTTGAATTGGCCTTTGGTTCATCTGGCTGGGCGGTCTTTGAGGCTTCTTCATTGGGGTCTGATGGGCAAGCCCACAAATTTCAGGTCGAATTCGCAAAGAATCGACCAAGCCTGCCAGTTGCGGGCAAACAGGGACGGGGATGTCACTTCGAAAAGGCTTACACGCAGCAACGCGGGGGCTCGAGTGACCAAGCAATCCATAAAGACGACATTGGTGTGTGCGACGATCCTCATGGGGAGCACTGCCTTTCCCGCTTTTGCGCAGATGGCGCCCGAAGCACCCGCGGACGCGCCGCAGGCCGCGGCGGAGGCATCGGACAACAGCGCCATCGTCGTCACCGCGACGCGCCGCGCGACCTCGTTGCAGGACGTGCCGATCAACATCACGGCGGTCGGTTCGGAGCAGCTTGAGCGCCAGCGCATCGATGATGTGCGCGATATTGCCGATTTCACTCCCGGCGTGACCATCGCCGATACCGGACCGGGTAGCACCGGCACGATCGTGCTGCGCGGTCTCAACGCCTCGGACACCGACGCGACCGGCAACAGCTACGACAATGCGCTGGGCGTCTACCTAGGCGAAGTGCCGGTTTACTACGACTTCAAGATGCTCGACATCAATCGTGTCGAAGTGCTGCTTGGGCCGCAGGGCACCCTTTATGGCCTCGGCACGCTGGCAGGCGCGATCCGCAACCTTCCCAACCGGCCCGATACGAACAAGTGGCAGGCGGAATGGCACGGACGCGTCTATGGCAAGAAGGAAGCCTCCAAGACCGGCTACCAGCTTGATGGCATGATCAACATTCCGATCGTGAAGGATCACATCGCCTTCCGTTCGGCGACCGGTTACTACTCTGATCCCGGTTTCATCGACTACCCGCTGCTGGTGAAGACCCCCGGCGTATCGAACCCGCAGCCTGATGGCTTCGTGACGGTTCCGCCGACCTCGATTTCGCAGGCAGGCTATGACGCGAACCTCTACCGGCGCAAGGACCTCAACTTCGAGAAGACCTTCACCACCCGCAACCAGCTGCTGTTCCAGATTACGCCGGACCTCTCGGTCGATTTCACGTACGCCTATCAGCGCACCAAGACCGATGGCGGACAGTACAACAGCGATGGCGTGCTGGGCACCGGCAAGTACGAGAGCGCGGCGCGCTATGCCGAGCCAGTCGACCGCCATGCACATCTCGCGGCCATGGAAATCAACGCCCATGTCGGCGAAGTGTTCGATCTCGTTTCGACGACAGCCTACACGCAGGTGATCAACAAGCGGAAGGGTGACAACACCGACCTGCTGCTCGACCTCGACTATGATTACGAGCTGTTCCCCGCCTTCACCAGCTGGAACGAAAGCGTGAACAAGCGGGACCAGATCAACCAGGAAATCCGCTTCGTCTCGACCCATGGCGGCCCGTTCAGCTGGGTGCTTGGCGGATTCTACAACGAGCAGAAGCTGCAAGCCGACTACCGCGAGCATGTGCCGGGCCACCCGTGGGTCGCCTTCGGTACGCAGCCGAACCCGGACGAGATCGAATATGCTTCGTTCAACCGCGCCAAGGTGATCGAAAAGGCCGTCTTCGGGGAAGGCACGTTCAAGATCACGCCCGAGTGGCAGGTGACGGCTGGTGGGCGTTATTTCCACTACAGCTCGGCGGTTTCGGGCCGTGCGGTAACGCCTTTGCTCGGCGATCCGATCAGTCCTTATGATCTCAAGGCGGCCGGCGGTGTATCAGGCAAGAGCGGTGGGGTGTGGAAGTTCAACACCTCGTACAAGATCACGCCCGACATCATGATCTATACGACCTACAGCAAGGGCTATCGCATCGGCGGTCCCAACACCGTCGCACCTTGCGTCCTCCCGCTGAAGCCGCCGCCGTTCCAGAACGTTTGCGCCCTGCCCAACGAGATGCAGTTCGGCCCGGACTCGACCAAGAACCTCGAGATCGGCATCCGTGCAGAACTGTTCAACCGCAAGCTGACGTTGAACATGAATGCCTTTACGATCGACTGGAGCGGCCTCCAGCTCGCCTCGGCAACGGTCAACGGCATTGTCGGCATCACGGCGAACGGCGGCAAGGCCAAGTCCGACGGCTTCGATGCTTCGTTCCAGTTGCGGCCCATCGATGGTCTGTCGATCCAGGGAACCTATTCCTACACGAACGCCAGACTCACCGAGGATGTGCCCGCGATCATCTCGGTCAACAGTCCGGCGGCGACATACCCCAGCTCGCCGGCCCAGTTGACTGCGCTGAAGGGCGACCGGCTCCCCGGATCGACCAAGAACAGCGGCAGCCTTGGCGTCAACTACACGATGCCGGTGATGGGCGGGGAGCTCATCGGCGACTGGACCGCGACCTACCGCGGCGATGTGGTCACGCGCCTCGGTTGGGACCGTGCCTATGGCGACAAGCTGCCGGGCTTCGTGCTTAACCGTGCCTCGCTCACCTGGCAGAACGACACCTTCTCGTTTGGGGTGTTCGCCAACAACATCTTCAACAAGTTCGCCGTGACCGCGGTCTCCAATGACCGTTCGCGGGTCGGGCTGAACAACGGTGTGGTGCTGCGTTACCTCCGCAACACTGTCATCACGCCGCGCACGGTCGGTCTGGAGTTCCGGGTGAAGTACTGATGTTGAGGGGATGACTGCACAAAAGGGGGCGGGGTTGATCCTCGCCCCCGATTGCGCAATCCTGCCGCGCAATAACAAGCGGCAGGACAGGACATCGAACGACAACAGGCAACGACAACAGGTGAGGAGTGGCAAGTCATGAGTTCGGGCGTGAAGCAACTGGCGGTCGATTGCATTCCGCCCGCGACATTGGCGGCGGTGGTGGCCTTCTGGTATTTTGCGCCGGCAGCTGTGGTGGCGAACCCGTGGACGTTGCTTGTGGTCAGCAGCGTGGTCACCGTGTTCGTGCTGGGTCTGGAGCTGGTGTTCGAGCGCCATGAAGGCTGGCGGATCAACCGTCAGGAACTCCTCACCGACTTGTTCTACTTCATCCTGATCAACACCGTGATCGGGCGCGCCGCCTATCTCCTGTCCGAAGCGCCACTGCGCGGCCTCAAGGGCGCCTGGGGCATCTCGACGCCCTGGGTGATGGAACTGCCGTTCCTTGCGCAAGTCGCGCTGGTCTGGGGGCTGTGGGAGTTCGGGCAGTACTGGATGCACCGTCTGATGCACAACTGGGAGCCATTCTGGCTGACCCACGCACCGCATCATCATATCACGCAGCTCAATGCAATGAAGGGTGCAGTGGGCAATCCGATCGAGTTGTTCCTGATCAGCCTAGGCGTGGTCGCGCTGCTCGATGTCTCGCCGGCGGCTTATCTGTGCGCGTTCAGTGCCGGCAGTGTGGTCTCGACCTTCAACCACGCCAACGTGAAGGCAAACCCGCCGCTGTTCTATTCGTTCTTCTTCACCTCGATCCGCCACCACAGCTTCCACCATTCGGTGGGCTATGAGAACACGCGCTGCAACTATGGCAACGCGATCATCCTGTTTGACCGCATCCTTGGCACCTACAAGGAAGGCGAGGGCATTCTGGTTGGGCAGGACGACCGGCGGCGGCTGACGATCTGGGAACAGTTCGTGTTTCCCTTCAAGCCGCTGATCGCGATGTTCGAGCGTCGCAAGGACACCTCGACCTCCGCCGGTTGAGGATACGGGGTGAAGGCTGAACCAGCCCGGATTGCCGCCGTTCGCCGCGCGCTGGGTCGGGGGGACCTGGCCGCGGCGGAAAGCGTTGCGGCGAGCGTGGTCGCGGCCTTTCCGGAGGACGCCGAAGGCCGCTTCCTGCTGGGCATGGCCCGCGCCGAAGCCGGGCGGGTGAGTGCAGGGGTCGCCGACCTTTCGCGTGCCATCGCCATCGATCCGCGCGGCGAATACCGAGCACAGCTGGCGCGGCTGCAGGTGATGCTGCGGCAGGATGGCGCAGCGGCCGTGACACTGGCCGAGGCGGAAGCGGCGCTGCCCGATGACGCACTCGGGCGGGACACCATGGGCTGCGTCTATGCACGGCTGGGCGAGCACGCGGCTTCGGTCCCGCATTTCCGCGAGGCGGTGCGGATGGCGCCGGGGAACGTGTCGTTCCGCTACAACCTTGCGGCAGCGCTCAACTTCATCGGCGATGTCGATGGGGCAGAGGCGGCGGCCGAGGCGCTGATTGCGCTCGACCCCGATTACGCGCGGGGCCATCACTTGCTGGCCGGGCTGCGCAAGCAAAGCGCGGTCCGCAACCACGTTGCCCGGCTGGAGGCGACGCTGAGCCGGGCGCGTGCGCCAGATGCGCGGCTGCTGCTTGGCTACGCGTTGTCGAAGGAACTGGAGGATCTCGGGCGGGCGCAGGAGGCTTTTGCGGCGCTGTCTGCCGCCAACGCGGAGCACCGTGCGCGGCTGCCCTATACCTTCGCGAGCGACGCGGCGAACTTCGACGCGATCACGCGGGTCTGGCCGCAAGTGGCCGCGCAGCCGGTGCACGGCGCCGCTCTGGACGCCCCGATCTTCGTGATCGGCATGCCGCGCACGGGCACCACGCTGGTCGACCGCATCCTTTCCTCGCACCGCGCGGTGTGGAGTGCGGGCGAACTTCAGGCGATGCCGCTGGCGGTGAAGATGGCGGCGGGGACGCGTAGCCGCGTGGTGCTCGATCCCGAGACGCTGGAGGCCGCAGCCAGCGCGGATCTCGGCGCGATCGGGCGGGACTATCTGGCGCGGGCACGCTCCCATGCCGGAGCGCGCGAAGGGCGGTTTACCGACAAGTTCCCCGGAAACTTCCAGTATGCCGGCTTCATCGCGCGGGCGCTGCCGGGGGCGCGGATCGTGTGCCTGCGCCGTCATCCGCTCGATACGGTGCTGGCGAACTTCCGCAACCTGTTCGCGATCTCTTCGCGCTATTACGACTACAGTTACGACCTGATGGATATTGCGCGATACTATGTGCGGTTCGACCGACTGATGACCATGTGGCACACGGCGCTACCGGGGCGGATTCTCGACGTGCGGTATGAGGAACTGGTGGCGGACCAGGAAGGCCAGACGCGGCGGCTCCTCGCGCATTGCGAGCTCGATTGGGACGACGCCTGCCTCGATTTCCACCGCAATACCGCGCCAGTTTCTACGCCGAGCGCCGCGCAGGTGCGGCAACCGATCTACCACGGTTCCGTCGCACGCTGGAAGCTGCACCGGGACGCTCTGGCCCCGGTGATCCGCTTCTTCGAGCAGCAG
>CANCET010000158.1 GCA_947375105.1 Sphingomonadaceae bacterium
CCCTTCCATTTCCGGTCGAACTGTCTACCAGCCGTTAGCGTTCCACCGCAGCGCAGACAGGCGCGGCGTGGCTGAGGACCGTCCGGCATGCGCTTGTGGAAGCTGTCATACACCAGCACGGCCACGGCACCCCACGATGGGGCGCGCCACCAACTCGACGAGATCTGCAGCCTCGCGCAAGTCCAGAATGCGCTGGTCGGCATCACCGGGGTGCTGACCTTGCACCGGGGCAAGTTTGCCCAAGTCCTCGAAGGTCCCGAAAGCGCGGTCCGGGCGCTCTGGCAACGGATCATCCGCGACCCCCGCCACCACAGCGTGGCGATCGTTGCCGATGGGCCAATCTTCGTGCGCCGTTACAGCGATTGGTCGATGGCCTACCGCGAACCCAGGTCGTTCCTGTCAGACCAACTGGACGACATTCTCCGGCAGACGGCGGAGGTTGTGCGCGCCATGAACGCGACCTGGCACTAGGCGCCGCGCAGCATCTCCGCGTTGGCCTCGATCATCGCCTGCACCGAGCGCGCCTTGTGGCCGGTCAGCCGCTCGACATCGTCGGTACAAACTTCAAGGAATCCCTCGCGGATCGCGCGGCCGAAGCTCACCATGTCGTCGCTGTTCCACGGGATGCCCGCCACGCTCTGGTCATCGACCGGGCGGCGCGGGATGCCCATGGCATCGAACATGGCGTACTGCTCCTCGTCGGTGGTCGAGACATAGTCCACCGGACGCCCGGTCACCTCGGCCATGATCGCCGCCACTTCACGGAAGGTCTGCAGCTCCGGACCGGTGACGTTGTAGGTGCGGTTCTCGTGCCCCTCGCCCAGCAGCACCGCCGCAGCGCAAGCCACGCAGTCGTCGCGCCAGACCATCGCTTCGCGCCCTTCGCCCGCATTGCTGACCCACTGGCCCGATTGCATCACGCCCGGCCCCGCCATCAGGATCATCGCATCGGCATAGTGGGCATCGCGCAGCATGGTCCACGCCATGCCGGACGCACGGATCAGCCGCTCGGTCTCGATGTGGTCATGGCGCACCTCCGCCGGGTTTGCCGGATCATCGATGCCGATGAAGCTGGTATAGGCAATGTGCCGCAGGCCCGCCGCTGCCGCCGCATCGATCGCCGCCTTGTGCTGCGCCACCCGCGCGCCGACCCGTGTGCCTGAAATGAGCAGCATCTTCCCGGCACCCTGCACCGCCTCGGCCAGCGTCTCCGGCTTGTCGAAATCGCCGTAGCGCACGGTGCAGCCTTGCGCGGTCCGGTCGGCCAGCTTGTTTGGGCTGCGCGTGATGAGGATCAGATCGCCCGCGCGCCCCGCTGCGATCAGGCGGTCCGTCAGGCCCCGACCGTAGTTGCCCGAAGCGCCGGTGATGACGATGCTGCTCATTGCGCAGCGTCCAGTTCGGCCTGCGGCACCCACCAGCCATGGACCTGCGGACGCAGCCGGTGCGGAATGGTCACCTTCGCGACCGGCCCCGCCGCGATATTGCCCGCATCGATCACCCATGCCTGATGCAGGAAGGCATCATCGCCGATCTGCTGGTCGACAATCGTGATGAGCCAGCCTTCGTGGCCCTCGGTCGCCGACGGCACATGCACCGGTTCATTGAATCCCGCCATCGGCGGCAGGGCGAGTGCTTGCGGCGGGCCGCCGCGCATATCCAGCCGCAGCAGCAGGTTGAACATTGCCCCCACCGGCCCGCCCGGCAGCGGCGGCCCCTGAAGCTCCGGGTTCATCGTCAGCATCCAGCCGTGCGTATAGGGCCGCCCCTGCCGCGCCGCCGGGATCACCGGGAAATCGCCCGGAGGCCCAATGATGGTTTCGGTCACTTCTCCGCCCTCGGCCTTGGGATCCACCGTCCAGCGCGTCAGCGCGCCTCGAACGTCCCACGGCTGAATGTGGATGCCCGAAGGCTCGCGGATAAAGGCGAAGGCATTGGTCGAATTGAGGCACGCATCGAAGTGCAGAAGGCCGTCCGCATCCTCCCACGCGTTCATCATGTGATAGGAATGGACGCCCTTGGGCCCCTTGAACCAGCGGATTTCCGAAACATCGCCATAACGCGGCATCACGCCCAGCCAGGAATCCAGCTCCGGCTCGTGATGCCAGTGCTCACCGCCGGCTTTCAGCCGCTCAAGATCCGCCGTCGTCGGATAGATCGGAAACAGCGCGTAGTTCTCGCTCACCGTGAAATCGTGCATCATCGCGCAGTAGGGCGCATCGAACCACTGCTCGGATTTCAGCGCCCCATCAGGCCCCACAACGCAATAGGCGACCTTGGTCGAAGCAACGCCGTCCGCCTCGTAGCCATAGAAGAACAGCTCCTTCGTGGCGGGATCGATGCGCACATGCGCGGTCATCGTTTCCGACTTCAGCGCGCCGCCGAAGTCATACGAGCCCAGCGTCTCCAGCGTCTTCGGATCGACGCGGTAGGGCCGCCCATCTTCCTTCGCCATCAGCAGCCGCCCGGCGTGCCAGACGGGGGTGGTGTTGGCCACGGTGCGATCCACCCCGGCAACATCGGCCTCATCGGTGAACGGGTTGCGATACTTGCCAAAGCGCGCTTCACCCGCCGCCTTTTCCGCCAGATAGCGCGCGGTCTCCACGAACCGGATCGCGAAATCTGCCGTGCCATCGGCATTGAACGAAAGCCGGCTCACCATCCCGTCGCCCGAAAGCGTGTGGTCATTCTCGAACCTGGGCGGGAAAGCTGGGTCGGGAACCGCGCGGTAGAAACTGCCGCGCACTTCGGCGGGCAGCGTGCCTTCCACGGTGAGGCCCTTCAGGCTGGCTTCCTGCCCCACCGGCGCATTGAGCCCGGTGAAATACATCGTTTGCGGAAACGCACCCATTGCCCTCATCCCATCCTATCAATTGTTAGAATAGGTCTACCACGCGCCATCCGGATTTCAACCGGATTTCCCGCAAAGCAAAAGGGCCGCCCCACCGAAATGGAGCGGCCCCTTTTGCAAAGCCGTCAGGTCAAGGCGCGTATCAGAACGTGCGCTTGATCGTCAGCGCCCAGGTGCGCGGCAGGCCAGGGTTGGCCGTGATCGCGCCCAGCGAGCTCTTCACGTCTTCGATCGTGTTGTAATAGTACTTGTTGAGCACGTTCTGGACTTCGCCCGAAACCTGCCAGACCTTGTCCGGGCTGGTGTAGGTCAGCTTCGCGTTGCCCAGGAAGCGGCCATCGACGCGGTTGTCCGGGCCGTTGAACGCTTCGGTGAAGATCTTCGACTGGTAGGTGCCGTCAACGCGGAAGCTGATCATGCCGGCCTTGAGCGCATAGTCATACTGTGCGCCGAAGCTCCAGTTCCACTTGGGCGTATAGGGCGTGACGTTGTTCAGCGGCACATTGGTCGTGCCGGTGTCCTTGTACTTGAAGTGCAGATAGCTCAGCGAACCATCCAGCGTGACGCCCTCGACCGGACGGATCGTGGTTTCAGCCTCAAGACCCCAGACATCCGCCTTGCCAACGTTGGCCGGCATCAGACACGGCGAGAAGCCGTGGCAGCGCGTCAGCGTCAGGATGATGTTGTCGTACTTGTTGTAGAACGCCGATGCGTTGAAGCGCAGGCGGCGATCGAACAGGTCGGTCTTGATGCCGGCTTCATAGGTCCGCAGCGTTTCCGGCTTGAACGAGGTGATCTGGTTGCAAGGCGCGCCAAACGGCAACACGTTGCAATCGCCAGAAGACGGACCGAAGAACGGACGCGGGTTCACGCCGCCGCCCTTGTAGCCCGTCGCCACCGATGCATAGGCGAAGACTTCCGGGCTGAACCGGTAGTCGGTTTCCACGCGCCAGTCGGTGCGCTGCCCCTTGAACTGGCCGGTCACGTTGTAGAGGCCGATCAGCAGGCAGTTGGGCGAATTGCCGACGCCCGTCGGGCCCGCAGTGGGCGCGCCGAGGAAGAACTCGCACGGCAGCGGCCCGGGCACCGTCCCGTCCGGGTTCGAACGGAAGTAGGTGTAGTCCTTCTTGTCCCACGTGTGGCGGATGCCGCCGGTTACGCCCCACGCATCGGTGAGGTGGAACGTGCCGTTGAAGAACAGCGCCTTCGAGGTCGAGGGGGTGCTGTCCGGCCCGTGGATGAAGTCGATGCCCGCGTAGTTCAGGTCGACGCGCGCGTTGTACGTGCCGTTCTGGTCGAAGTAGAACCCGCCCAGCGTATACTCGATGCGCTTGTCCATGAAGCTGCCGTTGAGGCGCACTTCCTGGCTCCACGCGCGGTGGCGCAAGATGTTGTCGAGCTGTGCGACCGGCACGGGCGAGCCGTCCTGATCGAAGCCGAAGCTCATCTTGTAGCGGCGGAACGAGGAGATCCACACCGCGCTGAGGTTTTCGGCCAGCTTCGCGGTCACGTTTCCGGTCACGCCCCAACCATCATAGTTCTGCGCATTGGTCGCAGAATAGGGCTTGAACGGCGCCTGCGTGGTCGGCGTACGCGCATCGAGGAAGTTGGCGTAGTTGATGAAGCGCGGATCATAGCCGGCCGGGGTGGCCGAGCCGCTCTGCTGGAAGCGCGTGCTGTAGGGCACGAACTCGTTGCTCAAAGGCACCGCTTTGCCGTCCTTGCCCTTCAGCCAGGGGATACCGTCGGGCGTCGTTGCCGGGCTGCCGCCATAGAGCAGCACCTGCGCACCGGCATCGTTGCGCTCGCGGGTGTAATCGCCTGCGATGTTCACTTCGATATCGGGCGAGGCTTCCCAGCGCAGCGCGAGGCGCCCGGCCGAGAACGAACGTCCGCCCAGCGTGCCGCGCTCGATGCCGTTGCCCTGGTTGGTGTTTGCCGGGACATTCGAATTGGGGTGCGAGAGACCGTAGTCGAGCAGCTTCACATAGCCGTCGGTGTTCTTGGTCGCCCCGGAAAGCCGCGCAGAAAGGTGGTCGGTGATCTTGAAGTCCGCCACGCCGCGCACGTCGATGCGGTTGTAGGAACCGTACGTCGCCTGCAGATAGCCGCCGCCTTCGCCGTTGGGCTTCTTGCTGAACAGCTTGATCGCGCCGCCGATCGAGTTGCGGCCCGCGAGCGTGCCCTGCGGCCCGCGCAGCACTTCGACGCGCTCCAGATCCATCAGATCGAGCAGCGAGCTCGACAGCGTCGGGATGTAGACGTCATCGACATAGATGCCGACGCCCGGTTCGAGCGCGTAGTTGAAGTCGGTCTGGCCGATGCCGCGGATAAACGCGATCAGGCCGATACCGCCGCTCTGCGGCTGGGCGCGCAGAACCACGTTCGGCGCCTGCGCCGCAATCTGCGAAATGTCGGTCTGGCCGCGCGCTTCGAGGATCGCGGCGTTCACCGCAGTGATCGCCAGCGGCGTATCCTGCAGCTTCTGCGCACGGAACTGCGCCGTCACCACGATTTCCTGCGTGGTCGGTGCGGCGGCCGCATCAGCAGCAGCTTGCGGAGCATTCGATTCCTGCGCGAAGGCAGGCACGGAAATCATTGCCGCGGTAATGCCGAGAAGCCGCGTTACGCGCTTCGCGGCCGTCAAACTGGCCATGGTCACCCTCCCTATGTCGACGATCTGCTCGTTCGATCAGGTATGAGTCATAACAATTCTTTTATGAGACGCAACGATGTTATGAAACGCAGGTAATTTGGGGCTGGACTGTTGCGTCAGTACCACCACCATGCCGTGGCGCGCATCTCGATGCTCACGCGCGGCGGCGCATCGGCGGGGCATCCCGGCAAATCGAACGCCACGTGCGGCACGTGATGGGCGCGCGCCGGATCGGTATCATGCGTCTTGAACAGGATCGCCTCGTCGGGGTTCAGATCGAGGAAGGCCTGCCAGCGGTGCGCCGGATTGTGCGCCACCACCAGCCCCTCGAACGACCACTCGGGCTTGCCCGGTTCGTCAAACACCGCGTCCGCGACGATCAGATCCACGGCCGCCAGCGAGCGCGCATCGCACAGCGCGAGCGGCACGTCCTGCGGCGCAGGAGAAAGCGCGCGCCACACGTTGTAATGCGCGCAGCGGGCATAGGCCCTGCCGCCTGCCCCCGCCTCGGCAAAGCGCGCCGCCGTCCCGTCCGCAATGTCGATATGGGCAAAGCGCGCCGGCATCGAATTGTTGAGGCTGCCCGCCAGCCCGGACCGTTCCGAAAACCGCAGCAGCCCGGGGGCGCCGACATGGACGAAATCCGCGCCCGTCTGCGCCTGCACCAGTTCCTCGATCTCGCGCATGTGCACGCGCGCCACTTCCTCGCGATCGCGGAAATCGCGCACCGCGCTGCGATGGGAGACAAGCTGGAACCCCTCGCGGTCGATCCCGCAATCCGCCGTGCGCCCATCCCGCACCGGCATCAAGACCGGCGCGATATCCACTTCATCGCGCTCGTGCGCGTTGGCATAGTAGCGCGGGCGGGCGAACGTGCGCCCCGAATAGGCAATCAGGGCTTCCACTCGCGCTTCCTTTCACCCCGCCAGCTGCTTCTCCAGATCACCCAGCACGCGGTAGCAATCGAGCACCTTGCCCACCGACGAATTGGGCTCGCGCCCTTCGCGAATGGCCGAAATGAACTCGCGGTCCTGCAGCTCGATCCCGTTCATCGAGACATCGACCTTGGAAACGTCGATCTGCTCCTCCTTGCCGGTGAACAGGTCGTCGTACCGCGCGAGATAGGTCCCGGTATCGCCGATGTAGCGGAAATAAGTGCCCAGCGGCCCATCGTTGTTGAACGAAAGCGAGAGCGTGCAGATCGCGCCACTTTCGCTCAGCAGCTGGATCGACATGTCCATCGCGATGCCCAGCTCGGGATGGATCGGCCCCTGCAGCGCATTGGCCTTCACGATCTTGCCCGCCTGATAGGCAAACAAGTCCACCGTGTGCGCGGCATGATGCCACAGCAAGTGGTCGGTCCACGAGCGCGCCTCGCCCTTGGCGTTGATGTTGCGGCGGCGGAAGAAGTAGGTCTGCACGTCCATCTGCTGGACGTTGAACTCGCCCGCCTTGATCCTGTTATGCACGTACTGGTGCGAGGGATTGAAGCGCCGCGTGTGGCCGACCATGCAGGTCAGGCCGGTTTCCCTGGACTTTGCCAGCACCGCCTCGCTGTCCGCCCAGCTGTCCGCAAGCGGGATTTCCACCTGCACGTGCTTGCCCGCATTCATGCAGGCGATGGCCTGGCTCGCGTGCATCTGCGTCGGCGTGCACAGGATCACCGCATCCACATCGTCACGCGCGAGGGCATCCTCAAGCTCGGTCGAGGAATGCTTCGCGCCATACTTGGCCGCCACCGCCGCCGCCTGTTCAGCGGTGCGGCTGATGATCGAGACGATTTCCACGCCGTCGATCAGCTTCAGGCCATCAAGGTGCTTTTCGCCAAAAGCGCCGGCACCGGCGAGTGCTATTCTCATGGGTTTGGCTCCAGAACGATGTGGCCAATGGCCGTGTTGCTGCACGGGATGTGATAGTGGCGGTGCAGGGTCTTGACCTTCTTGCCCAGCGCGCCGCGCATGATCAGCCACATCACCATTTCGATGCCTTCGCTGCCCGTCTCGCGCAGGTATTCGATGTGCGGGATCCACCGCGCGGCGTCGCTGTCGCTCTCCAGCATATCGAGGAACTTGTTGTCCCACTCGCGGTTGAGCAGGCCGGCGCGCGGGCCTTGCAGCTGGTGGCTCATGCCGCCGGTGCCCCAGATCTGCACGTTGAGATCCTCGGGGAAGCTCGCCACCGCGCGGGCGATCGCCTCGCCCAGCGCCCAGCAGCGATTGCCCGACGGCACCGGGTAGGTCACCACGTTCACCGCCACCGGCACCACCTTGCACGGCCATTTCTCCGGCGTGCCGAACATCATCGAAAGCGGCACGGTCAGCCCGTGGTCCACGTCCATCTCGTTGATGATGGTCATGTCGAAATCATCGAGGATCAGGCTCTGCGCGATGTGCCAGGCAAGGTCGGCGTGGCCTTCCACGTCGGGCACCTTGCGCGGGCCCCAGCCCTCGTCGGCCGACTTGTAATGCTCGCCGCAGCCGATCGCGAACGTCGGCACGATCTTCATGTCGAAGGCGCTGGCGTGATCGTTGTAGACGAG
>CANCET010000159.1 GCA_947375105.1 Sphingomonadaceae bacterium
GACGATCGCGTTGGTGGGGGCATCTTCAGACACGAGGAACAGCGCTGCGGGGACGACGTTTTCCGGGCCGAACAGCTTGAACGCTTCCTCGGGGAAAATGTCCTCGGTCATGCGCGTGGCGGCCACGGGGGCCAGCGTGTTGACCTTGATGTTGTTCTTGGCGCCTTCGAGGTAGAGCGTCTTCGTCAGGCCGGCGAGGCCAAGCTTGGCGGCGCCGTAGTTGGCCTGGCCAAAGTTGCCGAACAGGCCGGTCGACGAGGCGGTCATCAGGATGCGGCCGTAGTTCTGCTCGCGCATCAGGTCCCAGCAGGCCTTGGTGGCGAAGGCCGAGCCGATGAGGTGGACCTTCACGACCATCTCGAAATCGGCCGGGTCCATCTTGGTGAAGCTCTTGTCGCGCAGGATGCCGGCGTTGTTGATGAGGACGTGGACGCCGCCCCACTTTTCCTTCGCCTTGGCGACCATTTCGGCCATCTGCTCGAATTCCGTTACCGAGCCGCCGTTCGACATGGCCTCGCCGCCCATCGCCTCGATCTCGGCCACGACCTTGAGCGCGGAATCCGAATGGCCGGTGCCATCGCGCGCGCCGCCGATGTCGTTGACCACGACCTTGGCGCCGCGCCGTGCGAGCTCCAGCGCGTATTCACGCCCGATGCCGCCGCCAGCGCCGGTGACGATTGCGACCTTGTCCTTGAAGGAAATGCTCATGGCCATGCTCTCCCTTGCGCCCTAACCGGGCGATTAATGGCGCAGCGGATGCCATGGCCCGGTGGGCTTGGCAACAGGTCGCTCAGGCGATGCGGTGGACCCAGCCATGGGTGTCGGGTGCTTCGCCGCGCTGGATGCGCACCAGCCGTTCGCGCAGCTTCTGCGTGACCTGGCCGGGCCCGCCGCTGCCGATGGTGAAGCTGCCCGTCGCGCTGGTGACCTTGCCGACCGGCGTGACCACGGCGGCGGTGCCGCAGGCGAAGGTTTCGGTGAGCGCGCCCGACGTTGAGTCGGCCTGCCATTGGGCGAGCGAGTAGCGCTCCTCGCGCACGGTGAGCCCTTCCTCGCGGGCGAGCTTGATCAGGCTTTCGCGCGTGATGCCGGGGAGAATCGTGCCGCCCAGAGGTGGCGTGACGAGCGAACCATCGGCCATGACGAAAAACAGGTTCATGCCGCCCAGTTCCTCGATCCACTGGCGCTCGACCGCGTCGAGGAACAGCACCTGATCGTGCCCGCGCGCAAAGGCTTCGGCGGTGGGGACGAGGCTGGCGGCGTAGTTGCCGCCGCACTTGGCAGCGCCGGTGCCGCCCGGCGCTGCGCGGCTGTAGTCGCTGACCCAGAGCGAGACGGCGGGCGCACCCGACTTGAAGTAGTTGCCGGCGGGGCTCGCGATCACGAGAAAACGGTACTGCTTCGACGGGCGCACGCCGAGGAAGGCCTCGCTCGCGAACATGAATGGGCGCAGATAGAGCGAGCCGCCTTCGACCGTGGGGAACCAGTCCTTGTCAGCCTTGACCAGTTCCTCGACCGCCTGGACGAACAGGTCTGCGGGGATGCTCGGCATGGCGAGCCGCTCGGCAGAAGCGTTGAAGCGGGCGGCATTTGCTTCGGGGCGGAACAGGGCGATGCCGCCATCCGCGAGGCGGTACGCCTTCAGCCCTTCGAAGATCTCCTGCGCGTAGTGAAGCACCGCAGCCGCCGGATCGAGCGCGATCGGGCCATAGGGCGCCACTTCGGCGCCATGCCAGCCCTTTGCCTCATCGTAGAACACCGAGACCATGTGATCGGAAAAGGTCGTGCCGAAGCCGGGATTTGCGAGGATCTCCGCGCGTGCATCAGCGGCCAAGGGGCCGGGATGGGGCAGATGAGCAAACGTGAACGGGGCATCGGTAGCGGGCGTCGCCATCGGGCGGTCCTTTGGGAATGTTAGGTCTGCGACGGGCCGTGAACGATTGTTGCGTCAAAGGCAAGGGATTTGCAATAAATGTGAAGGGCCGCTTCCGGCAATCGGAAGCGGCCCTTCGCATGGTCAGCGGCCGGAAGTGCCGCCCACGGATGCCTTTATCGCTTGAACAAACTAGCGATAATGCTCCGCGATGCGCAATGCCGACCCCTCTGCTGAACCATGAGACATCGGATCACCTCCTTTCGCGCTGTTGAGCCAAGTTGCCGCCTCCCGATCTCGTTGAAATCAGTGAGCGGCGAGACCGGAGGGTTGCAGCCCTGTACCGGCCTTGGGTTGGAATGTGATTCATCCCGGGCGCAAGAACAAGTCTTGCATTGAATTTTTTTGCGGTCAGAACTGGGGCTTCGCGCTCGCCTTGGTGGATAAGTTTCCCCGGTGCACGGCCGCTCAGCGGCAATCCTCGATCACCCGGCCCACTTCGGACCACGCGGGCAGGATCAGGGTTTGCGAACCTCTCATTTCCAGCATGAAGCGGCCCCGGCTGAAGGCAATTGCATCGAGCAGCGGATCGCGCGCGGCAAATGCCATCTCAAAGGCGATCGGGGCATTGCGGACAGCGGCCGCACCGCCTGCCGGCACGGCAGTCAGGCGGCGCGCGGTGCTGGTGGTGGTGATCGTGGCCGGCACGTCGCTGGAGCCGAAGCCCGCGCGCTGGAGCACGACGGCAGCGCGGCCGCGGTCGCAGCGCAGCGCCACCAGCGCCCCGGCGCCCGGCTGGCCGAACCGCGCGACGCTGCCCGAGCTGTCCGCGCTGTAGGTCCAGCTGCCGGGCGTTTGCGGCAGATCGCGCCAGCCCGAAGCGGCGGCGCGCGGCGCGGGCAGGGCAGGTGCTGGCAGGGCAGGTGCTGGCTGGGCCGGTAAGGGCTGGGGTGATGGCAATTGCGGGCGCGGCGGGGTCGCGGCCGGACTGCGCATCGCTGGCGCAGGCTGCGGCGGTGAACCCGTGCAGCCCGCCACGGCGAGTGCGAGAACGAGCGCCGGAGCGATTAGCGGAGCCGGCCAGTTGATCTTCATGCCCCGGGTATGGAAGAGAGTGGCGGTGACCTCAAGCCGCTCCGCACCGACGCCACCCAAATCGGGAGGCAAATCGAAGATCCGCATCGACCAGTTGCTGGTCGAGCGCGGCCTTGCGGAGAGCCGCGCCCGCGCGCAGGCGCTGATCCTGGCGGGGCATGTCTATTCGGGCGAGACCAAGCTGACCAAGGCGGGCCACGCGCTGGCCCCCGATGCACCGATCGAGGTGCGCGGGCGCGATCATCCGTGGGTTTCGCGCGGAGGGATCAAGCTGGCCCACGCGCTGGAGCACTTCGGGCTCGATCCGGCGGGCGTGACTGCGATGGATATCGGCAGTTCGACCGGCGGGTTTACCGATGTGCTCCTGACCCATGGAGCAGAGCATGTGTTCGCGGTCGATTCCGGCACCAACCAGCTGGCGTGGAAGCTGCGGCAGGACCCGCGCGTTACGGTGCTGGAGCAGACCAGCGCGCGGATCCTGACAAGTGCGCACATCGACCGGCCGGCAACCTGGGTGGTGTGCGACGCAAGCTTCATCGGGCTTGAAAAGGTGCTGGAGGTGCCGCTGGCGCTGGCCGCGCGGCCGACGCGGCTGGTAGCGCTGATCAAGCCGCAGTTCGAAGTCGGGCGCGGCGAGGTCGGCAAGGGCGGGGTGGTGCGCGATCCGGCGCTCCACGCGCGGGTTTGCGCCGAAGTGCAAGGCTGGCTGGAAGGCACTGGCTGGACAGTCCAGGGTATTACCACGAGCCCGATCACGGGCCCGGAGGGCAACGTCGAGTTCCTCATTTCGGCACTGAATCCTGGTGCGGTGGCTCCTGATTGTCCCATCGCGGAGCAGGACAGCCCCGCGCACATTGCCTAGTTGTCACCACAAGGCCAATATCCGCCCGCCGTGCATGGCAACGATTCGCTCTTTACCGGATCGACCCCGGGGAGATATCTCGAGCATATGCGTTATCTCGCTTCTCCCGCCCAATTGCGCGCAAGCTTGCTGCGCTGGTGTTTGTTCACCGTGCCAACGGTGCTCGGGCTCGGCTTCCTTTCGAGCATCGTGTCCGATGCCGGGCCGACCAATCCCTGGTTCGCCGCGCTCGCCAAGCCGGGGCTCTATCCGCCGCCCGCGACGTTCGGGATCGTCTGGTCGATGCTTTATGTGCTGATCGGTGTGGCGCTGGCGATGGTCGCTTCCGCGCGCGGTGCGCCGGGGCGGGGCATCGCGGTGGTGGTCTTCGCGGTCCAGCTGTTGCTGAATCTCGCGTGGAGCCCGGTGTTCTTCGGGCTGCACCAGATGACTGCGGCGCTGGCGATCATTGGCGTGATGATCGTGCTGACGCTGGGGCTGATTGCGCTGTTCTGGCGGGTGAGGCCGATGGCCGGGGCGCTGCTCCTGCCCTATCTGGCGTGGATCTGCTTCGCCTCGGTGCTGAACTACCAGTTCCTAGCGCTGAATCCGGCGGCAGACGGCGCAGAAGGGTCCGGCGCGGCGGTGCGGGTCCAGATCTGACCGCACCCGATGTGATTTTGCCCAAGGTCACGCCTTGCGCCGCGCGGCCTGAAGGGCCATTTGCAGCGGCATAACCCGTTCAGAAGGCCAGAGCCATGCAGTCCGAGAACCCGATGATCGCCGATTTCGTCAAGCTGCTTAACAGCGCCGCAGGGACGCTGGCCGGCATGGGCCGTGAAGCGGGCGAAACCGCGCGCGAGAAGCTGCGCGAAACCTTTGGCGGCGTGGATTTCGTCAGCCGCGAGGAATTCGAGGTGGTGAAGGACATGGCCACCGCTGCGCGCGAGGAAGCCGAGGCGCTGAAGGTGCGGATTGAGGCCTTGGAGGCTGCCGCCAAGGGCTGACGCCCACTTTATCGCGTTGCCCGATGGGCCCACACACCGCGTACGCGCATTGTAGCTCCATTGGAGTACAATGCGATGTCCGATCTTTCCCATTCAAAATTCCGCCTCGCTGGGCTCAGCTTGCTTGCGGTGACGGTCACGCTGGCGGCCTGCAGCCCGAAGGTTGCTACCGAGGCATCCCCCACGCTGGCGGCGCTGGACAGCAGCGAAAGCGCCTTGTTGCCGCCGTTGCCCGATGTGCAGCCGATGCTGGCCGGGCCTGCCGCGCCTTTGCGGCTAGCCCCGGCGGCCACCGCGCTGCCGCGAGGTCGCACGCTTCGCTATGCAAGTGCTTCGGGCAATGACCGCTATGCTTTGATCGACCGCGCCAATCGGATCAACGATACTATCGGCGATGCGCCGCCCGACTACGGCTTCGACTATCAGGACGGCGTGGAGCCCTATGGCTGGGAAAGCGCCGGCGGCGGCCGCACTTATGCAGAACCGATCGATGGCGGATACCGCACCTACTACTATGATCCGGGCGCAAGCGAGCCCTACCTCGTGCGCGATCCCAGCTACAGCTACGGCTATTCGAACGGCCAGCTGGTTACGGTCTATGATCGCGGCGGGCGCGTGCTCGACGGGTGGCAGGGCCAGCAGCAGGCGGATTATGCCGCGCGCTACTATGATCGCGGACGCACGATGTATGCGGCGGCCGGGAGCCACCAGCGGCGCGGTGTTGCCGCCACCCGCTGGGCGGGCCAGCGCGAGGTAATCAGCACCCAGCGCGCCGAATGGAACCGCACGCAGGCAAGCACGCCGGAATGGCGCAGTTATCGCAGCGATCATGCCGTCGAGGATCAGCGGCTGATCGAGGAACGCACGGCGCGGGCGCAGGCGGCGCGGCAGTTTTCAACGTGGCAGGCGCAGAGTTTTCGCGGCCCGACGCCGGCGCTGTATGATCAGCAGCAACCCGAGCGCCGCGATGGCGTCGGATATGGCCAGCGCCAGCCAGCCCAGAGGCAGCCGGACCAGAGGCAGGTGGACCAGAGGCAGGTGGACCAGCGGCAGGCGCAGTTTGTGGAACAGCAGCGCCAGCAGCAGGCAGTTCAGCAGCAGCAGGCCCGGCTGCGCGCCACTACGGCGCAGCGGCAAGTCGCGGCCCAGCGGCAGGCGGTGGCGGCGCAGATCAGGCAGCAACGGGCCGCAAAGACCAATGCAGAGCAGCAACGCATCCTGCGCGAGAAGCAGGCTGCCGAGCAGCAGCGCACGGCCATCAGGCACCAGCGCCAGAAAGATACGGCTAAGCGCGTAGGCGAGGCCCGCCAGAATGCCACCAATGCAGCGCAAGCGCAGAAGGCAGCGCAGGACAGGGCAGCGCAGAACAAAGCAGCGCAAGACAGGGCAGCCCGGCACCTGGCTGCAATGAAGAGGGCTGCTCAGCACAGGGCTGCTCAGGACAGGGCTGCTCAGGACAAGCCTGCACGGGAAAAGGTCCGCGTGTGGCCGCGCCCCGGCGCGGACCCGGGTTGAGCCGCGGGGTTCCTAGAGCCCCGCTGCCTTCAACGCCTGATCCAGATCCTCGATCACGTCATCGGCATCTTCGAGGCCCACGTTGAGCCGCAGCATCCCTTCGCCCACGCCCATGTCGGCGCGGGTTTCGGCGCCCACGCCGTGGTGGGTGGACGAGGCGGGGTGGCACATCAGCGAGCGCGAATCGCCGATGTTGTTCGAGATATCGATGAGCTTCAGCGCATCGAGCAGCGCGTGGGCCTGCGGGCGGCCGCCCGGCACGTCGAGGCTGAAGATCGAGCCACCAGCCAGCATCTGCTTCTGTGCCAGTGCGAATTGCGGGTGGCTGGGCAGGAACGGATAGCGCACCGTCTGCACGCGGCCTTCAACGAACTGCGCGACCTTGAGCGCGTTCTCGCTCTGGCGGCGAATGCGCAGGTCCAGCGTTTCGAGGCCCTTGAGCACGACCCAGGCATTGAACGGGGCGATATTGGGCCCGGTGTTGCGCTGGAAGGGCAGGAGCTTCTCGTTGATGAACTGGGCCGAACCGGCGACTGCGCCCGCAAGGACGCGGCCCTGTCCGTCCATCATCTTGGTGGCGGAATAGGCGACGACATCCGCGCCGAAATCGAGCGGACGCTGGAGCGCGCTGGTCGCGAAGGCATTGTCGACCACGGTGGTGATGCCGTGCGCGCGGGCAATGGCGCAGACCTGTTCGAGATCGACGATATCCATCGTCGGATTGGCCGGGCTTTCGAAGAAGAACACCTTGGTATTCGGCCTGATCGCGGCTTCCCATGCGGCGTTGTCGCTCGCATCGATCGTGGTGCCGGTGATGCCGAAGCGTGGCAGCAGATTGTCTACCAGCCAGCGGCACGAGCCGAACGCGGCCTTGGCGGCGACGATATGGTCTCCGGCGGAAAGCTGGCAGAGGAGCGCGGTGGTCATCGCGGCCATCCCGCTGGCCTGCGCGCGGCAGGCCTCGGCGCCTTCGAGGAGGGCAATGCGCTCTTCCAGCATCGCCACTGTGGGGTTCTGGAGGCGCGAATAGGTCATGCCTTCCGCCTCGCCCGCGAAGCGCGCGGCGACGGTTGCGGCATCGTCATAGGCGAAGCCGGACGTGAGGAAGAGCGCCTCGGACGTCTCGCCCATTTCCGAACGCCATGTGCCGCCGCGGACAGCCTGCGTTGCGGGTCGCCAATGGGTGGTGATCGAGCGGTCCTGGCCGGTGGTGCGTTTCATGAGACTGGCCTTAGATTTGCGGGGCGCACGGTGCAAGCCGGACCATTGCCCTTATGGCCCGGACTGGCGTATGCGCGCCCGGCCCATGCGCCTGATATCCCACCTTACCGCACCGTTCACCGCCCCGCGCAACCGCAGCGGCGATCCGCATGCTTGGATCGCGCTCATCACGCTGGGTTTTCTGATTTTGGTGCTGCACCGCTTGGGCACGCCGTCGAAAATCATGTTCGATGAGGTGCATTATCTGCCCGCAGCGCGGCGGCTGATCGAACTGACCAGCCGGCTCAATCCTGAGCATCCGCTGCTTGGCAAGGAATTCATCGCGCTGGGCATGCTGACGGCGGGCGACAATCCGTTCGGCTGGCGGCTGCCCAATGCGCTGCTTGGCACGCTGGGGCTCTATGCGGCGATGCGGGCGATGTGGTGGGCGAGCCTGTCGCGGCCCGCCACGCTGCTGTTCGGGCTGCTGTTCGCGACCAATTTCCTCT
>CANCET010000160.1 GCA_947375105.1 Sphingomonadaceae bacterium
CGCCGTTGAAGTCGTGCGCAAGCGCATCGACGCACTGGGCACGCGCGAACCCACGATCATCCGGTCGGGCGCCAACCGCATCGTGGTGCAGGTGCCGGGCCTGCAGGATCCGCAGGCGCTCAAGAACCTGCTCGGCCAGACCGCCAAGCTCGAGTTCAAGCTCGTCGACACCACGGCGCTGCAAAGCGATATCCAGCGCGGCGTGGCGCCTCCGGGCAGCGAGATCGTGCCTTATGCCGCGAGCAAGGAGGGCGCGCCTGTCGCCTCGATCGCGGTCAAACGGCTTGGCGGCATTCGCGGCGACCAGCTCACCAATGCTCAGGTCACCAACAACCAGCAGACCAACGAACCGCAGGTGGCGATCACCTTCAACACCGAAGGCGGTGCGCGGTTCGCGAAGTTGACGACGCAGAACGTCAACAAACCCTTTGCGATCATCCTTGATGGCAAGGTGCTCTCGGCGCCCAACATCAACGAGCCGATTCTGGGCGGTAGCGCGGTCATCTCGGGCAACTTCACGACGCAGGCGGCAAGCAACCTTGCCATTTCGCTGCGCTCGGGCGCGTTGCCGGTGGACCTCAAGGTGGTTGAAGAACGCACCGTCGGGCCTGACCTCGGCGCGGACTCGATCCGCAAGGGCATGATCGCGATGGCGGTCGGCACGCTGGCGCTCGCGGCTTTCATTCTCGCCGTCTATGGCCGCTTCGGCATCTATGCCTGCGTCGCGCTGGTGTTCAACGTGCTGATGATCCTCGGCATCATGGCGCTGATCGGCACGACGCTGACGCTGCCGGGCATTGCCGGCTTCGTGCTGACCATCGGCGCGGCGGTGGACGCCAACGTGCTGATCAACGAGCGGATTCGCGAGGAACGGCACCGCGGCCGCCGCGTGTTTCAGGCGGTCGAGATGGGCTACAAGGAAGCCAGCCGCGCGATCTTCGATGCCAATATCACCAACGTGATCGCGGCGCTTTCGATGGCCGCGTTCGGCACCGGGCCGGTGCGCGGCTTCGCCATCGTGCTGCTGATCGGTATCGCGACCTCGGTGTTCACCGCGGTGACCATGACCCGCATGTGGGTCGCCCAGTGGCTGCGCCGCGCGCGCCCCACCGAAATCGCGCTTTAAGGAACAAGCACCATGAAGCTCCTCAAGCTCGTTCCCGATAACACCAACATCAAGTTCCTGCGCTGGCGCGTGCCGTTCTACGTCATCAGCCTGCTGCTGATGGCAGCGAGCCTCAGCCTCGTGTTCACCAAGGGTCTCAATCTCGGCGTCGATTTCATCGGCGGGCAGATGATCCGCGTGACCTTCACCCAGAGCGCCGAGGCGCCGGTGGCGGCGCTGCGCGGGGAGATCGAGACGCTCGGCTTCGGCGAGCCGATCATCCAGCGCTACGGCAAGCCCAACGAGATATCGATCCGCATGAAGCTGCCGGCCGGCGCGGACCACGACAGCGGGCTTTCGGACAAGATGGCGCGCACGATCACCGCCGACATCAAGGCCAAGCACGCCGATGCGCGCGTGGACGGCGTGGATTCGGTTTCGGGCAAGGTTTCGGGTGAACTGTGGCACAGCGCGGTGCTGTCGCTCGGCCTCGCGGCGCTGGCGGTGGCGGCCTACATCTGGATCCGCTTTGAATGGCAGTTCGGCGTCGGTGCACTGTTCAGCCTTGTCCACGACGTGACGCTGACGCTGGGCATGTTCGCGGTGACGCAGATCGAGTTCGACCTGACAATCGTGGCGGCGCTGCTGACTTTGATCGGCTACTCGCTCAACGATACGATCGTGGTCTACGACCGCATCCGCGAGAACCTGAAGAAGTATCGCAAGATGCCGATGCCCGAGCTGCTCGACCTTTCGGTGAACGAAACGCTGCACCGCACACTGGCAACGTCGCTTTCGATGCTGATCACGCTGACCGCGCTGCTGCTGCTCGGGCCGGGGGTCATCTTCGGCTTCACCGCAGCGATCACGCTGGGCATTTTCGTGGGTACCTACAGCTCGATCTATATGGCCGCGCCGATCCTGATCTGGCTCAAGGTCACCTCGAAGAGCTTCGTGCCGACCGAGAATGCGCTCGACAAGCAGGAGCGGATGGCGCGCGAAGGCGCCTGATTTCGTCTGCCTTGGCTGCGGCGCGCGCATCCTTCGCCCTTCGAAAAGCTCAGGATGAGCGGCGCGGGGGGATGAACAAGGGCGGGTTAGACCAGCTTCCGCCCGTGCTGAGTTTTTCGACGTATTTCGCACCAGGCTAGCCGCCCGATACGACCTTTTCGTAGATCGCGGCAAGCGCGGCGGCGTTCGCGTCCCAGCTAAAGCGCGCGGCGCAAGCGGCGACATCCGCCTGCGCAGGCGGCGCGGCCAGCAAGTCGGTTATCGCGGCGGAAATGGCGGTGGGGGTGCGTTCGGCAAGTCGGCCCGCAGCGGGACGGTCGATCACTTCGCGCGCGCCGCCGATTGGCGGAATGACCAGCGGGGTCCCGCAAGCGAGCGACTCGATCCAGGCATTGGCAAGCCCTTCATGCGCGGACGGCAGGACCATGATATCCGCAGCGCTCAGCAGTGTCGGCAACAGATCGTGGCTGACCGATCCAAGAATATGCACGCGGCTCGCAACCCCGTGGGCGGCGGCGCTGGCACGCAGGGCGGCTTCATCTGGCCCGGTTCCGGCAAGTGCGAGATGGATATCGCCCGGGAGACCCGCCAGCGCTTCTATGGCGAGCATCTGGCCCTTCATACGAAGCAGCGCGCCAACGCTGACCACGAGACGATCGCCGGTGCGAAGCGGCAGGCTGGGAAGGCTGGCCGCGATCCGGGCCTGGGCCTCGATTCGCGGCACTGGCCTGAAGCGGGCATGATCAAGGCCAGTGTAGTGGACCGTGATCCCGCCTGGCGGTGCGAGGCCAAGCGCGGCCATATCTTTCGCAAGTGCGCCTGAAACGGCGAGGACCGCGTCGGCGTCGCGGGCGGCGCTCCTCATGTGGGCTAGAATCGCCGGGCGCTTCCCCCACATGTAGATATCCGAGCCGCGCGCCTTGATTGCGTAGGGCAGGCCCAGCGCGGAGGCGATGCGCGCGGCGGCCGGACCATCGGGGAAGAAGAACTGCCCATCGACGAGATCGAAGGGCTCTTCAGCGTGGAGTCGGCGGGCGAGCGGAAGCACGGCGCGGGTGATGGCCCACGGGTGCAAGCGGCTGGAAAGACGCGGGATCAGCGGGAAGGGAATATGGTGGACCTTGATGGCTCCCACTGTCTCCAGCCTGGGGATCGCGGCAAGCGGCTTGTAGCGGCCCACTGCGTGGAAGGGGAATGGCGGCACACCAATGGGGTTGATCACGGTGACGTCCCATTTGCCGCGCGCCGCCAGCGCTTCCATCTGACGCGCGACAAAGCGGCCGAAGCCCGGGCGGGGCGAGGCTGGGTACAGCGTCGAGATCGACAGCAGGCGGCGCTTCATTGGTTGTTTGGAGATTTCAGAGCGAGCGAACGAGCAGTTCGGCCACGCCGATCCATGCCGGATGGTCGATCACCACCTGGCGTTGGCCAACCCCGGGGGGCAGGAGCGCAACGCGGTCGCCGTCCCGGTCGATCATGCGGCCGAAGGCGAAACGCCCGCCTGGTCGCGGTGCCAGCACATCGCGATTGAGCGCACGGCCAAAGTCAGCCGGATCGACTTGCCGGAGCCAGACCTGATCGCCAGCGCGGTATTCCCCCGCGCTGGCTTCCACCGTCATGACGACGAGTTGGGCCGAGCCGGAGCCCACCGGCAGCACAGCGGACATCGGCTTTGCCAGTGCTTCTGCGCCGGTCGCTGCAAGGCGGGCGATGACCTGCGGCTCGCTCTCAGCCTCTGCCTTGACCAGCAATTGCGGATCGACTTCGAGCGCAGCGGCGATGCGGTTCATCCAGCCCAGCGACAGCGAGCGCATGCCGGTTTCGAGACGCCCGATGGTCTGCGCGGTGGTCGCCGGCGCACAGCGCGCGGCGACATCGGCCAGCGTAAGGCCTTTCTGACGTCGGATATCGCGGATGCGGTTAATCATGGACGGCGCACTCATGGGGGGCGTCGTGCATGCTTTGGCAGCTTTTATGCGCTGCGACAAGTTTTGCGCTTTCCTACACGCCCGACTCTCCGGCAAAACGGCCATTGTTCCTGATTTGTTCGAATGAGGAGGGTGGCTTGGCACAGTTTTTGGTAAACCGTGAATTGACCGAGGAAGGGCCGCGGGCCCTGGACGGGGTCCGGCCCGGGACGGGCAGCGCAGCGGTGCGCAGCGTGCGGGTCAATCTCGCCGAGTCGCCGCTGACCTGGCTCCATGCACGCGGGCATCTGAACGACCGGCAGTTCGCGGCAGGCGAACGCCTGCGCGCGGACTGGGAGCGGGCTGCGCTTGCGCCTTCGGTGACGATGCGGTGGGACGCGGTGCGCATTGGCGGCGGGGAGCCTGGCCTGACCCAGAGCGAGCGGCAACTGGCGGCGCGGCGCCGGTTCGACGGCGCGATTGCGGCGGCGGGGCCGGGGCTGGCCGATATCCTTTGGCGCGTCGTCTGCGCCGGTGAGGGCGTGCCGGTCGCGGAAAAGGCGCTGGCGTGGCCGGCACGCAGCGGCAAGCTGGTGCTCGAACTGGCGCTCGACAGGGTGGCCGGATTTTACGGCGTGTCGTGAAGATTTCCCCGGCCTGACCGCCGGGGCAGGTTGCTTCCTCCGGCGGGAGTGTGCGACCCGACAGGCTTTCAGGGTTTGGGGAGCTTAGTCCATGGAACGTCGTGATTTTCTGCTCGGTGCGGGTGCGGCCGCGCTGGCTGCCGGCCTTCCGGCTCGCGTGTTTGCCGCCGATGGGTCCGCATCTGGCGATGCGGCGTTTGCCGCGCTGGCCGACCGCCTGTTCTACGACAACCTGCTGCTGACCCCTAACAACGCGACGTCGCTCGGGCTTGATACCGGCGTGCGCGAGGGATTGCGGTACCGGCTGGACGACCGGTCCGAGGCGGGCAGGGCAGCGACCCGGGCATTCGACAAGGCCGCACTCGCGGCGGTCCGCGCGGTCGATGTGGGAACGCTGGGCGCGGCGGCGCGGCGGCACCGCGATGTGATTGCCTATATGTTCGAGCAGCGGCAGGCGGGCGCGGCATTCGGCATCGAAAGCGTGCAGCAGCCCTATGCGATCACCCAGCAGCAGGGCATTTACTTCGACATTCCGGACTTTCTCGACAGCCGCCACCCGGTCGAAACGCTGACCGATGCGGAGGCCTATCTGGCGCGGCTGAAGGCGTTTGCCTTCGCGCTGGACGAGGACACTGACGAGCAACGCAAGCAGGCCGCGCGCGGGATCGTGGCGCCGGGCTGGTCGCTCGATCTGGCGCTGGGGCAGATGGCGAAGCTGCGCGCAGCCGCGCCTGAGGACAGCCCGCTGGTGAAGTCGCTGACGCGGCGCACGGGTAATCCCAAGTTTGCCGCGAACTGGGCGGGCGATTGGGGCGCGCGGGCGGCGAAGATCGTGAAGGACGATGTCTATCCCACGCTTGATCGGCAGATTGCGCTGGTTAAGGCGCTGCGGGCGAAGACCCCGGCGGGCGACGGCGCGTGGCGGATGCGCGGCGGCGATGCGATCTATGCGGCGGCACTGCGCCAAGCGACCACGACCACGCTGACGCCCGAGCAGGTCCACAAGATCGGGCTGGAGCAGGTGGCGGATATTACCGGCAAGCTCGATGCGATCCTGAAGGGGGCGGGCTATGCCACGGGCAGCGTGGGCGAGCGGCTGACGGCATTGAACCATGCGCCGGACCAGCTCTATCCCGATACAGACGCGGGCCGGGCGGACCTGATCGCCTCGCTTAATGGCGGGATCGCGGCGATGGCGAAGAAGCTGCCGCAGGCCTTTGCGAACTATCCCAGCGAGCCGCTGGAAATCCGCCGCGTGCCGGTGGAGATTCAGGACGGGGCTTCGAACGGCTATTACTACAGCGCCAGCCTCGATGGTTCGCGTCCGGCGATCTACTGGATCAATCTCAAGTCCGTGCGCGACTGGCCGCGCTATTCGCTGCCTTCGCTGACCTATCACGAGGGCATTCCGGGGCACCACTTGCAGGGCGGCTACACCCAGAAGGGCGGCGCGCTGCCGATGTATCTCAAGGACTATTTCCTTTCGGCACATGGCGAGGGCTGGGCGCTCTATGCCGAGCAGATGGCGGACGAACTGGGCGGCTACACCGCGCTGGAGCGCGCAGGGTATCTCCAATCGTTCCTGTTCCGCGCGGCGCGGCTCGTGGTCGATACCGGCATCCACCACTACCGCTGGAGCCGCGAGAAGGCGACCGCCTACATGGTCGCCACCACCGGCTTCGCGCAGGCGCGCAGCCAGCGCGAGGTGGAGCGCTATTGCGTGCTGATTGGGCAGGCGTGCAGCTACAAGATCGGACACACCGCGTGGGTTGCGGCGCGCACGAAGGCGCAGGCGGCGCTGGGGGACAAGTTCAGCCTGCCGTGGTTCCATGGGATACTGGAGGAAGGCACGATGCCGCTGTTCATGCTGGAAAAGCGGATCGAAGAGCGGACGGCGGAGCGGCTGGCGGCGGGGTGAGGGGCTGGTTGGCGTCTGACTTCGATGGATAACGCCCCCCCCCCCCACACACCCTGTCCGTCGCCCCGTGCTTGACACGGGGCTTGGCTTCCCTCGCAGCCCCGCGTTCTGCATAAGGGAGCGATGGAAAAAGGCGGCTGGGTCTACATCATGGCTAACCGCTACCGCGGCGGCACCTATGTCGGCGTCACCTCCGACCTAACCCGGCGCGTGTGGCAGCACCGCGAGCATGAAGGCTCGATTCATGTCCGAGACTTCGGCAAGACCAGGCTCGTCTACGCCGAACGGCACGAGGAGATCGAACCAGCCATTGCAGGGGAAAGCTCGTCAAGAAATGGCGCCGGGAATGGAAGTTCGCGCTGATCGAGGCAGACAATCCCGCTTGGCTCGACCTTTGGGACCAGTGGTACCCGGCAGAAGGCGGGCCGCTGGGCAACGCTGGAAAGTAGCCAAGCCCCGTGTCAAGCACGGGGCGACGTTGGGTTTTGGTAGAGATTTGATGGGCCATGATGGCTGGAAGTGGTGGAAATCGGACCCTAGCTAGCAGGCGCAAGCACTGGCTGGACCGCTATCGCAACACCAATCAACGCCAGTACGATCGAAAAGGTCTCCATGGGCATCGACATAAATCTATGCCTTGGTTTGTAGAACAGACGCTGCATCATCGTTGATGGACGGCGCTTGGCGAGACTGGCCGAGTTGAGGTCGGTGCCCCTCTTCCAGTTAGCTATAGCGGCGACGCAGAACCCGGCACCCCAGTACCAAGGGCGGTCGGGGATGTACGGCTTTCCGATCGCGGCAACGGCACCGAAGGCGCACATCGTCAGCATCCAAATCCAAATGGTCTGGTATCCACGTCCTTGCCACCAAAACACGATCATCGCTCAACGTCTCCGATCGGCCATCAATGCCCGACGGCACAAACGTCCGCAACTGGGCGTTTGCAGTCCCTCTGACCGAACCCAACGTCGTTAGCCCTCAACCATCTCCGCCAGTTCCAGCCAGCGCTCCTCCGCTGCGTCCTTCTCCGCCCGCGCCTTGTCGAGCGCGGCGGTGAGCGCAGCGAAGCGGCTGGGGTTCTTCGTATAGAGCTCAGGGTCGGCCAGCGCAGCTTCGTCGCGGGCGATGGCTTTTTCCAGCTCGGCGATGCGGTCGGGCAGCAGCTCGTAGTCGCGCTGGTCCTTGTAGGTGAGCTTGGCCTTCCTGGGTGGCGGCGGTGGGGGCGGGGCGGCCTTTTCGGACGCGTCGCTGCGCTGTACCGGCTTGCCGGCGAGGCGGGCCTTGCGCTGCTTTTCCCAGTCGGCATAGCCGCCCGCGACAATGTCGACCTTGCCCGAGCCGTCCATGCCGAGCGTGATCGTGACGGTGCGATCAAGGAAATCGCGGTCGTGGCTGACGATCAGCACGGTGCCGTC
>CANCET010000161.1 GCA_947375105.1 Sphingomonadaceae bacterium
AACCGCCGGTCTTGTAGCCCTTCGACCAGCTGGCATAGACCATCACGTCGTCGTTCGGGTGGAACTGCACGCCAACCTTCGGAGCGAAGTTGTTGAACTTCTTCTCCTGAACCCCTGCGACGTAATAGCGCAGCGGCTGCCCGGCGTTCGGGAACCCGGCGGCGATGCGGCAAGCGTCGCTGATCGGGTTGATGTTGGCGCAGGCTGGCGGACCAGCCCCGATCCCGGCGAGGAAGTTGAGGATCTTGTAGGTCAGGCCGTTGGCATCCGACTGGAAGCCCTCGAACGTCTTGTCCTCGTGCGTGTAACGGCCGCCCAGCGTGATGCCGAACATGTCGCTGAACTTGTAGTCCACCTGACCGAAGAACGCGTAGTTCTTGGTCGAGAGGTTGTTGGGACCATCAACCTGCAGCAGGCCTTCAGCGAAGGTCACGTAGTCATGCAGGTTGCCCGCTTCCTTGAAGTAGTAGGCGCCCAGCACGTAGTTCAGCTTCTTGTCCATGGCATTGCCGAGGAGCTGGAGCTCCTGGCTGAACTGCCACTGCTCGGTGGTGAAGCTGGTGTGGAGGAAGTTGAGCGGCGAACCATCGAGATCGGTGCCCACGTTCCAGTGCAGTTCGCGGTAGCCGGTGATCGACTTCAGCGTCACGCTGTCCGACAGGTCATAAGCCATCGTCAGCGAGCCGCCATACGACTTCAGCTTCGAGTAGTTGTTGCCGTTTGCATAGCTCTTGTCGATGTCGCCGGTGACGAAGCGGTTGTCATAAGGCAGCCGGTTGTTCTTCGGGTCTGCGTCGACGTTCACGCCGTAGACGGTCGGGTTGTCGAAGATCGAGGTGAGACCGCCGATGCCGCCGATATAGGCGAACGCGGGCGGGCCGCCTCCGCAATCGGTGCTCGAAGCCGCGATTGCGCAGTTGTAAGTGCCTGCGAACACCGCCGGGGTCGTCGCGATCAGCGTGTTGGCGATCTGGCTCTGGTCGACGTTGGTGTAATCAGCCGACAGCGTTGCGGAGAACGCGCCGCCGTTGTTCCACTTGATCTTGCCGCGCAGGTTCCAATTGTTGTCGCCGCCCTCGGTGCCGAGACCGACGTTGTTGTAGCCAGCGGCCTTGTAGTTCTGGATGTTGGTCGAGGCATAAAGGCTCGCACCCGGATAGGCGATGCGCTGGAGGTAGCCGGTGCGGTTCTTGGTCGCGAAGCTTACCGAGGCACCGAGTCCGTCGGTGATCGGCAGATCCACCGTGCCGCGCGTCTGCACAAGGCTGTAGCGGCCAACGGTGATATCACCCTTGAAACGGAATTCCTGGCCCGGATCATGCGTGACGATCGAGATCGCGCCGCCGATGGTGTTGCGGCCAAACAGGGTGCCCTGCGGACCCTTGAGCACTTCGATGCGCTCGACGTCCGGCAGGTCCTGGTTCGCGCCGACCGAGCGGGCGAGGTACACGCCGTCGAGGTAGATGCCCACGCCCGGATCGATGTTGAACGCAAAGTCGTTCGCGCCGATGCCGCGGATATAGGCCGAAAGCACGGCGGTCGAACCCGAGAACGGGGTGCCGGCATCAAGCGTCACGTTGGGCGCGATGTTCGACAGTGCGGCCACGCTGGTGACCGAACGCTCCTGCAGCGTATCGGCGGTGAACGCCGAAATCGCGATGGGCACGTCCTGAACGTTTTCAGCGCGCTTCTGCGCGGTGACGACGATTTCTGCGATGCCGCCTTCGGGGGCGGCTTCTGCCTGTGCCTGCGGTGCGGTCTGCGCAAAGGCCGGAGTGGCCAGCGCAGCTGCGAGCACGGCAAGCGATACCGTTGTTCGTCTCATGTTGCTCTCCCTATACAAGTGTCACTGTCCGCTTCGCCCTCTGGACGGGCGGACATGCGCATTCGAATCCGTAGACCGCTTCGGACCGACCTGCTTGCACTCACGCGCAAGCGGATCAGGACTGAAGCGCAAACCAGCCTATTTCCGGCGCCATTCACGTGGTGAAACGCCGAAGCGCTGGCGGAACGCCCGTGCGAAATAGGCGCTGTCATTGAAACCGAACTCGAAGGCGACGTCGGTGATGCTCACTTCTGCTGCGGCGCTGAGCCGTTCCGCCGCACGCGCGAGGCGCCGCTCGAGGATGTAGGTGCTTGGGGTGGTGCCCATTCCGGCGAACAGGTTCTGGATGGTGCGCACCGATGCGTTGCACTGTGTGGCCAGACCCAGCGTGCGCAGCGCCGGATCGGCCAGTTGCGCCTCGACCATGCCGAGCACCTTGCGGCGCAGCGCGCTGTCGGCTGCCGGCACTGCGGCGTCGGGCCGCGATGCGCCGCGCATCGCCAGCGCGACGAGATCGTAGAACACCTGGCTTACCCCGTCCTGCCAGTCGGGGTCGGCAAGACCCTGCTGGCTCTGTCGCCACAGCGAGAGCAGGAAATCGTGGAACACGCGCGCGCCAGGAGTGGCCCCGCTCATGCGCTGGCGCAGGGCATCGTCGATGCCGGGAAAGCGTTCGGCCAATGGTGCGCGCGGGAATTCGACCACAAGCAATTCATGCGCCGCAAGATCGATCGCATAAGCCTCGTGCGGCGAGGCAATGATGAAATCGCCTGCACCAAGCGGCGTTTCGCTGCCGTGCTGGCGATGAATGCTCGAGCCTCGGCACTGCAGGTGGAGAATGAGCCGCTCGTCGTCGGTGTAGCGCGGATCGCGCCCGACGAACGAGGCTGTCGAACGCGGGCGGATCATCGAGAGATCACCGACTTGCCAGGTCCACATCTCGCCGCTGAAATCGCCGCTCGCGCTCTTCACATAAGTGCCGCTGTAGACGCGGTCGACAAGCGCGTTCCAGAACGCAAGGCGTTCGGGCGGGGCAATCCCGTCGGTCGCGAATTTCTGCACGGCGGTCATGGCATGAACATCCTTTGCAGTGGGGTCAGGCCGGCGCGAGCCGGCGGCGGGCGACAACGCGCGGAGCGGATTCAACAAGACCAAGCGCGCAGATGCCTGCCAGAATGCACAGCGCAAGCATCAGCCAGAGCGCCGCCGAAAGCCCATAACTATCGGCCAGAGCGCCAGCAAAGAACGGGCTGAGCACGCCGCCGAGCACTTCGCCGGTGCCCATCACGACGCCGGTGAGCGTTGCGGTGAGGCGCGGATCGACAGATTCCGAAGGGATCGTGGCCATGAACATCGGGAACAGGCCGTTGAGCCCCCACCCGAAGAAGAAGATCACTGCCAGCACCCAGGGCGATCCGGTGTAGTAGAGCCCGCCAAGCGGCAGGATCACGCCAAGGAAGGCAAACCCGATCATCACCGGGCGGCGGCCGATCGCATCCGAAATGGCTGGCACGACAAAGCTGCCGAGACCGGCGGAAAGGCCGAGCGTCGCCATCAGCCAGCCCATCGTTTCGGGCGCAAAGCCGCGCACTTTGGTAAGGTAGAGCGGCATGAACGCCCAGCACACCACGAGGTAGGAGACGAGCAGCACCGAGATGATCGCGCAGAGCACGACATTGCGGTGGCGAAAGGCTTCGCCGAGCGGCACCTTGGGCTGTGCCGCATCATGCACCTCGGCCGGCGGTTCGCGCAGCGTGAACCAGATCAGCAAGGCGGTGATCAGGCCCGGTGCGGCGGCAAGGTAGAACCCTTCGCGCCAGCCATAGGCGGCCGCGACCGGCACCAGCAGCAGCGGCGCGAGGCCGGAGCCAAGGAGATTCGAGCCCAGATTCTGCGCCACGCCCATCGCCATGCCGCGCCGCTCGGGCGCGACTTCGCTGACGATCATCGAATGGCTCACGGGCATCACGCCGCCCTCGGCTGCGCCCATCAGCAGGCGCGCGCCAAGCAGCATGAAGAACGACGACGCAAGGCCCGAAGCGAACGAGCAGAGGCAGAACGCAAGCGTCGCCACGACGACGACGGGCTTCTTCGAGCCGAGTTTGTCCGAAATGCGCCCGACCGCGAGGCCCGAGAGCGCCCAGGTGAGCGAGAGCGCGGAGCTGAACATGCCGACCTGCGTGTTCGAAAGGTGCAGATCTGGCTGCACGAACGGCATCAGGAAGTTGAGCGCGTTGCGATCGAAAAACAGGATGCCGAAGTTGAGGCTGAGCAGCCCGACAACCCAGGCCTGATAGCCGCCGCCGGCGCGCTGCGATGCGTCCGCGCTGGACGAGTGCGAGGCGCCGCTCACAGGAACGACCTCACGGGATCGGTCTCGCCGTCCCAGTCCTGCGCGGCCTGCCACTGCGCGGTGAACAGCGTGTTCATGCCCTCGGTGGCGGGGATCAGTTCGAGAAAACCGGGCGAGGCAGGATCGGCGCTTTCGAGATAGGCAACCGAGCCGCCGGTGGGCACCGGTGCGCGGAAGGCCAGCGTGTGGCCGCGTTCCAGGTAGCCGGGCAGCGCCGCGTCGACATCCGCAAAGGCAATGCCGAAGTGGTGGAAACCGAAGCCGCGCGTCTCGATTGTCTCGCGGTAGACTGAGGGATGCGCATCGAGAGGCTGGATCAGTTCGATCTGCATGTGCCCGGCAAAGCCCATCGCGATGGCAACGTCTGCTTGCGAAGGCGCGCCGCGATAGACCTGCCCTTCGCCGAGGAAGTGATCGAGCAGAAAGAAGGGCCCTGCCCCGCAATCGCGCTGGAAATGAGCCATGGCGGCGTGGATATCCGCAACGACGAACGCGGTTTGCACCACGCCGCCAATGCGCTGTCCAAAGCCCAAAGTCTGCACCATGCCTCGTTATCCCCTACCCTCTTGCCCGCCGTTTGCCCGGCTGGACTGTTCTGTCTGCCGGCCTTGCGGCCAACCGCTATAGCGTGATCACCACCTTGCCGAACAAGGCGCTGGATGCCTGGTAGCGATAGGCATCGAGCGCCTGCTCGATCGGGAATGTCCGGTCGATCACCGGCTTGATGGCGTGGTTGTCGATAAACGCGTTGAGGCGGGCGGCCATTCCGCGCGAGCCGACGAAGATGCCGCGGATGCTCCCGCCCTTGAACATCAGCGGGTGCGGATTGGTATCGCCTTCACGTGTCAGCACGCCGATCAGCGCGATTTCACCGCCGAAACCTACCGCCGCGATGCTCTGCTTGAGCGTGCCTGCGCCGCCGACCTCGACCACGTGATCGACACCGCCTCCGGCCAGGTCCGCGGCAGCAGCGCCCCATGCGGGGACTTCGCGGTAGTTGATCGTCTTGTCCGCGCCGAGCGCGGTAACACGCGAGAGTTTATCGTCAGACGAACTGGTCGCGATCACGTGCGCCCCAGCGGCCTTGGCAATCTGCAACGCCAGGAGCGAAACGCCGCCAGTGCCGAGCACCAGCACGCTTTCGCCCGCGCGAACCGGGTGCGGGCCTTCCATCAACGCATTCCACGCGGTGACGCCGGCGCAAGGCAGGCAGGCCGCTTCCTCGAACGAAAGACTTGCAGCCAGCGGTACCACGCCATGTTCGGGCAGGACCACGAGATCCTGCAGCATTCCGGGCGCGGGTGGCGCACCCAATGCGGGGCCAGCGCCGGGGTTCGGCGGACCATCGAGCCAGTTCTGGAAGAAGGTGCCTGCAACGCGGTCACCGGCCTTAACCGAAGTAACTCCGGCTCCGACGGCCACGACCTCGCCCGCGCCGTCGGACAGCGGGACCGTATCTACTGCGACCGTGCCGCCCATGTAGTGGCCGAGAGGGATGATCTGGTCACGATAGTTGATCGAGCAGGCGCGCACCCGCACCAGCACTTCGCCGGGGCCCGCCTGCGGCTCGGGCGCATCGTGCAGGACCATATCGTCCAGCGACGACGCGCCCGCCCGGATTACCCATTGCCGCATGCCTTGTGCCTCCCTCTATACCTTGACGGCATAGTCGCACAGGCTGGCGCCAATTTAATCAGTAACACAAACGAATTTCACAGAGTGCAATCGGAAATACAGCCCTCGCGTGCAGGACAATCAGGCTGGGTTGGCCGGAGCCGCAGTTCCTGCGGATTGTGCCGCAACCGCGCGGCCGATGGCTTGCGCTGTCTGGTGCAGCGCATCGAGATGGCGATGCATCACGGCTTCGTCGGTGCCGCGCTTGGCCGGCCAGGTCAGGTTGAGCGTTGCAAACGGGGCCCCGCCTGCGACAATCGCGACGGCCATCGACCGCCGGCCATCACGCAGCACGAGCTGCTTGGAGCGATCCGGCCACGGATGCAGCGGCTCGCGCAAGGCATAGCCGCGTTCGCGCGTCTCGGCGAGAATGGTGCGGAGGTCATCCTCGCTGCCTGGCGCCGCATCCTTGGGGCGCAGCCGCGCGATGATCGCTTCGCGTTCACTTTCGTCGCAAGCGGCGAGATAGGCGCGGCCCGTGGCGGTGTGGATATAGGACAGCTTCACGCCCACAGGCCCGAGAATCGCGGAATCCAGGCGGAACAGCGGGCTGTTGGTCTCGAGGATTTCCATGTGATCGAGGCGCGGGACGCCCAGCACAGATGGCCAGGCAACCTTCGTTGACAGCGCCTTCATGTAAGGCGAGGCAATCTCCGCGATCTGTTCAACAGCACTTCCGGTGCCGCGAGCCGCTGCGCCAAGGTGCGGCAGATACGCGCCATCCGCAAGGCGCTGCCAGACCAGTCCCTTGCGCCCGAGCGTGAGCAGCATGCGCAGCAACGTGGCCTTCGGCAGCTTTAGTGCCTGATGGAGTTCATGAAGGCTTACCGCCCGGCGCGCCTGCACTTCGAGCAGCACATCGAGCCCGCGCTCCAGCGCACGTACTGTCTTGACCTTGCGTTCCAGCATCATCTCTTCCCGGCGCTTCTTTCGCTGCTCCGAGCCAGCGGCCCGTCAGCGTGTTTCACCTTATGCAACGCGCCCATTGCATAGCAGGGTGCAATGTCAACCGCGATGTCGCACTCTCGGGACAGGGAAACGAGGATAGCCATGGCCGAGACCACACTGCCGCAGACATGCCCGAGCGTCATGCTCATCGTGACGCAGGACACCAAGGAAGAGGAGGCGCGCTTCGTCCGTGCGACTCTGGAAGCGGCAGGCGTGCGCGTCGTGCACCTCGATCCGAGCGTGCGGCGCAGCGTCGGCGGGGCGGAGATTTCGCCCGAGGATGTCGCAGCCGCGGCCGGCACGACGATCGAGGAGGTCCGCGCGCTGGGCCACGAAGGCAAGTGCCAGGACGCGATGATCCGCGGCGCCATCGCTGCGGCGCACGCGTGGAACGCGAAGGACCCGATTTCCGGCATTCTCGCGGTCGGCGGCTCGATGGGTTCGGCGCTCGCCGGCGCATTGATGCAGAGCTTCCCTTATGGCCTGCCGCGCATGATCGTCTCGACCATGGCCTCCGGCTTCACCAAGCCCTACATGGGCGTGCAGGACATCGCGATGATGAACGCGGTGACCGACATTTCCGGCCTCAACTCGATCAGCCGCGACGTGTTCCGCAATGCGGCGCACGCGGTGGCGGGTATGGCAAAGGGCTATGATCCCAAGGCGGCGGCGGAAAAGCCGCTGGTCCTCATCACCACGCTCGGCACCACCGAGGCGAGCGTGAAGCGCATCCGCGAGGCGCTGGAGAGCGATGGCTGCGAGGTCATGGTGTTCCACTCGTCGGGCGCAGGCGGGCCGACGCTCGACGGGCTGGCCGCGGGCAAGGATGTCGCGCTCGTGCTCGATCTTTCGCAGACCGAGATCCTCGACCATATCTTCGGCGGCCTCGCCGATACCGGGCCCGATCGCGGCCGTCCGGCGCTGCTCAAGGGCATCCCCACGATCCTTGCGCCGGGCAACGCGGACTTCATCATCGGCGGCCCGATCGAAGCCTCCCGCGCCCAGTTCCCCGGGCGGCGTTATCATGAGCACAACCCGCAGCTGACCGCGGTGCGCACGACATTCGAGGATCTCAAGAAGCTCGCCGACCACCTCGCCGCCAATGTGCGCGATGCGAAGGGGCCGGTGCGGGTGTTCACCCCGCTCCACGGTTTTTCGAACCACGACAGCCCGGCCGGGC
>CANCET010000162.1 GCA_947375105.1 Sphingomonadaceae bacterium
CTCATCGGGGGCCGAAACGGCGATATGGGGATTATGCAGCGGCGTATCGTCGTGGGCGTGCTCGGGCGGCGGCACATCGGGCATGATCAGCTTGGCCATCAGCACGCCGCCCGGTGCAGACATGAACGCGGCGGCGACGAGATAGTCCACCCGGATGCCCATCGCGGCATAAGCCGCCAGGATCGTGCCCGCGACGCCCGCCATGCCCACCGTCATCACGCAGAACATCTGCGAAGGGCTGAGCGCGGCCAGATAAGGCCGGATCACCAGCGGCGATTCGCTCTGGCCAACAAAGATGTTGGAGGCCGCGCACAGCGCCTCCACCCGGCTGATCCCGGTGATCCATTCAAGGCCGCCACCGATCCAGCGGATCACCAATTGCATGATGCCAAGGTAGTAGAGGATCGAAATCAGCGCGGCGAAGAACACGATGGTCGGCAGCGCGGAGATTGCGAAGCTGTGTCCGCCGATTGCGGGATCAGCGAGCGGACCGAACAGGAACGTCACACCGGCCTTGGCATAGCCGAGCAGCCCCTCCACCCCCGCGGCCGCGCCTTGCAGCGCGGCATTGCCCGGCGGAAACCAAAGCACGAGCGCGGCAAAGCCCACTTGCAGCGCAAAGGCCGGGGCCACGATGCGCAGCTTGATGGCGCGGCGGTTGGAGGAGAGCAGAATGGCAAGAGAGAGGATCAGCGCCATGCCGGCGAGGCTCATGAATACGCGCATCGCGGGCCGCTTGCTCCCCTGAAGAACCCCTGAAGTGGCGGGCTTAAACGGGATTTGGCGCAGGGTCAAAATCCCGCTAGCCTCTGCGCGATGAACGATCAGACCCCCGCGCAGGCTGCCACGCCCGCCATCCCCACCGCGCTGTTTGCCTTCTCGCTGCTCTATGGCGGGCTGGTCGTGCTGGCGGGCGTGCTTGGTACCAAGATCGCCGCGCTCGGCCATTGGCCGCTGCTGGGCGATCTCGCGGTTGAAAGCGGAATCTTCGCGTTCCTGCTGCTGGTGGTGATGGCGAGTGCGGTGGCCGAGCTTTACGGCAAGGACGCGGCAAACCGGTTGGTACGGTTCGGCTTCGTGCCGCTCATCGTATCGATGTTGCTGCTGACTTTCGTGATCAACGTGGTGCCGCCCGCGCCGTTCTGGGGTGATCAGGATGCCTATGCCCGCCTCCTTGGCCAGGGCGCACGGATGCAGTTTGCGGGCCTCATTTCCTACGGCACCTCGCAGACGCTCAATGTCTTTGTCTTCTCGCGGCTGGCGGGCGGGCCCGTGCGGCTCCTTGTGCTGCGTGGCTGGGTGGCGAGCCTGCTCAGCCAGATGGTCGATACGCTGATCTTCATCACCATTTCCTTTGCCGGGGTGCGCGATGCGAGCGGCGTGCCGCTGCCGATCGGTGAGATCATGGCAGGGCAGATCGCCTCGAAGCTGCTGCTCTCCACGATCATGGTGCCGCCGCTGATCTGGGCGTTCGTGAAGCTGGGGCGCCGATTGGACGGCACGCGCTGATATTGCGCCGCCGCGCCGCATGGTCCAAAGCGCAGGCCATCATGACCACCGCGCACGATCCCGCAGCCGACGATGCCGCCCACCACAAGGCAATGCTCGCCAAGGCCGAAACGCTCACCGAGGCGCTGCCCTATCTGCAGCGATACGCGGGCAAGACCTTCGTGGTGAAGTATGGCGGCCACGCGATGGGCGATCCCGATCTCGCGCAGGATTTTGCGGAAGACATCGTGCTGCTCAAGGCCGTCGGCATCAACCCGGTGGTTGTTCACGGCGGCGGCCCGCAGATCGGGCGCATGCTGAAGGCGCTCGGCATCGAATCGCGCTTCGTCGACGGCCTGCGCGTGACCGACAAGCAGACCGCCGAAGTGGCCGAGATGGTGCTGGCCGGCGCGATCAACAAGGAACTCGTGGGCTGGATCGCCCGTGCAGGCGGCAAGGCGATCGGCATTTCCGGCAAGGACGGCGGCATGGTCATCGCCCGCAAGGTTGAGGCGAAGAAGGCCCCCAAGGCGATCAACGATGCAGAGAGCGGCGAGGCCATCGTCGTCGATCTCGGCTTCGTGGGCGAACCGGCGCGGATCGACACCACGGTGATCGACACCATCACTGCCGCCAACATGATCCCGGTGATCGCCCCCATCGGCGTGGGCGAGGACGGCGAGACCTACAACATCAACGCCGACACCATGGCCGGCGCGATTGCGGCGGCGCTGGGCGCGGCGCGGCTGTTCCTCCTGACGGACGTGCCCGGCGTGCTCGACAAGGACAAGCGGCTGCTGACCGACCTGACGCCAGCGGATATCACCCGCCTCGCCGAAGACGGCACGATCAGCGGCGGGATGATCCCCAAGCTGGAGACCTGCGTCCACGCGGTCGAGGCCGGATGCGAGGCAGCGGTCGTGCTGGATGGGCGCGTGCCACATGCCATGCTGATCGAGATCTTCACCGCGCGCGGTGCCGGCACGCTGATCCGCGCATGATGCCGCGCGCGGCCGGGGGTACCGCTTCGGTCGCCGCGCGTTGGGCACAGATGATCCGCATGACCCTCGCGGCAGGTATCCTGCTCGTTGCAGCAGGCTGCACCTCCCCCGCGCCAGCCCCTGCACCGGAACCTGCGCCGGCGCAGCGGGCGGCCGTACCTTCGTCTGCCGCTCCTGCTCTGGAGCCATCCAGCAAAGTCGCAGCAGCGCCGATGCCCGTACTGCCGCCGAAGTCTCGCGATCCCGCAGTCGTGCTGGGCGCATGGGCTTCCGCAGTCGAGGCGTGCGACTGGGCTGCGGTGCGCGGCTTTTGGGGCGACCACGGCACGGCCAGCGGCCTTTCGCAGGAGGCATTTTCCGCCAAGTGGTCCACCTTGCTGAAGCCGAAAGTGACTGCCGGGAAGGGTGAAAGCGAAGGCGCTGCGGGCTCCATCTACTATACCGCGCCGGTCACCATCACCGATGGCGCGCGGATCATCAGCGGTGAGATCGTGTTTCGCCGAGTCAACGATGTGGAGGGCGCCAGTCCGGAGCAATTGCGCTGGCATATCGAGAGCAGCACGCTCGCCCCCTGAAGGCGCGCATTTCCACCAGCAAGACACTGGACAAATTAGTATGCAACACATACAAGTTTGTCCGTCGCCGTCAGTCGTTCGGCGAGGGGGGCCTTGTGGCGCCGGGAGAGGGTCGGCTAGGAGCAATGTCTCCCAGTTGACAAGGAAAACGCCCAATGATGTTGTTCACGTTGATATCGGCTATCTCGCAGCTGATCGACATCGTCGTGATGGTGGTGATCGTGCAGTTCGTGCTGAGCCTGCTGATCGCTTTCAACGTGGTGAACACGCACAACAAGGCGGTTTCTGCGGTCTGGACCGCGCTCAACGCGATCCTTGATCCGCTGCTGAATCCGATCCGCCGGGTCATGCCGAACACGGGGGGCGTCGATTTTTCGCCGATGATCCTGATCTTCGGCCTGCGCCTCCTCGTCCAGCTGCTCTACTTCCTTGCCATGACGGCCACCTCGATCTGAACCAGACAGCGACTGCCGAACTGCAACAGGCCACACAGCAATAGAAGGTGCCGAAATGACCGCCGCGATTATCGATGGGAAGGCTTTTGCCGCGAACTTGCGCGGGAAAGTCGGAGAGCTTGCCGCCGCATTTGAAGCCAAGGCCGGCCGCAAGGCTGGTCTTGCCGTAGTGCTGGTGGGTGAGGATCCGGCGAGCCAGGTCTATGTCCGCTCGAAGGGCAAGCAGACGGTCGAAGCCGGCATGGCGAGCTTCGAGCACAAGCTGCCGGTGGAAACCAGCGAGGCCGATTTGCTGGCGGTGGTCGAACAGCTCAACACCGATCCTGCCGTGGACGGCATTCTCGTGCAGTTGCCGCTGCCTGCGCACATGGACGAGCAGAAGGTGATTGCCGCGATCAATCCCGACAAGGATGTCGACGGCTTTCACGTGATCAGCGCGGGCCGCCTCGCGGTGGGCCAGCCGGGCTTCGTTCCCTGCACCCCGCTGGGATGCCTGATGCTGCTCAAGGACCGGCTGGGTTCGCTGTCGGGCCTCGATGCCGTGGTGATCGGCCGCTCCAACATTGTCGGCAAACCGATGGCGCAGCTGCTGCTGGCCGAAAGCTGCACCGTCACCATCGCGCACAGCCGCACCAGGGATCTGCCCGCAGTGGTGCGCCGCGCCGATATCGTGGTGGCGGCGGTGGGCCGGCCGGAAATGGTCAAGGCCGATTGGATCAAGCCCGGCGCGACAGTGATCGACGTCGGCATCAACCGCGTTCCCGCAGCCGAGGAAGGCAAGACCCGCCTTGTTGGCGACGTGGACTATGCGGGCGCGATGGCCGTCGCGGGTGCGGTCACTCCGGTCCCCGGCGGTGTCGGCCCGATGACGATTGCCGTGCTGCTGCGCAACGCGCTTGTCGCGGCCTATCGCAACGCCGGGTTGGCGCTGGCGACAGACGCAATCTGAGGGCCTGCCTTCCCCTTGCCGCCAGCCTGCTCTAGGCTTGGCGGCATGAAGCGCCTGATCCCATTCGCCCTGCTGGCCCTCGCTGTCCCCGCTGCTGCCGAGGATCATCGCCCGGCGGTGACTCCGCTCGGCAATCCCAGCGCCCTGATTGCGGCGGAAAGCGCCTTTGCGCGGCTTGCGCGCGAAAAGGGGCAGTGGACCGCCTTTGCCGACACGGCCACCGATGAAGCGGAAATGTTCGTGCCGCAGCGGACCTTGGCCAAAGTCTGGCTCAAGGGCCGCGCCAATCCGCCGCAGGCCGTGCAGTGGCAGCCAAGCTCGGTGTGGATGAGCTGCGATGGCAGCGCTGGCGTCACGTTCGGCGCCTATCAGGGCAGTGGCAGTCAGACCGGATGGTTCTCCACCGTGTGGCAGCAGCAGCGCAAGAAGGGCAATTACAAGTGGGTGCTCGATCAGGGCGGCGATCTGGCTGAGCCCTTGGCTGGCACGGATTTCATCAGCGGCAAGGTCGCTGATTGCCCCGCCCGCCCGCACCGCGATCCGCTCGCCGATGCGCCGCCCAAGCCAAAGCGCGGTGATCCGCCGCCGCCGCCGCGACCGCTTGCGGGGCCGATCCCGCCGCTCTCCGCAATCGCGGGGGCCGACAGCAAGGATGGCCGCTCGATCGACGGGACGCTGGCCTGGCGCTCCACCGTGCTCCCCGGCGGGACGCGCGAATGGACGGTGTGGCTGTGGCAGGACGGCAGGATGAACGAGGTGCTGAAGCGCACTGAAATCGCGAAGAATGAGGGCTGATCCGGTGCTGGCCCTTTTCCTGTCTGCCTTCACGACGCTGTTCGTGGTCATCGACCCGCCGGGCTGCGCGCCGATCTATGCGGGCCTCACGGCTTCCGCCACGCCGCGCCAGGCCTTCATCATGGCAGTGCGCGCCTGCCTGATCGCCAGCGGCATCCTCGTCGTTTTCGCGTTGTTCGGCGAGGACCTGTTGGGCGCGCTGCACATCGAGCTCGACAGCTTTCGCATCGCGGGCGGCATCATGCTGTTCATGATCGCGATCGATATGGTGTTCGAGAAGCGCACCGAGCGGCGCGAGGAGCGCGCGGAAAAGGTCCGCACCTCGCAGCCGCAGGTGGAGGACGTCTCGGTCTTCCCGATGGCGATGCCGATGCTGGCCGGGCCGGGGTCGATCGCCTCGGTCATGCTGCTCACCGCGCGGGCACATGGCCTGCCCGAAACGCTGGTGATCCTCGCTGCCCTCGGCGCGGTCATGCTGCTGAGCTTCATCGCGCTCGTCGCCGCGCGGCCGATCATCCGGGCGCTGGGCTCGCAAGTCGAGGCGGTGATTACTCGGTTGCTCGGCGTGCTGCTGGCGGCCCTCGCAGCGCAGTTCGTGATTGACGGGATCAGAGCGCAGTTCTGAATTACTGCAACGTCACTCGTCCGTCGTCCGAATCGCGGCGGCCGAAGAACTGCATGAGCTGGACGAGCAGCTCGCAGCGCGCGGCAAGGCTGTCCGCCTCAAGCAGCGCCTGCTTGGCAGCGGCATCGAACGGAGCGATCTGAGAAACGCCGTTGATCAGCGAGACATCATCGAGCCGGCCGACCGAATCCCAATCGACCGAATAGCCCTGCGCCTCGGCAAAGCGGCGCGCCTCGCGTTCGAATGAAGCGCGTTCGACAGCGCTGAGGCTGGCACCGGCGTCATCCTCGATCAGCTCGCCCTCGATCTGGCGGAACGGCGTCGTCACATCCAGTTCGCGCAGCAGGCGGAAGCGCGAGATCCCTTCGAGGATCACGTTGTAGCGCCCGTCCTCCATCGCCTCGACTTCGCCGATCTTGCCGACGCAGCCGATGGAAAACAGCGGCGCGCCGTCATACTGGCCCTGCGGCTGGATCATCGCGATGCGCCGATCGCGCACCAGCGAATCGGAAATCATCGAGCGATAGCGCGGCTCGAAGATATGGAGCGGCAGCTGCAACCCGGGGAACAGCAGTGCGCCGGATAGCGGAAAGATCGAGAGGCGCACGCGGCGATTGTCCTGACCCATGGCTTAGCCGAACAGTACGGTGGAAAGCTTGCGGCGCGTGGCCGCAACCCAGGGGTCCTCGAGCCCGATGGCCTCGAAGATCTGGAGCAGCCGGGTGCGTGCAGCGCCTTCGTTCCACGTGCGGTCACGCGCCACCATGCCGAGCAGCAGCGCCGCTGCGCCATCGCGGTCGCCGGCGGCATAGAGCCCGTTCGCAAGCGCAAGCTGCGCGTCCATGTCGTCCGGACTAGCGGCGGCGGCGGCGCGCAGGCCGTCAAGCTCGCTCGGCTCCGGCGCATCGGCCGCGAGCGCGAGCGCGGAGCGTGCCTGCGCCAGCGCAGGGTCTTCAGCCAGCTTGGGATCAAGCGCGGCAAGCACGTCCTCTGCAGCCGCCTTGTCGCCCGCCATGAGCAGCGCGCGAATCAGCCCGGACTGCGCAGCGGCGCTATCGGGTGCGATCTCGGCGATCTGCGAAAAGATGCCGATGGCGCGTTCAGCTTCGCCGCCAGCCAGCACTTCCTCGCCCATCGCCAGCAATGGCGCGATGTCCTGCGCCGGTTCATCACCAGCCTGGATAGGAAGGCGCGCGAGCATCTGGTCCAGCATCTGGCGCAGCTGCGATTCGCCGCGCGCCGGCGTCAGGTCCGCGACCGGTTGGCCCTGGAACATCGCATAGACCGTCGGAATCGAGCGCACCTGGAATTGCGCGGCGATGAATTGTTCCTCATCGACATTGATCTTGGCAAGGATCACGCCCTTGTCGGCATATTCGGCACAGACCTTTTCCAGCACCGGGGTGAGCGCCTTGCACGGCCCGCACCATTCGGCCCAGAAATCGAGCACTACCAGCTTGGTCATCGAAGGCTCGACCACGGCCTTGCGGAAGCGGTCTACCGCTTTCTGTTCATCAAGATTGAGGCCAAGGCTTGCCACTGGACGGTCTCCGCATTGAACTGGTAATTGTCTGCTGTCCCCATGTGGGAAGCGAAGGCAGTTCGGCAAGGGCATTTGGGGGCAAGCGGAGCCGGTGTCGCAGCGGCGACGCATTTTTGCTGTTGCGCGGGCCACGCCGGGCAGCTAAGGGCGCGCTTCACCCCGATCAGGGGCCTTCGGGAACCTGATCAGAAACGCACGAGCGGGCGTAGCTCAGGGGTAGAGCACAACCTTGCCAAGGTTGGGGTCGAGGGTTCGAATCCCTTCGCCCGCTCCAGTTTCCGGTTCCGACATTGCAGGCGCGTGCAGCGGTTGCGAGGGGCTGCGGGGACACTCCGATTTGTTGTTGCGCGCCGCTGCAAGCCCCTGCGCCGGGGGTTCAAAGCCGTTCGCGCGCCCCAGTTTCACACCCGGACATCATAGACTTTCGCGTCGGGGGCCGAACGGCCTTCCGGCCGTTGTCTTCGTGGCGCTGGCAGTCCGGCACCACTCCCACGCCCA
>CANCET010000163.1 GCA_947375105.1 Sphingomonadaceae bacterium
CGGCGCCTTGTTGAGGAACAGCGGGCGATAGACCTCGGTCATCACACCGCGCTCCCATTCGCCCTCGGCACCGATGACAATGCGGTCCGGCCGTTTGAAATCGCCGATCGCAGCGCCTTCGCGCAGGAACTCCGGATTGGAGACGACCGCGAACTGCACAGCGGTGCCGCTATCCCGGATGATCCGCTCGACCTCGTCGCCAGTGCCGACCGGAACGGTCGACTTCGTCACGATCACGGCGGGATTGGTCAGACTGTCGGCGATTTCCTGCGCCACAGCATAGACATACGAGAGATCAGCATGGCCATCGCCGCGCCGGGAGGGTGTGCCAACCGCGATGAAGATGGCCTGCGCGCCTTCGATCGACGCTGCCAGATCGGTGGAGAACGAAAGCCGGCCGCCACGCACATTGGCCGCGACCAGTTCGGCAAGTCCGGGCTCGTAGATCGGCATGATACCGGCATCGAGCCGCTCGATCTTGCTGGCGTCCTTGTCAATGCACACAACGTCGTGGCCGAAATCTGCAAAGCAGGCTCCGGAAACAAGGCCGACATAGCCAGAACCGACCATCGCGATCTTCATACCGGATTCCTCAAGAGCACCACCAAAGTCTAGGTGACGCGGATAGCAAGTGGGGCCACCCCCATGCAAATGGTATTCCCGCAGTGCAGCAAAAGGTTTACGTCGGGACGACCATGACCAGCATCGCACCCCCCGAAAGCTGGCGCCCGGCGCTGGAACCGGCACTCACGAGCCTACCCATGCGCACGCTGGGCGGCTTTCTCAACGCCGAGGAAGCGGCTGGCAAGCATATATACCCGCCCGCCGGCACGCGCCTTGCGGCACTTGCGCTCACACCGCTGGCTGATGTCCGCGTCGTGATCCTCGGGCAAGACCCCTACCATGGTCCCGGGCAGGCGCACGGTCTTGCGTTTTCAGTGCAGCGCGGTGTGCCCGTGCCGCCCAGCCTGCTCAATATCTTCAAGGAACAGGAATCCGATCTCGGCCTTCCTCGCCCAAAGCACGGCCATCTCGAAAGCTGGGCTCGCCAAGGTGTGCTCCTGCTCAACACGGTGCTGACGGTTGAGGCCGGGCAAGCCGCATCGCATCAGGGCATGGGCTGGGAGCTGCTTACAGACGCCGCAATCCGCGCCGTGGCAGAACGACCGGCCCCTTGCGTCTACCTGCTCTGGGGCAGCCATGCCCGTGCCAAGGCCCCCCGGATCCGCGAGGCCACCGCCGCTGCGAAAGGCGGCCCACACCTGATCCTCGAGGCGCCGCACCCCAGCCCGCTTTCCGCTTACCGGGGATTTCTAGGCTGCCGCCACTTCAGCCGCGCCAACGCGTTCCTGCAGGAGCACGGCTGCAACCCGATCGACTGGCAGCTTCCCGCCTAGAGCCAGCCGATCCGCCGGAACCGCCACAGCAGGCCGCCACAAATCAGGATAATCAGCCCCCAGACCATCGGATAGCCCCAGTGCCAGTGCAGTTCGGGCAGGTAATCGAAGTTCATGCCGTAGATGCCCGCGATGGCGGTCGGGACTGCAAGAATGGCGGCCCAGGCCGCCAACTGGCGCGTGATCACACCCTGCCGGTGCTGTTCGAGCAGGCCCGCCGTCTCAACCGTCGCCGCCAACGTTTCCTTGAGGCCCTCCATCCGCGCCATCGCGCGGCGCACGTGATCGAGCACGTCGCGAAACCAGATTCGCGCCGAAGGGTCGATCACTGGCAAGTCCGCTTCGGCAAGGCGCAGCGTGAGTTCCTCCATCGGCCCGATGATCCGCTCGAACCGCCTCAGTTCGCGGCGCAGGCGGAAAATGCGGCGGATCGTCGATGGATCGGGAAACTGGTCAACCGCCGCTTCCTCGATGGCGTGCGCCACACCCTCGAACTGGTCGGCGATGGGCAAATAGCCGTCGACTATGAAATCGAGCACGGCATGCAGCACATAGTCGGCGCCCTCCGCGAGGTGCTCGCTATCCGCTTCCAGTGCCCGGCGCAGGTCCGTGTGAGCCCGCGCAGAGCCGAGCCGCACCGTCACGATGAACCGCTCCCCCAGGAACACTGCGGTCTGCCCGTAGGCGATCGTATCATCCGTCTCGCTCATCATCGCGGTGCGCGCGACGACAAAGAGCTGATGGCCATAGATATCGACCTTGGGCAGCTGGCGCGGATTGAGCGCGTCCTCCACCGCCAGCGGATGCAGGGCGAACTGGCGCGCGACCAGCTCGATTTCCTGCGCCGTGGGATCGGCCAGCCCGATCCAGTCAAAGCACCCGCGCGGCAGTGTCGCCTCTGGCGCGGCCACGCCTGTCAGCGCCAGTTCGCCCGGATGGGCCTTCCCCTCGGTATAACGGCGCGCGGCGATGATCGGCATGGCATTCCTTGTGTCGCCGCGAACGGCAAAGTGCAATCGTCGGCAGTTAACCGCGCGATTAAGCAGGCTGATAATCAGGGAAACAGGCTGGCAATCAGGCCGCGCGCTGCTATCATGCATGTCAATAACAGCGGAGGACGGCATGGGTTTCGAGGGCACGCGGCATACCGGACAGCCGGACATCGATGTTGCGATCATCGGCGCCGGGCTTTCGGGCATCGGCATGGCCGCGCACATGCAGTTGCTCTGCCCTGATCGCAGCTATGCCCTGTTCGAGCGGCGCGAAAGCCTTGGCGGCACCTGGGACCTGTTCCGCTACCCGGGCGTCCGGTCCGACAGCGACATGCACACGCTGGGCTTCATCTTCGAGCCCTGGCGCCACGAGAAGTCCATCGCCGACGGCCCGTCTATCCTCGAATACCTCCACCGCATCGTCGATGAACGCGGTATCCGCCAGCACATCCGCTTCGAGACCAAGGTCGTCTCGGCCAACTGGGAAAGCGCCAACGCCTGGTGGGCGATCACCACCGAAGCGGCGGACGGCCAGCGCAGCCGGACCACGGCGCGGTTCCTCTATCTCGGCTCGGGCTACTACGACTACGACACGCCGTATGATCCGGCGATCCCGGGCCGCGAGGACTTTGCCGGCACGATCATCCACCCGCAGTTCTGGCCGGAAGATATCGACTACACCGGCAAGCGCGTCGTCGTCATCGGCTCGGGCGCGACCGCCGTGACCATCGTGCCTGCGATGGCCAAGCAGGCCGCGCACGTCACCATGCTCCAGCGCACGCCGACGTGGTACGCGATCCGTCCGGCGCGCGATGCGATTGCCAACACGCTGCGCAAGTTCCTGCCGGAAAAACTCGCCTACCGGATCACGCGCTTCAAGAACGTCTTCATGCAAAATCTGGTGTTCAAGCGCGCGCGCAACGAGCCGCAGAAGGTCAAGGACTACCTGACGAAGAAGCTCCAGGAAGCACTTGGCCCGAAATATGATCCGGCCACCTTCACCCCGCCCTACAATCCGTGGGAACAGCGCTTGTGCCTCGTGCCCGATGGCGATCTGTTCGATGCGATGAAGGCGGGCAAGGCCGAGATCGTGACCGACCACATCGAGCGGATCGACGCCAAGGGCATCCAGCTCAAATCGGGCAAGCGGCTGGACTGCGACGTGATCGTCACCGCCACCGGCCTCGCCCTTGCCATGGCGGGCAAGATCGCGCTGGGGATCGATGGCGAACCGGTGCGGATGAACGAGCGCTGGTACTACAAGGGCTGCATGTATTCGAACCTGCCCAACCTCGCTCAGGTGTTCGGCTATCTCAATGCCTCGTGGACGCTGCGCGCGGATATCGACTCCGACTTCGTGTGCCGACTGCTCAACCACATGAAGAAGGTGGGTGCGGACAGCGCGACCCCGGTGCTGACCGACGAGAGCGCGCTCGAGGCTGACACCCCGCTTGATCTCTCCTCCGGCTACATCCAGCGCGGCCTCGCGATCCAGCCGAAGAACGCCAAGACGATGCCATGGCGGCTCAACCAGGACTATCTGTTCGACCGCAAGTACCTCAAGGAAAATCCGCTGGACGACGGCATCATGCGCTTCGGCAAGGCGACTGGTGCGGTGGCGGCGACGGCAGGTGAGATGGTCGAGCCGGCCGAGTGAGCGACTGATGCTCTCTCCCCATCGGGGCGACGGACTGCGCAAGAGGGGGGGATCTGGTGTATCGAGCAGGGTCTCCCTGACACTGCGCCTGATCTGCGTCAGCGTGCTCGCGCTCCTCTCGGCGGCAGTGCAGGCTAGGGACATCCGGATCGCGCTGACCTTCGATGATCTGCCCGCGCTCAGCATCGTGAGCGAACAGGCCTATATCGACACCACGAATATCAAGCTGCTACGGGGACTGAAGCGGCATCATCTGCCCGCGATCGGCTTTGCCAACGAAGGCAAGCTCGATGAAGGCCAACGCGAAGCGCAGATCGCGAACCTGAAGCGCTGGCTCGATGCCGGGATCGAGTTGGGCAACCACACCTTCTCGCATGAATCGCCCAACACGCTGGGTGCAGAAGCCTACGTCGCCGATATCGCGCGCGGAGAGCCCGTGATCCGCGCGCTCATGGCTGACCATCATCGGCGCCTGCGCTGGTTCCGGCACCCCTATCTCGAAACGGGCTATCCGGCCCCGGTCAAGGCCGCGATCAACGGCTGGCTGGCGGCCCACGGCTATCGCATCGCGCCGGTCACCATCGATGCCGACGATTGGGAATTCGCCGAACCCTATGACGATGCCGTCGCCCACAGCGATTTCGAAGCGCAGCGCCGCATAAAGGCCGAATATCTGGCCTATACCGAAAAGCAGATCCAATGGTCGCTGGCGAGCGCGCGCCGCCTGTTCGGACGTGACATCGCGCAGGTGATCCTGCTCCATTGCACCCGGCTGAACGCCGACTCGATCGACGACCTCGCCGACCTGCTCGCGCGTCTGCACCTGCATCCGGTCCACCTCGCCCACGCCATGCGCGATCGCGCCTACCGCACCCCGGATGAGTATGACGGCATGGATGGCATCAACTGGTTGGAGCGCTGGTCGCCGACGCTGCACAAGGACTTGCCCGACACCGGAAACGAGGAGCCACCGGAGGATATTCGCAAGGCCTATGACCGCGTGGATCAGGATCCGGGACGATAGGGTACGAAAGGCCCATTGCGCCCTATTCGGTTTGCGCTAACGGTTGCAGCATGACCGAACCTTCCCGCATCTGGACCGCCGCGCTCATTGTCGTGGGCGACGAAATCCTTTCCGGCCGCACGCATGACAAGAACATCGCGCAAGTCGCGGCGTGGCTGGGGGTGCAGGGCATCCGGTTGCGCGAAGTGCGCGTGGTGCCGGATGACATGGCGGCGATTGTCGAGGCGGTGAACGCGCTTCGCGCGCGCAACGATTACCTGTTCACCACAGGCGGCATCGGGCCGACGCATGATGACATCACCGTAGATGCCGTGGCCGAAGCGCTGGGCGTGCCGGTGGTGATCCATCCCGAGGCCGAAGCGATGCTCACCCGCTATTACGAGACGCGTGGCGGCATCAATCCGGCGCGGCTGCGCATGGCGCGGGTGCCCGCAGGCGCGGATCTCATTCCCAACCGCCTGTCGGGCGCGCCGGGAATCAAGGCGGGCAACGTGTTCCTGATGGCGGGCGTGCCGGGGATCACCGCGCAGATGCTTGATGGCCTGACTGGCACGCTGGAAGGCGGCCTGCCGCTGCTTTCGGCGACAATCGGCTGCTGGGTGGCCGAGAGCGAAGTGGCGGATCTGCTGCGCGAGACCGAAAAGACGCATGAGGGCTGCCAGATCGGCAGCTATCCCTTCTTCCGTGAAGGCAAAGTGGGCGCGAATTTCGTGATCCGCTCGACCGACCAGGCCTTGCTCGACGCCTGCGCTCATGTGCTGGTGGATGGGCTGACCGCCGTTGGCCGCACTGCAGTGCCGGGGGGCATCTGAACCTGCGGTTCGCAGCCGCCGCGGGCCTTTCGCTTACCCTGGCGGCCTGCACCACTACGCTGACACGGTTCGAACGCACGCTTGCCGCCAACGACAGTGCCACGTTGGCATTGCAGCAATGGTGTTCTACGCGGCACATTGCAGCGCCTGCCGAAATCGTGGCGGACACCGACCGAAACGAGATGGAAGCCCCCTCGCCCGCCACGCGCGCGGCGCTGGGTGTTGGCCCGGCTGAACCGCTGGCCTTCCGCCATGTTCGCCTGCGCTGCGGCAACGCCGTGCTTTCCGACGCGAAGAACTGGTATGTTCCCGCACGGTTGCCCCCTGCGATGAATATGGCGCTGGAAACGACGCGGACCCCCTTCGGCACCGTGGTGCGCCCGCTGGGCTTTCGCCGCGAGCGGCTGGAAAGCCTACGGGGCCGCGCGACGGAATGCCCGGCGGGGACCGTCCTTTCGCACAAGGCCGTGCTGCGGCTGGCCGATGGGCAGCCGATCAGTCTTGTGATCGAGTGCTATACGCGGTCGAATCTGGCGGCGGGGGTTTTCTGATGCGCGTGCTGCTGACAGGTTCGTCTGGCTGGCTCGGCCGCTTCCTTGCCCCGGCGCTGCGAGCGGCTGGCCACACGGTTACGGGGCTCGATGCAGTCCCCGGGCCAGAGACGCATGTCGTCGGCTCGATTGCCAGCCGCGCAGTGGTAGACCGGGCGATGGGGCTGGGGATCGACGCGGTGGTGCACGCGGCGGCGCTGCACAAACCGGATATCGCGCGCTATCCGGCGCAGACCTTTGTCGATGTGAACGTGACAGGCACCCTCAACCTGCTCGAAGCGGCACGCGCGGCGGGGCATGACCGCTTCGTGATGACCTCGACCACCTCGCTGATGATCAGCGAGGCGATCAGGCGCGAGGAATCAAACGAGGCGGTGTGGCTGGATGAGCGGACCGGGCCACTGGCGCCGCGCAACATCTATGGCGTGACCAAGTTGGCGGCGGAGGGCCTGTGCCGGCTCTATGCGGCGGACCACGGGCTGGCCTGTGTCGTCTTGCGCACCTCGCGGTTCTTTCCCGAGGACGACGATACGCACGAGCGGCCATCGGGCGAAAACCTGAAGTCGATCGAACTGCTGCATCGCCGCCTGACGGTGGAAGATGCGGCCGGTGCGCATGTCATGGCGCTGGAGAAAGCGCATGAGGTGGGTTTCGGGCTCTATCTGGTGAGCGCGCCGCCGCCATTCGCGCGGGGCGATTCAGCGGCCTTGAAGCAGGATGCGGCGGCGCTGATTCGCGAGCAGTTTCCCGATGCGGAGGCGCTATTTGCGGCGCGCGGCTGGCAGCTCCCCCAAAGCCTTGGCCGCGTCTATGATCCATCGCTGGCCGAAGCCGAACTGGGCTTCCGCGCCCGCACGGACTTTGCCGCCGTGCTCCAGGCGCTGCGGAAGGGCGCGCCGCTGCCCTTCGCGCACGATCCTGCCTACACCTCGCCGCTCGCCACACGCCGCTGACCGGCACGCGGCGCAAACCAGAGAATAGTCCGGCCAATTTGACGGCAGCCAATTCGTGGCTCGCGGATCGGCGCTAGGCTCTGCCCACAACGGCAAGGAGCACAGCCATCATGCCAAGCGATCCCCTCACTTCGCCTTCGCGCCGCGGTAGCCTCAAACTGCGGCACGCGCTGCCCGCTGCCATCCCGCTGGCGGCCGCGCTGGCAGCGCTGTTTGCCGCCCCTCCGGCGCAAGCCGTGCCGAGCTATGCCGAACAGACCGGCCAGCCCTGCCAGGCCTGCCATGTCGGCGGGTTTGGCCCGCAGCTCACGCCCTTCGGCCGCGAGTTCAAGCTCGGCGGCTACACGCTGCGCACAAAGCCGTTCAATGTGCCGCTGGCGGCGATGGCGATCGGATCGTTCACCCACACCCGGAAGGATCAGGTGCCGCCGCCGGATCACTTCAAGGCCAACGACAACTTCGCCTTTGATCAGGGAAGCGTGTTCCTTGCGGGCGGCGTGGGTCAGCATTTCGGCGGCTTCGTGCAA
>CANCET010000164.1 GCA_947375105.1 Sphingomonadaceae bacterium
CGCGAAAACGGGCTGGAGTTCTAAACGATGGCTGATGAAACCAATCTGGAAGGCGCACCCGTCGCCGATGCAGCCGCCGGCACCGAGGCTCCCCGCGAGGGCCGTGGTCCCCGCAATGATCGTGGCCCTGGCCGCGGTCGCGGTGGCAACGACCGCGGCGGTGAGCGCGGTGGCCGTGGCCGCCGTGACGATCGTGGTGGCCGTGGTGGTCGCGACGATGACGGCGGTGAAGAGCTGATCGAAAAGCTCGTCCACATCAATCGCGTTTCCAAGACCGTAAAGGGCGGCAAGCGCTTCGGTTTCGCCGCGCTCGTCGTGGTCGGCGATGGCAAGGGCCGCGTTGGCTTCGGCCATGGCAAGGCTCGCGAAGTGCCTGAGGCGATCACTAAGGCGACGGCTTCGGCCAAGAAGACCATGGTCCGTATTCCGCTCAAGGAAGGCCGCACGCTTCACCATGACGGCAAGGGCCGTTTCGGTGCGGGCAAGGTCAACCTCCGTTCGGCTCCGGCCGGTACCGGCATCATCGCCGGCGGTCCGATGCGCGCCGTGTTCGAAAGCCTGGGCGTGGCCGATGTGGTGACCAAGTCGGTCGGCACTTCGAACCCCTACAACATGATCCGCGCCACGTTCGACGCATTGACCGATCAGACTTCGCCGAAGTCGGTTGCGCAGCGTCGCGGCAAGAAGATTGCCGACCTGCTCGGTCGTGGCGGTGCGGCTCCGGTTGAGGCCGAGGCTGAAGCCGCGGCCATCGTGGAGTAATCGATATGGCAAAGATCAAGCTGAAGCAGATCGGTTCGCCGATCCGCCGTCCGGAAAGCCAGAAGCAGATCCTCATCGGTCTGGGCCTTGGCAAGATGAACCGTGTGGTTGAGCTCGAGGACACCGCGGAAGTGCGCGGTGCGATCGCCAAGCTGCCGCACATGGTGGCCGTGGTCGACTGATCGCGCGCGTTCACGTGTAACAAACAAGGCCTCGGCAGCAATGCCGGGGCCTTTGTTGTTTGCGGCTCAGTCCGGGAGCTTCAAGCGGTAGCGCAGGGTTGCCTTGGCATTGGCCGGGATCGTGGTTGTCCAGGTCGGGCGGCCGTTCTTCAGCGGCAGGCGCGTGGACGGATTTTCGATTGTCACGCCGTCGCCGAGCCAGATCGATCCTTCGAAATTGATTGGCCAGGGATTGGCGTTCGTCACCGTGGTTTCGAGCCCGCGCATCGTGCTTGTTCCGAAGCTCTGTGTCAGGATCTGGACGTTCGGGGACGCTCCGAGCGTCACTTCAACGTCTTCGCCCGTCGCATAGTCGCGCATGCCGCCCTGTCCGACGAGCAGGGTTTCTGCGCCGTGCGGCTCGAATACGGCGACCGACCCGCCAGGAAGCGCCACGCCAAGCCCGTCTTCCGGGCGGTTGCGCGTGCGCAGCTTGATGATCGCAGCGGTACGTCCGCTGCCGGCATAGAGGTCAGCGGTGTGCCACGTCCTGAATTTCACGCCGCTCAGCACATGCATCGCAACCTGCTTCTGCGCGTTGGACCCAATCGTCGTTGGCATTGGCACACGGTAGAGCTTGAGATCGCCAAGGCCTTCTTCGATCACTTTGACCGGCGCGGCCATCATCGCAGGGCTGCGCCGCTGTGCCGTGACGATGATGTCGGCCTCCTGCATCATTCCGGCCATCATTGGCGGCGGCGCAGGGGCCATGACAACCGCAGGTGGCGCGGGCCGCCCACCGAGGTAGCAATGCAGCACCAGATCGCCACCCTGCTCGCTGGGCTGCTCGGCGCTATCCTCGCGGTCCAGCTTGCCGCCCACGACGGCCGTGCTCGCATTGGGAAAGCTCATGGGATCGCTGCTTGCCAGCGTCACCCACGCCGTCAGGTCTGCCTTCCCGGTTTCCGGGTTCAGCCGCACCACATAATTGGTCTGCCAGTCAAAACCCCATGAGAGGTACGAGAGGGTGATTGTCGCCCGCGCCGCGAGCGCGCTTTCTGTCCGCACCGACAGCGTCGGCTTCGCCGAGAGACCTTCCGGCATTTCGGTGTAGACCAAGGCATCGGCAATGCCGCGCCCGCAATTGGCAACTTCAAAGCCGTTCTTGGTCTGAACGATTGCAGCGCCATCGGCGCCCGAGCGGATCACCGCGCGCTCCTCTGTCACCGTGCCTTGGCCCTCCTTGCCGCTGTGTCGGCGCAGGATCACCGGGCGGCCAAAGGCGCGGGCGTAGAGATTGCGTGCCGAAAGCAGATCGGCGTCGAGGTTCTTCTCCCGCACGCCAGCGGGCAGGCCCGAAACGAGCGCGGATTCGGGCAACATGCCCCCCGCGACACCCTCGAAGCGGATTGTTGCGCTACCCGCGGGTATTTCCACGGTGCGCGTTTCGGTGATCAGGGCATAGCCTTCCAGCCAGCCCAGATTCATCGCTGCGTCTGGCGCGCGGTCCGGCGCGCGATAGATCGTGACGGATACGGCATCAGGCGCTGCGGATTGCACGATGGGTTCGCCCGCCAGCACCGGGCCCGGCAGCGGCGCAAGGGCCATCAGGGCCAGCCGGGAGAGCGCGCGCCGCACTGCCTCGGCGCTCAGTAGCGCGTGTCGAACTGGACGGTGAGAGTGGTCTCGCCGTTCGCAGGCACGTCCAGCGTCCACGTCCGCTCGTCAAGCGTGCGCTGCGTGCCCTTCACGCTTTCGGAAGGCACCCGCGTATCGCTCCACCAGTTGTCGAGCCCGGCCTGCACCAGTTCGACCTTCACGGGTGCTGGCCGCGCATTGGTCACCTTGTAGGTCATCGTGGTGCGCCAGTATTCCTTCTGCCGCTCCACCGTCACGTCGTCGGTCTTGCCGTTCACGGTGATCCGCCAACGCCCGGTCTTTTCCCATTCGTCCGCCGTGATCCGCTCGCGGTTCTGGACGGTGGGCTGCACTTTCACGTCGAAGGCGTCACCTGTCCTGAGCGAAAGCGTTGATCCCATCGGCGTGTGATCGATCCCCTTCTCGCCGATGAATTGCGGCTGCCCCCGCGTATCACGCATATAGACGCGCACCGTGCCCGCCGGCAGTGCATCGCCCACGCCGCTGCCCTTGGCGGTCGAAAGCTTGAGCACGGTCGCAAAGCTTTGCGCTTCGTCCGATGCGCCCAGCCAGTCATTGCGGAAATAGTAGCCCTTGCTAGCCGGTGCGCCTGCCACATCCAGGAAGCTCACTTGCTTCTGCTGCGCATTGGCCACCGTGGTGCGTGCCGCGATGGGGTAGACATAATAGTCACCCAGCCGTTCGCGATTGGCGCTTTGAGTTCCCGGCACAAAGTCGATCTGGCGCTGGTTTATCCGCCCGCGCCCCATACCGCCGCCGCCATTTTCCTGACCCGGGCGCCCTGCCACCAGCAGCACCCGCGCATTGTCGAAGGTGGTGCCGGTGTTGTTCGTCAGGGTGATCCAGCCTTGCAGGTCCATTCGGCCCGCCGCCTCATCGAACAGCGCGACATAGTCTGCCTTCCAGCCAAAGCCCGAGGAAAGATAGCTCAGCGTCACGGGGCGTGCGCCCGCGCTGCCTACATCGAGCATGACCGAAAGCGTCGGACGCGCCCGCAATCCCGGCGGCAGACCGGCGAACAGGATGCGCGCGCCATATTGCTCGAGCACTTCGATCCTGTCTCCGATCCGGACGATGGTCCCGCCGTTGTTAGCCAGAACCAGCGCCTGTTCGCGCGTCTCCGCGCCGGTGGCGGGGTTGGTGCGTACCACGGTCACGGTCTGCCCCACCGCCTTGTCGAGCAGCTTTTCGGGCGAGAGCAGGTCATAGTCGAAGTTCTGCTCGACGATCCCTGCGCCTTCGCCCGAAAGCGTCACCGTCTCGGGCCGGATCATCGCTGAAACATCGGGGAATTCCTGCTTCACCCGCCCCTTGGCGAGCACAAGCACGCGCCGGTCCTGCACCAGTGCGAGATCGTCGTTGTAGATGGTGAGCGAGACATCGCCCTGCGCCGATGCTGCAGCACTCTGTGCCGCCAGCGGGGTGGGAAGGGCGGCCGCAAGGCCCAGCGCGAGGCCGGCAAGGGGAATCTGCCCGTAGATCTTCATGTGCCAACCTCGCCTTGCCATGCGTTCGCTTCAACGTTCAACCTATCGGCTCCGGCGCGCCTTTGAAAGGCGCACTGCCGCCGATCCGGTCAGGTCGTCGATAGGAGCGGCAATCCAATCCCGGGGCTCTATGCTGCAGGCAATGCGAGGGCAGCTGTGCTGGGTGAAGCTTACGGCGGTGCGGGCGGTACGCTGGGGCCGGGGTCTCACCTTCGGTTACCTTGCCGGCAAGCGCCTCGGCGGGCACCCGCCCAACGCCTGAGAGTGCAGCGGGCAGGGGAGGGGGTGACATTCCCGCCCGCATCGCCTAAGGGCCCACCTCCCATCAGCGCGACTCAAAGCGAAAGCGAGTGCTACGACATGACCAAGCTTAACGAACTCTCCGACAACAATGGCGCCCGCAAGGGCCGCATGCGCGTTGGCCGCGGCATCGGTTCCGGCAAGGGCAAGACCGCCGGTCGCGGCCAGAAGGGCGCCAAGGCGCGCTCGGGCGTTTCGGTCAACGGGTTCGAAGGCGGCCAGATGCCGCTCCACATGCGCATCCCGAAGCGCGGCTTCAACAACATCTTCGCCAAGGACTTCGCAGAAGTGAACCTCGGCATGATCCAGAAGGCGATCGAATCCGGCAAGCTGGCCACCGATGGCGTGATCGATCATGCCGCGCTCAAGGCTGCTGGTCTTGCTCGCGGCGGCAAGGACGGCGTGCGCCTCCTCGCCAAGGGTGAGCTCACCACCAAGGTCAGCTTCATGGTCGAAGGCGTGAGCAAGGGCGCTCGCGCTGCGGTCGAGGCGCTCGGCGGCTCGGTCGCTCTGCCTGAGGCCGTGCCCAGCGAGCATGAGAAGAAGACGGCCCGCCGCGAAGTGAACAAGGCGGCCAAGGCTTCCAAGTAAGAATAACGCGCGGGGGGCAGGTGCAAAACCGCCCCCCGCTTGCGTTGCAGCTTGCTTGGCGCCGATAAATCGCAGGTCGGGGGTTCGACATTGCCGAACCCTCCCTATATGGGCTAGCGACAGCGCACTGCGGTCTTCTCGCAGGCAGCCCAGCAGCAAGGCTTGAAATCCGAACATGGCATCCCGCGCCGACAATATCGCCAGCACGCTTAATCTGGCCAACTTCTCGAAGGCGACCGAACTCAAGTCGCGCATCTGGTTCACCGTGGGCGCGCTGATCGTGTTCCGGTTCATGAGCTTTGTGCCGCTGCCGGGCGTCAATCCGATGATCCTGGCCGAGCTTTACAAGCGCACCCAGGGCGGCATTCTTGACGTGTTCAACGCGTTCTCGGGCGGCTCGCTCCAGCGCATGAGCCTCATCGCGCTTGGCGTGATGCCCTACATCACCGCCTCCATCGTGGTGCAGCTTGCTGCTTCGCTTCATCCCGCGCTTGCCGCGCTGAAGAAGGAAGGCGAAAGCGGGCGCAAGAAGCTCAACCAGTACACCCGCTATGGCGCGGTGTTCCTCACCGCCATTCAAGGCTGGTTCCTCGCTGTCGGGCTCGAAGCGTTCAGCGCGTCGAGCGGGCTGCAGGCCGTGGTCGATCCGGGCTACGTGTTCCGCATCGGCGCGGTCATCAGCCTCATCGGCGGCACCATGTTCCTGTTGTGGCTGGGTGAGCAGATCACCAGCCGCGGCATCGGTAACGGCGTCTCGCTGATCATCATGGCCGGCATTGTCGCCCAGATGCCCACGTTCTTCGGCAACCTGTTCGAGCAGGGCCGCACCGGCTCGCTCAGCCCGTTCCTCATCGTGGGCGTGATGGGCCTGATCGTGGCCGTCGTCATCTTCATCTGCTTCTTCGAGCGCGCCTCGCGCCGCCTGCTGATCCAGTATCCCAAGCGCGTCACGCAGCGCGGGATGATGGCGGCGGATCGCAGCCACTTGCCTTTGAAGCTGAACACCGCAGGCGTGATCCCGCCGATCTTCGCCAGCTCGCTGCTGTTGCTTCCGCTGACGATCACGCAGTTCGCCGGCCGCTCGGTCTCGCCTGATTCCACGATGGGTCAGGTCATCGTCGGGCTGAACCAGTACCTTGGACACGGCAAGCCGGTGTACATGGTGCTCTATGCGCTCGGGATCATCTTCTTCAGCTTCTTCTACACCGCGATCGTGTTCAATCCGGAAGAGACGGCGGACAACCTCAAGCGCAATGGCGGGTTCATTCCCGGCATTCGCCCGGGCAAGAACACCGAGAAGTATCTCGACTATGTGCTGACGCGCATCACCGTGCTGGGTGCAGCCTATATCACCGTGGTCTGCGTGGTGCCCGAGGCGATCATGGCGGAAACCGGCATGGGCTCGCTGTTCTTTGGCGGTACCAGCCTGCTGATCGTGGTCAACGTGACGGTCGATACCATCACCCAGATCCAGTCGCATCTGTTGGCGCACCAGTATGGCGACCTTATCAAGAAGGCCAAGCTGAAAGGCCGTATGCGCTGAGCTGGCGCCCGGGGGACGGGCGCCAAGCTTGAAACCGGCGGACGGCAAAAGAGGGGATTGCAGGCGTGAACATCATCCTGTTGGGGCCGCCCGGAGCGGGCAAGGGGACCCAGGCGCAGCGGCTTGTGGAGCGCCACGGCATGAAGCAGCTCTCGACGGGCGACATGCTCCGCGCTGCTGTAAAGGCGGGCACACCGGTCGGGCTCAAGGCCAAGGCGGTGATGGAAGCAGGTGAACTCGTGTCCGACGAGATCGTTTCCGCGCTGATCGGCGATGAACTTGATGCGATGCCTGCTGGCATGGGCGCGATTTTCGACGGCTACCCGCGTACTGCCCCGCAGGCGGAATCGCTCGATGCCATCCTCACCTCGCGCGGCCGCGCGCTCGATCATGTGATCGAGCTTGAGGTGGACGAGGATGCGCTCGTCGAACGCATCACCGGCCGCTACACCTGCGCCACTTGCGGCAAGGGCTATCACGACACGTTCGAGAAGCCTGCGACCCCGGGCACCTGCGACAAGTGCGGTGGCCATGAGTTCAAGCGTCGTCCCGACGACAACGAGGAAACCGTGCGCACGCGCATGGCCGAATACCGCGCCAAGACCGCACCGATCCTGCCCATCTACGAAGCGCGCGGCATTGTCAGCCGGGTTGACGGAATGGCGGATATGGATGCCGTGACGGGTGCCATCGAGGCTATTCTGGTATAAAGACCTAGTCGGCGCACCCATCCGGGTGCTGAGGCGGGGGTCAGATCATGCGGGACAACGGGCGTTGGCTATGGCGCGCGGGCCTCATCACGGCATCGCTCGCCCTCGCTGTCCCCGCTGCAATGGCGGAGGTCGTCGCGCACAGCGAGACGGGCTTCGTGGTACGCCTTGCCAGTGAAGTCACCGCACCGCCGGCCGAAGCCTGGAAAACCATCCTCGCGCCCGCGCAGTGGTGGCAGAGCCAGCACACGTTCTCGGGCGATGCCGCCAATCTCACGCTGGATCCGCAAGTAGGCGGCTGCTTCTGCGAAGTCCTGCCGCGCCCTGATGGCGCACCGGCCGCACAAAAAGCCGGCGGCGTCCAGCACATGCGCGTCGTCTATATCGAGCCGCCGCGCGCAATGCGCCTCGTCGGCGCGCTCGGCCCGCTGCAAAGCGAGGCGCTGGCGGCGACGATGACGATCACGGTCAAACCCACCGACACTCCGGCCGGGAAGGGCTCGCGCATCCTGTTCGAATATGTCGTCGGCGGCTTCATGCGCTACAAGGTGGATGAGATCGCCCCGGCGGTTGACCGCATGCTCGCCGCGCAGCTCACCAGTCTTGCCGGGAAGCTCGGCCCCGTAGCCAATCCGGTGGCCGCACAAGCGCCGCAAAGCGGTTCCGCAATGGGCCCGACAGTGTCCGGT
>CANCET010000165.1 GCA_947375105.1 Sphingomonadaceae bacterium
CCGGCACCTGCTGTCAGCGCTGCGCCGGCTGATGCCGCAGCTGCTGCACCGGCCGCTGCCCCGGCTGACAAGGGTTCCTACACGCCGATGCGGCCTGTCGCTGGCAAGGGCCAGCCGGTTGCCAAGGGCATGACCTTCCAGGACCAGTACTCGCCCATCGGGCAGGAAGCGCTGGCGATGCATGATTACCTGCTGATGCCGGTGATCGTGTTCATCACGCTGTTCGTGCTGTTGCTGCTCATGCTGGTGATGGTTCGCTTCCGTCGCGGCGCCAACCCGGTCGCTTCGAAGACCAGCCACAACACCACCATCGAGATCATCTGGACGGTCGTTCCGGTGCTGATCCTCGTGGTGATCGCGGTGCCTTCGATCCGCCTGCTGGCGCACCAGTATGCGCCCGCGCCCAAGGGTGCGCTGACGGTGAAGGCCACCGGCTACCAGTGGTACTGGGGCTATACCTATCCGGACAACGGCGGGTTCGAGGTGATCTCGAACATCCTGCCCGACGCCGAGGCGCTGAAGCGTGGCGAACAGCCGCAGCTGGCCGCCGACAACCGCATGGTCGTGCCCGCGGGTGAGCCGATCCGCATGCAGACCACCGGTTCGGACGTGATCCACGCGTTCGCGGTGCCCTCGCTGTGGTTCAAGCTCGATGCGGTGCCCGGCAAGATCAACGAAAAGGTGCTCTTCATCAAGGAGCCGGGCGTCTATTACGGCCAGTGCTCCGAGCTGTGCGGCGCCCGTCACGGCTACATGCCGATCGTGGTCGAGGCTCTGCCCCGCGCCAAGTTCGACGAATGGGTGAAAACCCAGGGCGGAACGGTTGGCGCTCCGGCCGCCGCTGCCGCCACCACCACCGCGGCAGCCCCCGCCAAGTCCGCACCCGCGGCATAACGATTTCGAGGACAAGGTTAGACCACCATGGCCAGCATTCCAGCCCACGAAGGCTACGACGCTCATCACGATGATGCGCACGATCATGACCACAAGCCCGCGTTCTTCGCGCGCTGGTTTATGTCCACCAACCACAAGGACATCGGTACGCTGTACCTGATCTTCGCAATTTGCGCGGGGATCATCGGTGGCGGCGTTTCGGGCATCATGCGCGCCGAACTGGCGCACCCGGGCATCCAGTATCTCGGCTGGTGGACGCATTTCCTTGGCGGCAACGACCAGGACTTCAACGCCACGCTCCACATGTGGAACGTGCTGATCACGGCCCACGGTCTGATCATGGTGTTCTTCATGGTCATGCCGGCGCTGATCGGCGGCTTCGGCAACTGGTTCGTGCCGCTGATGATCGGCGCGCCGGACATGGCCTTCCCGCGCATGAACAACATCTCGTTCTGGCTGACCGTCGCGGGCTTCTGCTCGCTGATGATCTCGGCCTTCATGCCCGGTGGCACCGGCATGGGCGCCGGCACCGGCTGGACGGTCTATGCCCCGCTCTCGACTACCGGGTCGGTCGGGCCCGCGGTCGATTTTGCGATCTTCTCGCTTCACCTTGCGGGCGCAGGCTCGATCCTTGGTGCAATCAACTTCATCACCACCATCTTCAACATGCGCGCGCCGGGGATGACCCTGCACAAGATGCCGCTGTTCGTGTGGTCGATGCTCGTCACCGCGTTCCTGCTGCTGCTGTCGCTGCCGGTTCTGGCCGCCGCAATCACCATGCTGCTGACCGACCGCAACTTCGGTACGACGTTCTTCAACCCGGCCGGCGGCGGTGATCCGGTTCTGTACCAGCACTTGTTCTGGTTCTTCGGCCACCCCGAAGTCTACATCATGATCCTGCCGGGCTTCGGCATCATCAGCCAGATCATCTCGACCTTCTCGAAGAAGCCGGTGTTCGGCTACCTCGGCATGGCCTACGCAATGGTCGCGATTGGTGCGGTTGGCTTCATCGTGTGGGCGCACCACATGTACACCACCGGCCTCGACGTGAACACGAAGATGTACTTCACCGCCGCCACCATGGTCATCGCGGTGCCGACCGGCATCAAGATCTTCTCGTGGATCGCGACGATGTGGGGCGGCAGCCTCGAGTTCAAGTCGCCGCTGGTCTGGGCGATCGGCTTCATCTTCCTGTTCACGCTGGGCGGCGTGACGGGCGTGGTGCTCGCCAACGGCGGCATCGACGACAACCTCCAGGACACCTACTACGTGGTGGCGCACTTCCACTACGTGCTGTCGCTGGGTGCGGTGACCTCGCTCTTCGCCGGGTTCTACTACTGGTTCCCGAAGATGAGCGGCCGCATGCACAGCGAGTTCCTCAGCCACGTGCACTTCTGGATCTTCTTCACCGGCGTGAACATGATCTTCTTCCCGATGCACTTCCTCGGGGTGCAGGGCATGCCGCGTCGCTATCCGGACTACGCCCCGGCGTTCGAGTACTGGAACACCATCGCGACCTACGGCTACATGGTCATGGCGTTCTCGATGCTGATCTTCTTCATCAACATCGGCTACTCGCTCGCATTCGGCAAGAAGGCTGTCGGCAACTACTGGGGCGAAGGCGCGACCACGCTCGAGTGGACGCTTTCCAGCCCGCCGCCGTTCCACCAGTTCGAGACGCTCCCGGTCATCGAGGACGCGCACGCGCACTGATCGGACCTCGGTCTGCACAAGCAAGGGGGCTCCGGAGCAATCCGGGGCCCTTTTGCTGTGTGGCAGGCACGCTCCGTCCTCGCTCTCTGGCCACAGGCTCTGGCCACAGGCTCTGGCCACGCGCTCTGGTCACGGCCTATCGCTTAACCCCAAAGCACGTGCCGTTTCGCTTTCCCTCCGGGCGTGCCGGTCCTATAGGCCGCGCATCATGACCACTGCGAACCCCCAGGCCCTGATGATGCCCGCCGACTGGCGCGATTTCTTCGCGCTGACGAAGCCGGGCGTGATGCGGCTCGTCATCTTCACGGCGCTGTGCGGAATGCTTGCCGCACCCGGCACGATCCATCCCGTCCTCGCTTTCACCGCGATCCTTTGCATCGCGGTCGGCGCGGGCGGCGCGGCGGCGCTCAACCAGTGGTGGGAAGCCGATATCGACGCGGTGATGAAGCGCACCGCCAAGCGCCCGATTCCCGGCGGCCGCATGGACCGCACTTCGGCGCGCGACTTCGGCTTCGCGCTCTCGGGCATTTCGGTGATGACGATGGGGCTGGCGATCAGCTGGCTCGCGGCGGTTATCCTCGCCTTCTCGATCTTCTACTATGCCTACCTCTACACCGTGTGGCTCAAGCCGCGCACGCCGCAGAACATCGTGATCGGTGGCGGTGCGGGGGCCTTTCCGCCGCTGATCGGCTGGATCGCGGTGACCGGCCACATCACGTGGATGCCGGTGCTGTTGTTCCTCATCATCTTCATGTGGACGCCGCCGCACTTCTGGGCACTCGCCCTGTTCGTGCAGATCGATTATTCCAAAGCGGGCATTCCGATGATGCCGGTCGTGGCGGGCGAACGCTCCACCCGGTGGCAAATTCTGGCTTACGCCGCCGTGCTGCTGCCGCTTTCGATGACGCCCTGGTTCATCGGTGGCACGGGGCGGCTCTATGGTCTCGCTGCGTTCCTGCTCAGCGGAATGTTCCTGTGGCTGTCGTTCAAGGTGGGCCTGCGCACCGCGAGCCCCGGCGATGGCATGAAGCCGGAAAAGCGACTGTTCGCGTATTCGATCTTTTACCTGTTCATCCTGTTCGCGATGCTGGTCGTCGACCGCTATGCGACAATCTTTGGTCTGCAAGCATGACTGATCTTCCCCGGACCCGCCCGTTGACCGCCGACGAAACCGATGCGCTGCGCGCGAGGCAACGTGGGCGCAACCGCGTGATGGCGCTGATCCTCGGGTTCCTCGTGATCCTGTTCTTCGCGATCTCGATCGTGAAGATCACCGAGAAGCCGCCGCACATGAGTGATTCGCCCGATGCAGCCGAGGCGCATTCGTGATGGCGCTGGCGCTTGATGGATCCGTGCAGCGCAACCGCAAGGTTGCCGGGCTCGCTGCATTAGGCGCGCTGGCCATGCTTGGCCTCGGTTTCGCATCGGTGCCGCTCTACCGCATGTTCTGTCAGGCGACCGGCTTCGGCGGCACCACCCAGCGCGCGACAGCGGCGCAGGCGGCTGCGGTGAAGACCACCGGGCGCGCCATTACCATCCGCTTCGATGGCAACGTGACCAAGGGCATGCCCTGGCTGTTCCGCCCCGAACAGGTGACGCAGGACGGACATATCGGCGAGCGCAAGATGGCGTTCTTCATCGCGAAGAACACGTCCAATCGTCCGATCGTCGGCCGCGCCATATTCAACGTCACGCCCGAGCAGACCGGGGCGTATTTCCACAAGATCCAGTGCTTCTGCTTCAACGAGCAGCGGCTCGAGCCGGGTGAAGAAGTCCGCATGCCGGTGATCTACTATGTCGATCCCGAAATGCTGAACGATCCCAATGCACGCGATGTGCCGGAGATCACGCTGTCGTATACCTTCCTCGAAGCTGCTGACAGCGCCACCGCGACACCGCAAAAACTGGGTGGAAAGCCTCTGGACCGCGCTGCAAGGGCTCGATAAAGGCGTTTTCAAACAAGCCGTGGCGTGCCTTTGCGGGCGCGTCCGGCAGTTCCCGAGCTGATGGGGGTATTTGAAGATCATGGCCGGCACCAAGAACCACGACTACCACATTCTGCCGCCCGATATCTGGCCGTTCGTCGGTGCGTTTTCCGCGCTGACGATGACCAGCGGCGGCGTGTTCGCCATGCACGGCATGGCCGGCGGCAAGATCGCGCTGATGCTCGGCGTGTTCGGCGTGGCGCTCACCATGTTCTCGTGGTGGGGCAAGGTCATCAAGGAAGCGCATGCAGGCGATCACACGCCGGTCGTGCAGCTGCACCAGCGCTATGGCATGATCCTGTTCATCGCTTCGGAAGTGATGTTCTTCGTCGGCTGGTTCTGGGCGTTCTTCGATTTCTCGCTGTTCCCCAACAAGCTGGTGGACGTGATCGGCGGAACCTGGCCTCCCAAGGGCATCGAGGCGGTGATGAACCCCTTCGATCTGCCGCTGCTCAACACCCTGATCCTGCTGTGCTCGGGTACGACGCTGACCTGGGCGCACCACGAACTGATCCATGGCAACCGTGAGGGTCTGAAGCAGGGCCTGTGGGCGACCATCGTGCTCGGCCTGCTGTTCAGCTCGATCCAGGCCTACGAGTACATGCACGCGCCGTTCGGCTTCGGCCAGAACACGTATGGCTCGGCGTTCTACATGGCGACCGGCTTCCACGGCTTCCACGTGATCGTGGGCACCATCTTCCTCGCGGTGTGCCAGGCGCGCGCCTACAAGGGCCACTTCACCCCGCGCCAGCACTTCGGCTTCGAAGCGGCCGCGTGGTACTGGCACTTCGTCGACGTGGTGTGGCTGTTCCTGTTCATCGCCATCTACGTGTGGGGCGGCTGGGGCGCACCGATCGAGTGATCGGGTTCCGGTGACTTCAGGCGAAAGCCAGAACACGAAAGGGCAGGGCGGACTTATCCGCGCTGCCCTTTTCGGTTTGTGCCCGCGCTGCGATGCGCGGACGCTGTGGGATGCGCCGGCGGCGTTTGCGCCTGTGTGCCGGAGCTGCGAGCTGGCATTTGCGGCGTTCGAGCCGCGCGGGCGGGGGCTTTATTTCGTGTTGCTGCCACTCACGTTCGTGCTGATCGGCGGCTCGCTCAAGCTGGATGAGGCACTGCGGCCGCCGCTGTGGCTGTTGATGGGTTTGATCGTGGTTGTGGTGCCAGGCACTATCGTGGGAACGCTGCGGTTGCTGAAGGCCGCGTTGCTGCTGGCGCGGCTGCGGGCAGCGGGAGTTGTGGCGTGAAACGTGTTCCGATTGTGCCGACGATCATCGTGCTGCTCGCGGTGGCCTACATGGTTCACCTCGGCTTCTGGCAGTTGCAGCGACTGGGCGAGAAGGAAGCTATGCTCGCGCGCTATGCTGCGGCGCAGGCTTCGGGCGAGGACGTGCGCTGGCCCGAAACGCCCGCCATGGCCGAGCGCGCGTTCTATCATCGCAGCCGGCTCGATTGCCGCTCGGCGACGGGGGAGACCACGCTCTCTGGCCGCAATGCCAAGGGGGAGGCTGGCCTCGCCCATGTCGCCACCTGCATCGACGCCGAGGGCGGGGCGCGGCAGATCGTGCTGGGCTGGTCGCGAGATCCTTCTGCGGCGGTGTGGACGGGCGGCGTGGTGACGGGCTGGATCGCGCCGGGCCCGCGCCTTGTCGCCGATCCGCCGCTTGCGGGGCTGGAGGCAAACGCCCGGCCCGATCCGCGTGACATTCCCAACAATCACCTCGCCTATGCGGTGCAGTGGTTCCTCTTCGCCGGGGTGGCGCTGGTGATCTATGCGCTGGCGCTGCGCAAGCGGATGCGGGGGAACTAGCTCCCAAAATTCCGTTCGACCCGAACGGTTTTCTTCCAGACCTCGTCATCCCCGCGAAGGCGGGGATCCAGGGCGAAGGAGCTCGGCGCCCGCTCGGGATCCCCGCCTTCGCGGGGATGACGAAGGGAAGGGACATGGTGACGGTGGCATTGGGAGCAGGCCGCGGTCCGATGCCAAATTCGCAAAGCCCGTCCTGCAGCCCCCAAATCCTTGCGCCGCGCGCCCCCGCCCGCTAACCGGCGGGGCCATGAAGTACGTCAGCACCCGGGGCCAGGCGCCCTCGCTCGATTTCGAGGGCGTGACCCTCGCCGGCCTCGCATCGGACGGCGGGCTCTATGTGCCAGAGCGCTGGCCCACGTTCAGCACGGACGAGATCGCCGCGATGGCCGGGCTCCCTTATGCAGAGCTGGCGGCCAAGGTGATGCAGCCGTTTGTGGGTGACTGCATCGCGCCCGAGCGCCTGCTGGAGCTGACGCGCGAGGCCTATGGCCGCTTTGCCCATGCCGCCGTCACACCGCTGGTCCAGATGGACGAGCGGCAGTGGCTGCTCGAGCTGTTCCATGGCCCTACGCTGGCCTTCAAGGACGTGGCGCTGCAGTTGCTGGGGCTGCTGTTCGAAGAGTTTCTGGGGCGGCGCGACGATCACCTGACGATCGTCGGCGCAACTTCGGGCGATACCGGTTCGGCGGCGATCGATGCAGTGGCCGGGCGCGCCAAGGTCGATATTTTCATGATCCATCCGCACGGCCGCGTGTCCGACGTGCAGCGGCGGCAGATGACGACGGTGCTGGCGCCCAACGTGCACAACATTGCCATCGACGGCAGCTTTGACGACGCGCAGGCGATGGTGAAGCGCATGTTCAACGATGGCGCGATGACCAGCCGGTTCGGCATCGCCGCGGTCAATTCGATCAACTGGGCGCGGCTCATGGCGCAAGTGGTCTATTATTTCGCCGCCGCGCTGCAACTGGGCGCGCCCGAGCGCCGCACGGCGTTCAGCGTGCCGACGGGTAATTTCGGTGACGTGTTTGCCGGCTATGTCGCGGCGCAGATGGGCCTCCCGATCGAGCGGCTGATCGTGGCAACCAATATCAACGACATCCTCCACCGCGCGCTTTCGAGCGGCGATTATTCGGCGGGGACGGTGACGCCGACCGCGGCGCCTTCGATGGATATTCAGGTGTCGTCGAACTTCGAGCGGCTGCTCTATGATGCGGGCGGGCGCGACGGCGCGGCGATGATGGCGCAGATGCGCGGGTTCGAGACAACCAAGGCGATGCAGCTGACCAATGCGCAGCGCGAGGCTGCGGCGGTGCTGTTCACCAGCACGCGCGCCGATGCGGCGGAAATGGCGCAGGCGATGCGCTGGGCGCACGAGGCCTGCGGCGAAGTGCTCGATCCGCACACGGCGATCGGCCTGCATGCGGCGCGCGTGGCGAAGGGCCTTGCTGCC
>CANCET010000166.1 GCA_947375105.1 Sphingomonadaceae bacterium
GTGCTCTTCGTCAACGAAGCGGACGGCAGAGCCGCGCGGCCCGATGGCTCACCTTACCGCACCGATCAGCACGGACAAAAAGGCTTGTTTGCAGCCTCTTCACCCGTACTGTTCGATGAGTTTGTCAGGCGCAGCAGCGCTTCCTGATCAACTGCGCTGCCAGCGCCTTACTGCGCCGGATCGCGCACCTTGAACGGATCGGTCGGCGCAGGCTGCGTCGGCAGGACGGCGCGGGGTAGTTCCTTGTCGCTGTTCGCCGCCTGCCACAGAATCCCCGCCATGATCACCGCCGCCTGCCGCATGTCGTCGGCGCGCATGTGGTCGACTGTGTCGAGATTGGAGTGGTGGACGCGGCTGTCGTAATCGAGCGGGTCCTGGATGAACTGGTATCCGGGCAGGCCGATCGCTTGCATGAAGACGTGATCGGTGCCGCCGGTCTTGCTCACCACCAGCTTGTCTGCCCCCAGCATGTCGAACGGGCTCAGCCATTCCTTGAGCAGCTTTTCGGCACCAAGATTGCCTTCGCTGTAGATGCCGCGGAACCGGCCCGAACCGTTGTCCATGTTGAAGTAGGCCTTGAGCTGGCCGTACTCGGGCTTCGGCGTGATCGGGAAGGCATTGCGCCAGGCGATGTAGGAATCGATCCCCTTCAGGCTGGGATCGACCGGGCGACTGGCCAGATGCTGGTCAATATAGGCCCGGCTACCAAGCAGGCCCTGTTCCTCGCCGCTCCACAGCACGAAGCGGATCGTGCGCTTCGGCTTCACGCCCAGCTTGGCAATCAGCCGCGCCGCCTCCAGCACCGTGATGCTCCCCGCGCCGTTATCATTGGCGCCGTCGCCCGCGATCCAGCTATCGAAATGCGCGCCCGCCATGACATAGCCGGCCTTGGGATCGCTGCCGGGAATTTCGGCAACGACATTCTCGGCGCGCAAGTTGCTCTCGTCATACCGCGCCGCAACGGTGATCGCGATTTCGGGCGCAGGGCCAGTCTTGGCAAGGCGCACCAACCTGCGGTAATCCTCCTGCGCCAGTTCGATCGCCGGCAGCGCCAGCGTCTGGCCGGGCTGGAAATCATAGCCTTCGCCGTGAACCAGCTTGCCGTCGCGGTAACTCATCTTGACCAGCGCCACCGCACCCTCGGCCTTGAGAAACGCGGCAAGCTTGCCCTGGAAGCGGCGGTTCCTCACTTGCAGCGCGGCGGCATCGGGATCGAACACCGGCTTGGTATAGGTATCGAGCTCGGCGATATCGGCGTCGGTATAGCGCTGGAACACCGGGTCCTTGCTCTCGCTCGTCTGGCCGGGCAGCGATACCAACACGATCTTGCCCGCCAGCTTGCCCTTCCATTCGGCAAAGTGCTCCTCGCGCGACATCGGCGCGATCACAACAGGCGCTTGGAGCGTGCCGGCGGTCGGCGGCGACCACGCTACGGGAATGGCCGTCAGCGGCAGCGCGCGCGGGCTGACCATCGCCACCGCATAGCTGTCGAGGTTCCAGCCCACGCCGAAATCGAAGGGCTCGGCATGGATGTTCGCAAGGCCGCGCTGACGCAGCAGGTCCATTGCCCAGCTTTCCGCCTTGCGGTGGTTTTCGGAGTTGGTGAGGCGGGCGCCGATGCGGTCCATCAGGGCGGACGCGGTGGTCATCGCCTCGCTGCGGTTCATGCCCTCATCGATGATCCGGGCAAGCGCTACGCTATCGCCATCAGGCGCAGCCAGCGCGGGCAGCGGCGCGGCAATGGCGAGCAAGCCGGCTGAAATCAGCAGGGCAAACCGGCGATGGGCAAAGTCAGGCATATGGGCAAAGCTCCGGAGCTGGGGGCAGGACCACAGTCTTGCACCCGGCTCCGGGCTTGCCAACCGGCAATGTGGGACGACTTTAGAGAACGCTCTCCAGCCAGCCCTTGAGCTGGCTCTTCGGCGCGGCGCCAAGCTTCTGCGCAACGGCCTTGCCATCCTTGAACAGGACCATCAGCGGGATCGACTGCACGCCGATTTCGCCCGGAATCGTGGTATTTTCCATGATGTCCATCTTCACGATGGAAACCTTGTCCGCCAGTTCATTCGAGATTTCTTCGAGCGCGGGGCCGATCATTTTGCAAGGGCCGCACCAATCGGCCCAGAAATCAACGAGGACGGGCTTGTCGGATCCCAGAACGTCGGCGGCGAAGCTGGCATCGGTAACGGCTTTGGTTGCCATGAAAGGTACTCCTTGGGGTTGATCCGATATGTAGGCGGTCTGGCGCGCTGCGCAAGAAAGCAGCGCTAAAACCTTTCCTGCGCCGCCTGAAGGGCTGGCTTGTGCGCCGCAAGCACATCGTCCGGGATCACGATCAGCCGGGGCGCATGCGTATAAAGCAGCGCCGCTTCCACCCGGCGATCCGGATAGATCACCCCGAGCGCGGCAACATAGGCCGCCATCTGGCGCAGGCTCGCCAGCGGCACCGCGCCGATATCCTGCGGCGGGCGGCGGTCGGTCTTGAAATCGACGACGCGCACGAGGCCGTCCCCCAGCAGCAGCCGGTCGAGCGTGCCGCTGACGACGCGTTCACCAACGACAGCCGCAATCGGCACCTCGGCCAGCGAACCTGGCCCGAACACGTCTGCCCAAGCGGGTTCGGCCAGCACCCGGATCGCCGCTGCCACCATGGCCTCGCGCTCGTCCGCCGCAAAGTCGGCCGCCATCCGTGCAAGCCAGCGTTGTGCCGCCTCTTCGCGGGCATCGGGCGCGAGTTCGGGCAGGCGCTCGATCAGCTTGTGCATCAACGTGCCGCGCCGCGCCGCGATCCGGGCGGCTGGCCCCGGGCGCGAAGGCGGATCGGGCGCATCGTCGGTTTCGCCCAGCCCTGAAGGCGCAAGCGGACGCGGTGGGCGCGGTTCGGCGGGCAGCGGCGCATCGAGCCAATCGGGCAAGTCGTGGGCCGGCTCCGGCGGCGCAGCCGTGGTCGCCGCTGCCGCAACCAGCGGCCCCAAGCCGCCAAGTTGGCGCGAGCCGCCCCAGATCGGATCCTCGCGCCAAGGGCCGTCTATGTCTCCGAACAACGGTTCCAGCTGGGCATACCAGCTCTCCTCCGGCGGCGCCTTGGCGCGAGTGCCCAGCGCGCCACCGATGAACAGGGCTTCCTCGGCGCGCGTCATCGCCACGTAGAGCAGCCGCCAATGCTCCTCCCGCTCCGCTTCTGCCGCGCGCTCGGCGGCCTCGCGCACCGGCCCCGCCCGCTCGGCCTTGCGCAGCGGCGGCAGTGGCACCTTGCGCCGCGCGCCGGGCACGTTTTCCTCAAGCGCCAGATCGCGCAACGGAGAGGCATCCGGATCAGCTGCGGCATCGGCCAGAATGACGATCGGCGCTTCAAGCCCCTTCGAGCCGTGAACGGTCATCACCCGCACGAGATCGGCGGTCTGCCCCGTCTCGCGCTTCAATTCGCCATCACCCGCGTCGAACCATTGCAGGAAACCGACGAGGCTCGGCGTCTGTCCAGTGGCATAGGCTGCTGCGGCGTTGATCAGCTCGTCGATGGGATCATTGGCTTCTGCCCCAAGCCTCGAGACCAGATTGCGGCGCGCCTGCCAGGGGCCGACCAGCAGCCAGTGCAGCAGCTGCACCGGCGTGCCGAAATCGGCGCGGCCGAGCGCGCCGCGCAGGTGCTCCATCGCGGGGAAGGTTGCCGGGCCCTCGGTACGGCGGAGATGATCCCACAGGCGCACACCCTTGTCGCGGTAGCCATGCGCCAGCAGCATGTCCTGCGACCAGCCGATCAGCGGCGATACGAGCAGCGAAGCCAGATTGAGATCATCGAGCGGCTGCGCGCAGAAGCGCAGCGCGGCAACCAGGTCCTTCACCGCCAGCGGCGCGCCGAGCCGCAAGCGGTCCACCCCCGCAACCGGCACGCCGCGCGCGTGGAGCCGCGCCACGATCAGCCCCGCGAGCGCCTTGCGCGACCGCACCAGCACCATGATATCGCCCGCACTCGCCCGCCGCGGGCCGCCCTTGTGCAGCGGGAACCCCGTGTCGAGCCAGTGGCGCACCTGCTGGGCGATCTGATCGGCCATTACGCGGTCGGGGCGCGAGAGCCATGCCTCGGCGCCTTCATCGCCTTCGCCCGCAGGCGCGTCGTCCTCCTCATCGCCGCCCGCGCCGCCAACAGTCTTCCACAGCGTGACCATGCCGGGCCGTTCATCGTCACCCCGGTGCGGCTCGGGCGCTTCGGGCAGGCCGAACCTGTCAGGCCCGATGGCGTGGATGGCGCGGTCGACAAACGCAAGCACGGACGCGGCGGTGCGATAGGAGCGGCCGAGGCCCAGCGGCAGCAAGGCCTTGCCGGGATCCGCGGTGACCTGCGCCAGCGCATCGAGTTCGCGCCGCACCCGCTCGCGCGCGGCGGCAAAGTTTTCCGGACTGGTGCCCTGGAAGCCGAAGATCGCCTGCTTGTAGTCACCCACGACGAAAAGCGTGCGGTTCCGGTCCTCGCGTTGCCCTGCCCCGCTGAAGAAATCGCCAACCAACCCATCCAGCACAATGCGCCACTGCGCTGCGTTGGTATCCTGCGCTTCATCGACGAGGATATGATCGAAGCGGCGATCGAGCTTGTAGCGGATCCATTCCGCAGGCGCGCGATTGGTGAGGAGGTCCGCCGCCGCGCGGATCTGATCGTCGAAATCAATGAAGCCTTCGCGCGCCTTGGCATCGGCCCAAGCAAGCGCGAACCGCCGGCCGAGAGCGAGCGCAGGATCAAGCCGAGCGGCGAGGTCGATCAGCGCGCGCATTTCCTGCACGCGCTGCAGATCCTCGATGACGCAAAGCTGATGCTCGGTGTAGTTCGGTTCGTGCTTTTCAAGGTTCTTCGCAGAGCGCGGCGAGCCGGCTTTGGTCAGGAACACTTCCGCAAATCCGTCAAGCCCGGCCACCCGCGCCGCCGGATCGGCTTCAAGCCAATCCTGCATCACGGCCGCCGCGTCGAGACCGGTCCGCGCGCCCCAGCGCCGGTTGGCCGCCATGCAGACTTCGACCGCCGCGACATCGAACATGCTGTCGCGCACCAGATCGGCAAGGCCCGCGCCATCTTCCTCGGCATCGAGGCCGAGCAGCCGGTTGATGCGCGGACGCAGCGGCGGTTGCCACGCCCCCGGCCCGTCCCAGAGGTCGTGCGCCGAAGCGCAGCGCAGCAGGAATGCCGGCACCGCATCCTCGCCCATGCGCAGGCTGAGGTCTTCGAGCGCGGCAAACAGCGCGTCGTCGCCCTGCTCCTGCGCTTCGATCAACAGCCCCGCCAGCACCTCGCGCAGCAGGAGATCGCGGTCACGGTCCTCCATCGCGCGCGTGCCGGGGACCAGCCCGGCCTCGGCGGGAAACGCACCGAGCAGCCACTGCGAGAAGGCATGGATCGTCTCGATCCTGAGCCCGCCACCCGGGCAATCGAGCACCGCCGCAAACAAGCTGCGCGCGCGGGCGACCGTCTGCGGGCCCATCGCGGCACCAATGGCGCCCAGTTCTCGCGCCAGTTCGGTATCGGGCAAGCGCACCCACCGCGCGAGCACATCGTTGACGCGCGTGGCCATTTCCGCCGCGCCGGCCTTGGTGAAAGTGAGGCACAGGATCTGATCGGGCGAGACGCCGTCCAGCAGCAGCAACCGCAGCACCCGCGCCGAAAGCACCTGCGTCTTGCCCGTGCCGGCCGAGGCGGAAAGCCACACCGTCCGTTCCGGCTGCACGGCAAGGCGCTGGTTGTCCTTGAGCGGATGGAGCTTGCTCATGCGGACTTGCTCCCCCGGCCCTGCCATTCCTCAAGCCGCATCAATTGGTCATAGTCGGTATAGCCGGGCAAATCGGGATTGGGCCGCGCGGTGAAGGGTTCGGACCCGAGGATCCACTTGTCGATGGCCTCGGTCAGGAACCGCAGCGTCTCGGGCACGAAGTCCTCGCGCGGCAGGCCGGTCTTTTTCTTACCCTCCAGCACCGGCTCTTCGCAGTAGCCGAAGCTGTCCGCCTTCTTTTGCAGCGACCAGTATTCGAACCCGTGCGCCTTGCCGCCGATGCCGGTAAAGCCGCCGCGCTCTGCAATCAGGGCGACAAGGCCAAGCTGCAGCGCAAAGCCTTCCTGCACCATGCGGCCCGATGGCGGCTTGCCGGTCTTGTAATCGACCACCGCCAGGGTCCCATCGGCGAGGCGGTCGATCCGGTCGGCCCGCCCGTGGATCCGCACGCCCTTGATCTCGGTCACGCCGGTCTCTTCCCACACCGCGGGCAGCCGGCCCTGCAGCGCGAGGTCGGCGTTGTGATCCTCCACCCATTGCAGCGCGGCGATCAGCCTTGGCCGCCACAGCCCGCGCATGAACGGATGCGCGCTCATCGCCGCAAGGGTGCGCTCGGCCAACGGCAGGAGCTCGCCGCGCTTGGTCCCTTCCTCGTGCCACAGCCTCAGCACTTCATGCACGGCCGTCCCCCGCCATGCAGCAGTGGGCGCGGCGTCGAGCGGATCGAGCGTGCGCAGGCCCATGATCGCTTGCGCATAGAACTGGTAGGGATCACCGCGCAGCCGGTCGAGCGCGGTGGAGGATATGCTCACCCGGCGCTGCTGCGGCGATGGCATCGGCGCGGGCTGCGGATAGGCCGGTGCAGGCGGAGCCTTGTCGAGCGCCCGCGCGATGCGCACCGCCTCGGTCTCGCGCTCAAGTTCACGGCCCAGCATGGCGCGGATCCGCAGCAGGAAACGCGAAGGGATCGCAGGGCCCGCCGCATCGCGCGCGGCATGGCTGAGCACGACTTCGGGCGCACCGAGCGCGGCGGCGAGATCGTGCGCGGCAAGGCCGATGCGGAAATCGGCGCCCGGAATGCCCAGTGCACGCAGCACGGGCGGCGCGAGCAGCGGATCGGGCGCGGGCGCCGCGGGCCAGTTGCCCTCGGTCATCCCGGCGCAAATGACGAGCTCAGCCCGGCTCATGCGCGCTTCCAGCAAGCCATAGATCGCCAGACGCGGGTGGCTGCCATAGGGCGGACGCACCGCGATCTCGCCCAGCGCATCGCTCAGCAGCGCGTGCAGGTCGGCGGGCTCGACCGGCAGCGCGCTGCCTTGCGCTGCCCCGCGCCACGCCTCGACAAAGCTGGCCAGCGCGCGGCCATCGGCCTCGGCCCAAACGGCCGTGCCGCACAGCGCCTCCGCGGCTTCGGCCAGCGCATCGAGCCCTGCCGCCAGCGATGGCGGCGCTGCCTCATCGAGCAGCGGCGCGAGCAGCACGGCGGCTTCGCTCCACCAATCCGTAAGGCCGGGAAAATCCTTCTCCCGCGCCGCAACCGCGCTACGCACCGCATCGAGCCCCGGCCCCGGACGCGGACCGCGCAGCACCAGATCAAGCTGGCGCACGCGTTCGAGCCAGGCGGGCCGCCCTTCCCCGCGCCGCACCAGCGGGTGCCCCAAGAGCGCGAGCAGCGGCACCGGCGCAGCCGCCGTCGCGGCAATTTCGGCGAGCTGGAGCAGCACCCGGCCGGCCGGCGTCTGCGACAAGGGCCGGCCGGCCGTATCATCGGCAGCAATGCTCCACCGCTCCAGATGCGCGACCAGTCGCTGCGCCAGATCGCGGTTCGGCGTGATCACCGCAACGCGCTTTTCCGGCACAGCCAGCGCCTGCCGCACCAGCACGGCCAGCGCCTGCGCTTCTTCTTCGGGATGCGCGGTTTCCATCAACCGCACGCCCGAAAGCCGCCGCGCTTCGGCTGGAAGCTCCGCCCAGATCGTGCTCGCTTCGGGCGGCAGGAACAGGTTCGAGATCGCCCGGCTGCGCGCGGGCGGTGCGGCGGCAGGCCCGGACCGGTGCCAAGGCTGCACTTCGCCG
>CANCET010000167.1 GCA_947375105.1 Sphingomonadaceae bacterium
GGATTGGAAGCTCCTCCCGACAGCACCCGATTGGGCGGGCGGAATGCGCAGCGAATGGATACCCGGCGAGGCTGGTGCCGCCGAGCGGCTCGAAGCCTTCCTCCCGCGCGCCCGCGCCTATTCCGAACGCCGCAATCTGCCGAGCGTGCCGGGCACATCGCGCCTTTCGCCGCACCTGCATTTCGGCGAGATTTCTCCCGCAACGATCTGGCATGCCACGGCGGAGCGTGGCGGCTCGGTCGGCACGTTCCTCGGCGAACTGGGCTGGCGCGACTATGCGCAGAACGTGATCCTCCAGCTGCCCGATTATGCCGGGAATCCGGCGCGGGAGGCTTTTGCCAATTTCCCGTGGCGTGATGACGCCGACGGCCTGAAGGCATGGCAGCAGGGCCGGACCGGCTATCCCATCGTCGATGCCGGGATGCGCGAATTGTGGGCAACGGGCTGGATGCACAACCGCGTGCGGATGATCGCCGCGAGCTTCCTTATCAAGCACCTGCTGATCGATTGGCGCGAGGGCGAGCGGTGGTTCTGGGATACGCTGGTGGATGCCGACTACGGATCCAATGCGGTCAACTGGCAGTGGAGCGCGGGCACGGGCGTTGATTCCAACATGTTCGTGCGGATCATGGCCCCGCTCACCCAGTCTCCCAAGTTCGATGCGGCGGCCTATATCCGCCAGTGGGTTCCCGAGCTTGCGCATCTGGACGACAGCCGCATTCACGATCCCGATCTCCGCCCGCGCGCTTATCCGGCGCGGATCGTGGGCCATGCCGAAGCGCGGGCGCGGGCACTCGCCGCCTATGCCGAGTGGAACGCGAAGCCCTGATCTTGGGACAACTGAGGGCATTCGGTTGCCCTGACCTGTTGATCGCTCCATATTCCGGCCCATGAATGCACAAGTGCCCGGACGGGGTGGGCAACTCATGGAGGGCGGCAAGCCTTTGGCCGGAACGGGCGGTGCGATCATGCGCGTGTTTGCCGGACCTGTGGGGCGCATCCTTGCGCGGATCGACGCCGGCCTTACGCATGGATCGCTTCTTGCTCATTTCCCGGGCGGAACCACCCGGTTGCTTGGCGGGCGGGGCGAGGGGCCGGCGGCGGAAGTGACCGTCCACGATTGGCGCGCCGTGCTGCGGCTCGTAACCAGTGGTTCCGTCGGCTGCTATCAGGGCTACGAGGCGCACGAGTGGGACAGCGCGGATCCGGTGCAGCTGTTCACGCTGTTCGTTCGCAATGCGGCTTCCCTGGGCGATATCGCGCGGTCCAAGGGGCTGTGGCGGATGGGCGCGCGCTTGCTCCATGGCTTGCGCCGCAACAGCCGCAGCCGCGCCGCACGCAATATCGCGGCGCACTATGATCTGGGCAACGATTTCTACGCGCTGTGGCTCGATCCGACGATGAGCTACTCCTCGGCGTGCTGGGACGGGATCGCGGCGGGCGCCAGCCTCGAGGAGGCGCAGCGCCACAAGGTCGATCTCATGATCGACCGCCTGGCGCTGAGCCCGGGCGGCCACGTGCTCGAAATCGGCTGCGGGTGGGGCTATACCGCGCACCGCATCGCCGAGCGCCATCAGGCCAGCGTCTCCGCGATCAGCCTGTCGGAGCCGCAATTGGAGTGGGCACGCGCACAGGCGGCCGCTGCGCCGCTTCCGGGCCTTGAATACCGCCGGCAGGATTATCGCGACGTCACCGGCACGTTCGATGCGGTCATCAGCACCGAGATGGTCGAGGCCGTGGGCCGCGAATGGTGGCCCGCCTACCTCGACCGCATTGCCAGTGCGCTTAAACCCGGCGGGCGGGCGGCGCTCCAGTACATCGCGATCCGCGACGATTTGTTCGACGCGTACGCCCGCAATGCCGATTTCATCCAGACCTGCATCTTCCCGGGCGGCATGCTGCTCAGGGTCAGCGAGTTTCGCCGTCTGGCCGAAGTGCGGGGGCTTGAATGGCTGGATCAAGTAGACTTCGCGCAGGACTATGCGCGCACTTTGAAGCTCTGGCGCGCGGCGTTTGACCGGGCGGTGGAGGAAGGCAGGCTGCCTTCAGGGTTCGACGCGCGCTTCGTGCGGCTGTGGCGCTTCTACCTGATGTATTGCGAGGCTGGCTTTGCGGGCGGGGGGATCACGGTCAGCCAGGTAACCTTGCTTAAGCGAACTTGAGGTTCGTTGAATATGTTAAGAAAAAATTTACTGCCCGGCATCAGGCGACCGGACGATAGACTCCATCGCCGCGATAGCGCTGAAGAATGTTGTCGTGGATGATCGGGCTCAGCAGGCTTGCAAACGCGCAGCCGACCTGTCCGCGCTGCCACCAGACCACCTCGCCCTGCAATGATTCCAGACCCGGCAACGTAAGCCAGCAGATCGTGCCGACATGCATCCGGTTGAGCGATGTCGCCGAGAACCCGCCAATCGAGAGATCGTGCACCACGGTATGGAAGCTCTTGGAGCCCGAGGGCCGGAGACTCGCCGGAATGTTGACCTTGCTGCGCGGAGCGCAGCGGTCTTCCTGGGTCGCCTGATAGTAAGCTTCGTTCGCGTAAGGATCCCAGTCCTTGTGCATGGCGATTGTCCTGAGTCGATTCGGCCTTCCCCGCGCGGGAAGCCCTGTGCCGACTATCGCCAGACGCGTTTAACCTTTTGTCAGGACTTGTGGTTCCCGGGTCTGGTTAACTGAAACGCGAGCCGGGCTGACAAACGATTCACCAAGCAGCGCGGTGATATAATCGGCAACCACTTCGGGAGCCTTAACGCTGGCGGGGTCCTCGCCAGGGTAGGCTTTGGCGCGCATCGCGGTGCGCGTGGCACCCGGATCGAGGATCGCGACACGGATCGCCGAGATCGCGCGGACTTCCTGTGCATAGGCATCGAGCAGGTTCTCGAACGCCGCCTTGCTGGCGCCATAGGCACCCCAATACGCGCGGGGAGCCGAGCCGACGCTGGATGTCACGCCGATCACGCGGGCATCGGCGCTCTTCTTGAGCATCGGGTCAAAGCCCGCGATCAGCGACTGCGTTGCCAGCACGTTGAGCGTCATTGCGCGGCTGAGGTCCTTGGGCTCGATCTGCCACACGGGGGTCAGCGTCGGCAGCACCGCTGCGTTGATCACGAGGATGTCGAGCGCGTCCCAGCGGCGGCCGATGGCGGCGGCGAGACGGGCGATGCCGTCGGGCTCGGCCAGATCGACCGGCGCGATCGTGGCGTTGCCGCCTGTCTCATAGATCGCCTGCTCGGTCGCTTCGAGGTCCTTGCCCGCGCGTGCGGTAAGGATCACATGCGCGCCGGCTGCGGCCAGTGCCTTGGCGGTTGCTGCACCGATGCCGCGGCTTGCGCCAGTAACCAGCGCAAGCTGACCTGCGAGTGGGCCCGCGTCGCTCATGCCACCTTGCCCACCGGGAGCGGCAGCTGGTCCGCGCCGTCGCGGCCGATCAAGTCGGTCAGACGGGTCGGATATTCACCGCTGAAGCAGGCATCGCAGTATTGCGGGCAGGCCTTGTTGCGCTCGGCCTCGCCGACCGCGCGGTAGAGTCCGTCGATCGAGACGAACGCGAGACTGTCGGCGTGGATGAACTTGGCCATCGCTTCCACGTCCATCGTCGCGGCGAGCAACTTGGAGCGCTCGGGCGTATCGACACCATAGAAGCACGAATGCTCGGTCGGCGGGCTGGCGACGCGGAAATGCACTTCGCTCGCGCCGGCATCGCGCATCATCTGCACGATCTTCATCGAGGTGGTGCCGCGCACGATCGAATCGTCGATGAGCACGATGCGCTTGCCTGCAACCAGCGCGCGGTTGGCATTGTGCTTGCGCTTCACATCGGCATGGCGTGCGCCGTCCGAAGGCTGGATGAACGTGCGGCCGACGTAGTGCGAGCGAATGATACCAAGCTCGAAGGGAATGCCTGAAGCCTGCGCAAAGCCGAGCGCGGCGGGCACGCCGCTGTCCGGCACGGGGATCACGAGATCGGCTTCGACCTGTGATTCGCGCGCGAGTTCGGCGCCGATGGCCTTGCGCACTTCATAAACCGAACGACCGCCCATCAGCGAATCTGGGCGGCTGAAATAAACGTGTTCGAAGATGCAGGGGCGCGGGCTGGGTTTGCCGAACGGGCGGTGGCAGCGAATCTCGCCGTCATGCCCGACCTGGATCATCTCGCCCGGCTCGACCTCGCGCACGAAGTCCGCGCCGATGACGTCGAGTGCGACGGTTTCACTGGCGAACACGACACCATCGCCCAGCTTGCCCATGACCAGCGGGCGAATGCCCAGCGGATCGCGGCAGGCAATCATGCCCTCGTTGGTCAGGCAGATCAGCGAATAGGCGCCTTCCACCAGCCGCAGCGCATCAATGAACCGGTCAAGCAACGTCGGGTAGCGGCTCGTCGCCACGAGGTGGATGATCACTTCGGTGTCGGAGGTCGACTGGAAGATTGCGCCCTTGGCGACGAGGTCGCGCTTCAGCGTCATCGCGTTGGAGATATTGCCGTTGTGCGCGATGGCGAAGCCGCCGGTGGCCAGATCGGCAAACAGCGGCTGCACGTTGCGCAGGCCGGAGCCGCCGGTTGTCGAATAGCGCACATGGCCCGCGGCCATCGTGCCCGGCAGTTCGGCAATCGCCTCGCTGCTGGAAAAAATGCTCGCGACATGGCCGATTCCGCGCCGCGAATAGAATTCCTGTCCATCGAAGCTGGTGATGCCGACGGCTTCCTGACCGCGGTGCTGCAGCGCGTGCAGCCCGAGAGCGGCGATGGCAGCGGCGTCTCGCGCGCCGAGAACCCCGAAAATCCCGCATTCCTCGCGGAGTTTGTCGCCATTCTCGTCGTAAAAGGGATGGGCCGCGCCGCAAAGGGGATCGGTGAGGTTCATGGGCGTTCCGGATTCCGCGCTGCGGCGCCCGTACCGACGCCTTCGGCCGCCATGTGGCGAGCTTTGGGGCGTAACGCAAGTGTCTCCAAGCGGCAGTTGCGCCCAGTGACCATGCTGTGCGCTTGCTGTCGCATGGTTGCCACGACCGGCACATGCGCCTAGATGCCCGGACATATGCTTATGCGAGCCTACACTTGATCCTCTCGCCCTTCGAATGGACCATCGCCAAGCGCTACATGCTGCCGGGCCGAGGCGAAGCGTTCATCGCCATGGTCGCCGGCATCAGCCTTGTCGCGGTGATGCTCGGGGTGGCCGCGCTGGTCATCGTGATGAGCGTGATGAACGGTTTCCGAGCCGAACTGCTGGACAAGATCGTGGGGCTCAATGGCCACGCGATCATTCAGGCCTATGGCGGGCGGCTCGATGATTGGCAGGATATCCTGAAGCGGGTCGAGGCGACGCCGGGCGTGACACGCGCGAGCCCGCTGATCGAACAGCCGCTGCTCGCCACTTTCAATGGCCGGGTCGAGGCGATCCTCGTTCGCGGCAATACGTCGGCCGATCTCAAACGCCTTGCCGCCAAGCGTCTCGCCGGCAGTTTTGCGGATCTGCGCGCGGGTTCGACCAATGTCGCGATCGGTTCGCGCCTTGCCGAAAGCCTTGGCGCGCAAATCGGCGATACGATCACGATCATCAACCCGCAGGGCCGCTCGACGCCCTTCGGCACCGTGCCGCGCCAGATCGGCTACCGCGTCGCCGCAATTTTCGAGATCGGCGTCTATGATTACGATCAGGCCTATGTCGTGATGCCCATTGCCGACGCGCAGACCCTGCTGCTGACGGGCGATACCATCGGCATGATCGAGGTGACGACGACCGATGCCGACACCGCCGCGCAGACCCTCGCGCCGATCAAGCAGGCGCTCGTCGGCCGCGCGCAAGTGACCGACTGGAAGACGATCAACGCGAGCCTGTTCGAGGCGCTGGCGGTCGAACGCGTGGCGATGTTTGTCGTGCTTTCGATCATCGTGCTGGTGGCGGTGTTCAACATCCTTTCGTCGCTCATCATGCTGGTGCGCGCCAAAACGCGCGACATCGCGATCCTGCGGACGATGGGAGCGACCCGGAAGAGCCTGCTCAAGGTTTTCGTCACCATCGGCTTCGTGATCGGGGCTCTGGGGACAGCAGTCGGGCTCGCGCTTGGCCTCGTGTTTCTCTATTTCCGCCAGAGCGTGGTCAACAGCGTCGAATACCTCACCGGGCAGCCCCTGTGGGACCCGCAGATCCGCTTTCTCACCGAGCTGCCCAGTCGCAGCGATCCGGTCGAAATCACCGTGATCTGCATCATGGCGCTGGTCCTCAGCTTCCTCGCGACGCTGTATCCGGCGCTGACGGCCGCGAGCACCGATCCTGTGCAGGTGCTGCGCTATGAGTGAGCCGTTCGTGCGCCTCGCTGATCTGCGCCGCAGCTTCTCGCAAGGCGGGGAGACGATCGAGGTCCTGCGCGGCATCGATCTTGCGATCCGCCCGGGCGAGATCGTTGCGCTGCTGGGGCCGTCCGGCTCGGGCAAATCAACCATGCTTCAGGCCGTCGGCCTCCTCGAAGGCGGGTTCACCGGCCGGATCGAGATCGCGGGCGTCGAAGCCAGCGCGCTATCGGCCGATGCACGGACCGCTCTCCGCCGCGATCACCTTGGCTTTGTCTACCAGTTCCACCACTTGCTGCCCGATTTCAACGCGACCGAGAATGTTGTCCTGCCGCAGCTGATTGCCGGCAAGAGCGCCGCTGAGGCGCGCGCGCGGGCGGAGGAACTGCTTGCCGCGCTTGGCCTTGGCCATCGCCTCTCGCACCGGCCCAGCCAGCTATCGGGCGGTGAACAGCAGCGCGTTGCCGTGGCCCGTGCGCTCGCCAACCGCCCCGGCCTCGTGTTGGCGGACGAGCCGACCGGCAACCTCGACGAAGCGACCGCCGACAAGGTGCTCGAACAGTTTCTCAAGCTGGTGCGCGGGGAGGGGAGTTCGGCGCTCGTCGCCACGCACAACGAACGTCTGGCCCTGCGCATGGACCGGGTAGTGCGGCTGCATGAAGGTCTGCTCGCCACCTGATTGCAAGCTTGATCCCGGCTGCCGGGCGTGCGAGCCTTGCTGGATTATATGATTGTCGGATCATGCGATTGCCGGATCATGCGATTGCCGGATCATGCAGGGGCTTCAGCGCAATGATGACGACCGACTGGACCGCAGCCGCCACGCTTCAAGCGCGCGACGATAGCGGCTCTGAGCTGGACTACAACTTCACGGTCCTGCGCAAGGGTTCGCTTGGCGATCTGGTGCGCGCAGTAGCCGGAATGCGTGCCGACGAACGTTCGCGGGTGGTGATCGAAGTCGCCGGCGGCAAGAGCCTCAACGTTGCCGAAATACTTGCCCTCGCCGCTCAGGAGAACTTGCCGTGACCAGCGCCCAAAAGCAGCCAGCGACCATCACTGATTTCACCGCCAAGCTGCCCGGCGGCAAGGAAGTGAACCTCGCCGAGAAGGCGGGCAAGGTTCTGCTCATCGTCAACACCGCCTCCAAGTGCGGCTTCACCCCGCAGTATGACGGTCTGGAAGCGCTGTGGCGCAAATACGGGGAGCGCGGCTTCGAAGTGCTTGCGTTCCCCTGCAACCAGTTCGGCGGACAGGAACCCGGCACGGCCGACGAGATCGAAAGCTTCTGCAAGGTCAACTTCGGCGTGAGCTTTCCGCTCATGGCCAAGGTCGATGTGAACGGCGCGGGCGCGGATCCGATCTTCCAGTGGCTCAAGAGCGAAGCACCCGGCGTGCTGGGCACGAGAGGGATCAAGTGGAACTTCACCAAGTTCCTGATCGGCCGCGATGGCAAGGTCGTGCGCCGCTA
>CANCET010000168.1 GCA_947375105.1 Sphingomonadaceae bacterium
CGCCCTTTCCTGACCAATCCGGATCTGGTCGAACGGCTCAGGAACGGTTGGCCGCAGACGCCGATCGATCCTTCGGTGTTTTACGGCACTGCCGGAGCCGTCGGCTACGTGACCTACAAGACCTATCAAGAGGAAGCGTGACCATGCCGGCGGTGGTCGATGGCGTTCGGCTTGATGGGCGCGTTGCAGTCGTGACAGGCGCAGCCGGAGGGATCGGTCAGGCCATTGCCCGGCGATTCCACGCGCTTGGTGCACACGTGGTGATGATGGACCAGGTGCTGGCCCCATTGGAATTGCTGGCCGCCGAGCTCCTTGAACTGGGCGGCGCAAAGCCGGTGCCAGTGATCTGCGATCTAACGCAGGCTGAGCAGATCCGCGACGCCGCCGTCAAGATCCAGAAGGACCTCGGCGGAGCGCAAATTCTGGCGGCCAATGCCGGGGTCCTGCGGCCAGCGTCGAGCGTCGCGGATATCGATATCGCCGATTGGGACCTGACCATGGCGGTCAATCTGCGAGCGCCGTTCCTATGTGCGCGCTATTTCGGCGAAGCGATGATCGCAGCGGGAAAGGGCGCGATTGTCATCACCGGATCAGTGGCCGCGCACTTGCCCAATACGACCGCAGCCTACGGGCCAAGCAAGGCGGGTGTGCTCGCTCTCGCCCGCCAGCTTGCGGTCGAATGGGGTCCTTACGGTATCAGGACCAACACCATCAGCCCGGGGTTGGTGCGCACCCCGCTGTCAGAGCACTTCTATGCCGACCCCGAAGCAAGTGCCCGCCGTCTGGCGACCGTGCCGCTCGGACGCCCCGCCACAGCCGATGAAATCGCAGCGCTCGTTGCATTCCTTGCGAGTGACGCCGCGTCATACGTGAATGGACAGGATCTCGTTGCCGACGGCGGTATGCAGTTTTCGGCCCTGCGGTATTCAGCGCCTCCGCAGTTCCAGCGTGGAAGCGCTAGCCAATGACCGCTGCGTGGGACGAAACCCATGACGTGATCGTGGTGGGCTCCGGGGCCGGCGGCCTCGGCACCGCCGTCACGGCAGCGATCAAGGGACTGGATGTCGTCGTTCTGGAAAAGGGCGATGTGTTCGGCGGAACAACGGCGCTCAGCGGCGGCGTGCTATGGGTGCCGGGTAACGGCAAGTTTCCCGATGGAGAGCAACCCGCAGGCCGCAGCGCCGAAGACTACCTGCGGCATGAGGCGGGCAATGCCTTCAATGCCGCGCGGGTTAAGGCCTTTCTGGCTGCCGCACCGCGCATGGTTGGCTTCATGGAAAGCGAGACAAGCGCGGTGCGCTTCATGCCGGCACACGGATTTTCCGACTACCACCCCGACGCTCCCGGCGCAGTCAGCACCGGACGCTCGATCGCGCCAGTCCCTTACAATGCCGTCGAACTCGGCAGCGAATTCAAGCGGCTGCGTCCGCCTCTGGCGGAGATCACCCTGCTGGGGATGATGCTGAACGCCAGCGACGATGTGAAGCACCTGTTCAATGCGACCAAGTCGCTCAAATCGTTCTGGCACGTCACGAAACTCATCTCACGCTATGGGCGCGACCTGGCTGTGCACCGCCGGGCTACCCGCCTGACCAATGGCAATGCGCTGATTGCTCGACTGTCGCGATCATTGTTCGACCGTGGCGGCGAAATCAGGACATCCTCGGCTGTCGAAGGATTGATTTGCGACGAACATGGCACCGTAATCGGCGTTGAAGTCGTGACCGGCGATCGGCGTCAGCGGATCAGAGCTTCGCGCGGTGTTGTGCTGGCTGCTGGAGGCTTTCCGCAAGCACGCGACAGGCGTGCACAGCTGTTCCGTCACGAGGCGGCGGGTGAAAGTCACCTGAGCCCCGCACCACCCGGAAATGTCGGTGACGGCATCCGGCTCGGTGAAAGTGTTGGTGGCAAGTTTGACAGTGCGATTGCCCAGCCTGCGGCATGGATCCCGGTATCGCGCGTGCCGGACAAGCAGCGCGTGCGCGTATTCCCGCACCTGATCGATCGGTACAAACCCGGGGTAATCATGGTCAACCGTGACGGCCGCCGGTTCACCAACGAGTCCAATTCCTATCATGACGTCGGCCAGGCGATGCTGGCCGGCACACCTGATGGCGGCGAAACCTTTGCCTGGATCATCGCCGATCACCGCGCGATCCGCAAATATGGCCTTGGATTTGTCAAACCGGCCCCGTTCATTCTGCAGCCCTATCTGCGCTCTGGCTATCTGAAGTCAGGCCGCACCGCGGCAGAACTGGCAGAACGCATCGGAATACCGCCGAAAGCATTCGAGCAGACGCTCGCGACCTTCAATTCAGGCGCCGCAAACGGCGATGATCCCGAGTTTGGCCGTGGCAGCTCAAGCTACAACCGTTATCTCGGCGACCCGGAGCACAAGCCCAATCCTTGCGTTGCCCCGCTGGCGACGGGTCCGTTCTACGCCATTCGCGTCGTGCTCGGCGATCTGGGTACTTTCGCAGGGCTTGCCACCAATGAACGCGGCCAGGTCTTGCGCGCCGATGGCAGCAGCATTTCCGGCCTCTACGCGGTTGGCAATGATGCGCTGAGCATCATGGGCGGAGCCTATCCCGGCGGCGGCATAACGCTCGGGCCCGCGATGACTTTCGGCTTCCTGATCGGTGAGCAGCTCGCCGGTCAGGCCACCCCTCAAGATCAGGCGGAAACCCATGTCGATCGTTGAACAACGCACTTATGTCCTGAAACCCGAGTTTGGCCCTGCCGACTACTTTGCGCTCTACGAAAAGGCGGGGCGCAAGGTGCAGTTTGAAACCCTTCAGGGGTTCCTTGCCTATTTTTCCAGCGAAGTGGGCGAACTGAACGCCGTCGTGAGCCTTTGGAGCTATCCCAGCTTTGAAGCCCGCCTCGAACGCCGGGCCATATTGGCCAAGAATCCGGTCTGGCAGGAATTCCTGCGCGAGGTGCGGCCGATGTTGCAGCGCATGGAAAACCGTCTGCTGATCCCGACCGCCTTCTCCACGCTTTCGTAGGAAACCCAGTCATGGCTGCCACGCACGATCCTATCATAGTCCAGCACGCCGAAGGCCGAATTCTGGTGTTTGATTCCGCCACCTATGTTGGCGACTTTGTCGCCGCCCATCCCGGTACGAGCGGCGATTGCATCGTGAACGCCTCGTACGCTGGCGTTCTGTGCGCCAAGATGGTCATTGCGGCCAAGCCGCGCTGCGTGATCGGACTGGACTGCGCGATCGGCAAGGATGGTGCGGGCGTCGCCGGCCTGGCGTTTTACGAAGCGCTGAACATCCCGGCTGCCGCTGCAGATGTCATGACAGCAGAGATGGGCAACGGGCGCGACCTCTTCGAAGAGGGCATTGTCAGCCGGGTCAACGACAGCGCCGAAAAGCTTGGTATCAAGCCCGGCATGCCGGTGCGCGATGCGGCCGAAGCCATGCTGTCGGGCGCGCTGCGTCCGGCGCACTGGGATCCGGCCCGGCGCGAAGTCATGGAGACCGATGCGGAGACCGGACGGTCGATCGTTTGCACGGATTCGATCGCATTCGCCTTGCCCGAAGACCGCGAGCGGAACGTGTTGTGCACAGCCGGCCATACGGGCCGCAGCGTTGTTGGTTATTTCCGGGACTATCGCCCCTGGGCCTTCATTTGCTCGGATGGCGGCGTAGGCAAGAACGAGAGCGGCACAAGCGCGCTCGCCGACGTCGAACCTGATGGCATTCCCGGCGCATCGGTCGATGCAATGACCGCGCGCATGGGGGATGGTCACAGCACTTTCCTCGATGGTGTGATCAGCGCGGTAAACGCTCCGGCTGCAGCCAAAGGAGTCCGCGTCGGCCAGACCGCCGTCGAAGCTGCACGTCTGCTGCTCAAGTAAGGAGAGACCTCATGGCCAACACACCCTCATTGCCGCACGAGGCCGACCTCGGCCCGCTGGATTCGCGCTATGTTGATCCTGAGCTCCTTCCGTGGAAGCCGACGCCTTCTCCGGGGATCGAGATGAAGATCCTGATGCAGGAAAAGGAGAGCGGTTTGCTCACCGCGCTGTTCCGTTGGCAACCGGGAGCCGAACTGGCACGCCACGAACATGTCGAGGTCGAGCAGACCTGGGTCTTGTCAGGATCGCTGGTGGACGAGGAAGGTGAGGCTCTGGCGGGTCAGTATGTCTGGCGGCCCAAGGGCAATCGTCACACCGCGCGCTCTCCGAACGGCGCACTGGTCATCTCGTTCTTTTTAAAGCCGAACAAGTTCCTCGATGGGGAACTCGAAGGCAAGTTGCTCGAGTAACACATAGCCCCAGTCGGGGTAGGTTGACCCTTGAGCACAACCATAAGTGAGCCGTACTGGGGGCCGCAAAGTGATTTCTTTGCGGCCCCCTTTGCACATCCACAATCGCATTCGACGCCGCTGATTGATCGAGTCCCACAATCTGAAAATCAGATTGCAATCATCCGAAGTAAAAATTTTTCATATTGTAAGCGCCGCCCTATGGCGATGTCAGGTCGGAAAACGACTGGAATAATTCTCGAATTCCACAGGGAGGGGATTGCGACATGGCACCAAGAATCACGTTCCGTTTGGTCGCCTGCACAGCGCTCGTTGGCGCACTCAGTGCATTGGCCACTCCAGCTGTCGCGCAGGAAGCTGCGTCGACCCAGGCGTCCAAGGACGACGCCAGCCTCGGTGAGATCATCGTTACGGCAGAGCGCCGATCGACGAGCACGCAAAAGACCGCGCAGGCTATCACCGCCATCTCGTCGGACACTCTGGTTCAAAGCGGCGTCGTCAACGCTGCGGGCCTTTCGACTGTCGTGCCCGGCATTCAGGTCAACCAGGGCGGTGGCTTCAGCCAGATCGTGATTCGCGGCGTCGGCGGCGGCGTCGTCAACAACTTCGGTGAACCCGGCGTCGCCTACAACATCGCCGGAATCTACATCGCGCAGCCTTATGGCGGGAACGCGGCGTTCTACGATATTCAGCGCGTCGAAGTGCTCAAGGGTCCGCAGGGAACACTGTATGGGCGCAACTCGACGGCGGGCGCGATCAACATCCTTCCCAATCGGCCCGAGCTTGGTCGTCTCGACGGCAGCGTGACCGTGCAGGCTGGCAATTATAGCGACCTTGAAGCGCAGGGTTTCGTGAACGTGCCGCTTGGTGACCAGTTCGCCGCCCGCGTGTCGGGCAGCGCGATCAAGCACGACGGTTATTTCTCGAATGGCCAAAGCAACGCCAATACCAGGTCCGTGCGCGGTCAGCTGTTGTTCAAGCCGAGCAGCACCTTTTCGATCAACTTCCTCGCCGACTACTTCAAGGAAACCGGCAAGGGTCCGGGTGACACGCCGCTCTTTCCGGGCACCAATTTCAATGGTGCCGGCGCCATCAAGCCCGGCGCTACGGGGCGCTATCTGGATCCCAATGATCCTTGGCAGAACCTCGATGGCAGCTGGGTCCACCCGACCGGCTTTGCGGCTCCCAATGATACTGTCGCGCCCTATGCGGATCCCCGCATCAAGCACGAACAGCTGATTTTGAGCGCAGAACTCAACGCTGACCTTGGTTTTGCAAACCTGACGATCATCCCGGGGTATGTGACCACCAAGGTCAATGATCACCTCGCGAACTATGGCTACAACTCGGACATTTTTACCGACGCGAAGCAGTTCACGGTCGAAGCGCGGCTGGCCTCGACGGGCGATGGGCCTTTGAAATGGGTCCTCGGTCTCTACCATTTCAATCAGAAGAACAACTCAACCCAGACCTTCTTCCAGTTTGGGCTTGGTTACATCACGCTCGGTACGCCGAAGCTGGACAGCAACAGCTATGCCGCGTTCGGCCAGGCGACCTACGCCGTGACCCCCAGTCTGCGGCTGACCGGCGGCGTGCGCTACACGACGGAATCCAAGGACATCAGCGGCGCAACGGTTGCTCCTGGTGTACCGGCGTTCCTGTGCCCGAACTATATTCCGGCAACCGGTGCCGGCTATGGCATTTCCGACCGGTGCTCGGTGGCCAACACCGGTCACCTGAAGTTCAATTCGTTCAACTGGAAAGCCGGCGTCGAATACGATGTGGGCGCACGCTCCTTGATTTACGCGAATGCGAGCACCGGTTTCCGGTCAGGCGGTTTCAACCCCGGATCGCCGCCCAACACGTTCGATCCCGAAAAGCTCTATGCCTATGAAGTGGGTTCGAAGAACGAATTCATGGGCGGCAAATTGCGCCTGAACGTGTCGGCGTTCTATTGGGACTACAAGCGCGAATCCAACCCGGTGTTCGGCCCGATCAATCCGATCGGCCTTGCCTTCGTGGTCGTACCCGGGTCCTCGCACGTCTACGGCGCGGAACTCGAAGGCGCGGTCAAGATCACCCCGCACGACACGTTCACGGTCAACGGCTTGATCCAGCATTCGAACTATGTCCGCTACGCGACGCTGGCTATTCCGTTCATCGGCATTCCTTCGGCGGTATATGATGGCATGCGCCGACCGCTGTCGCCGACGCTGTCGGGCAATGCGAGCTATGAACACACGTTCGAGCTGGCAAGCGGCGCTGAAGTCGCCGCCAATGCGAACGTGAGCTTTGCCTCGACCTCCATCCTTTCGCTTGCCCAGCCGTCTCCGGATGGCTTCACGCAGAAGGGATACGCTCTCGGCAATCTCTCGCTGTCCTACATGGCCCCCGAGAAGGCCTGGTCGATTACGGCATATGTGAACAATGTCACCGATCACTTCGTGGCCACCTCGGTGCTCCAGAGCACCACGACCGGCAACGTGTTCCAGCAGGCTCTGCCGCCTCGGACCTACGGTGTGAGGGCTTCGGTCAAGTTCTGATCTGCCTACCGTATCCCAATTTCGGGATGTGAAAGATTGAAAGCGGCGGCCACGGGAAACCGTGGCCGTTTGCTTTTTCCCGGCGCGGAGGCGGTGGAAATGACGACTGGGTCTGGTGGTGAAAATCAGTGCGACGCGGAGTTCGGCAGAGGCTGGCCAATTATCGTTGGCACGTTTCTCGGGCTCGCGGTCAGTGCTTCCGCGATACCGTTTTACACCACCGGCATGTTCATGCGGCCGCTTCAGGCCGACATGGGCTGGCCGAGCACCTGGATCCCCTTTGTCGCCTCACTGTTTTCGCTGGTCATTGCGCTCGCGTCTCCGCTTGCGGGGGTCATAGTCGACCGCTTCGGCATCATTCGACCCGCGCTCCTTGGCTATGTGGTCATGGTTGCCGCCTATGTAGGCCTCAGCCGCGTTGGGCCATCCCCCTATGACTACCTTGCACTGCAGCTGACGATTGCCTTGCTAGGATCCGCGACCTCGCCTGTGAGTTTCCTGCGCGCCGTGAATCAGATGTTCGTCCGGCACAAAGGACTTGCCCTCGGGCTCGGCTACTCCGGGCTAGCGGTTACTGCGACCCTTGCCCCTTCGCTCGTCGAGCGGGCCATTCGCACATCGGGTTGGCGCGAGGCTTATCTGCAAATCGCGATTGCCATTGCAGCCATCGCGCCCGTCGCGCTCTTTGCGATCTGGTACGGACAGAAACGCGCCTCGAAGGCCGAAATGCCACCGGCAGCGGCACTCGAAGTCCGGAATGGAGACCAAGGGTGGCAATTTCTGGCGAACCGCACATTCATGCTTGGCGCGGCCGCATTCTTCATTCTGGCCATCAGCATCGGCGGCTACGTCATCCACTTGCCCGCGATCCTGG
>CANCET010000169.1 GCA_947375105.1 Sphingomonadaceae bacterium
ATCCTCTTCCGCGCGCCGGACCATCCGGAAGCGCTGACAGAAGGAACATGCCTCACCCGCGCGCTTGGTGAAAGGGCCATTAACCACCAAAGGTAGTTAATCGGCAAGGAATTGCGTCCGGCGCGATGGACGGGCGGCGCGGCGTGCCGAAACGGGATGCCGCAACCACCAGGAATGAACGGTCAGCGTTTCGAAACAGGCTTAACCCAGTTCCACCTGCGTCACGTCATAACCCTTGGCGCGCAGGCTCGCGACGAGCAGATCAATCTGCTCGCGGTCGCGCGCCTCGCACTCGATCTCGGCGGTAAGCCCCTTGGCCGGCAGCGAGGTGAAGATGCGGTTGTGCCAGACTTCGAGAATGTTGACCTGATGGCGGTTGAAGTCCTCCACCACCTTGAACAGCGCGCCGGGGCGATCCTGCAGGGTGAGCCGGAGCCGCGCGAGCCGGCCCGAGCGCGCCAGATCGCGCAGCAGCACATTGGCAAGCAAGCGCGTGTCGATATTGCCGCCGCACAGCACGAGGCCGATCTTGCGGCCGGCAAAGCGCTTGCGGTGCGTCATTACCGCCGCCAACCCCGCCGCGCCCGCGCCCTCGACCACGGTCTTCTCGATCTGCAGCAGCAGCGCGACCGCGGTTTCCAGCGCCGGTTCGCTCACCAGCACGATATCGTCGACAATCTTCTTGAGCACCGCCGAGGTGAACGTGCCCGGTTCCTTCACCGCGATGCCCTCGGCGATGGTATCCCCGCCGCAGGGCAGGTCCAGACCCTTGAGCTTGGCATACATCGAAGGGAACAGTGTGGCCTGCACGCCGACCAGCCCGATCGAAGGCTTGATCGCGCGCGCCGCGGTGCCCATGCCCGAAAGCAGCCCGCCGCCGCCAATCGGCACGACCAAGGTCTCGATCTCGGGCACGTCTTCCAGCATTTCGAGCGCAACCGTGCCCTGCCCGGCGGCGACCTGCGGATCATCGAAAGGATGCACGAAGGTCATGCCGCGCTCGGCCTCGAGCAGCCGCGCATGAGCATAGGCTTCGTCGAACGTCTCGCCTTCCAGCACCACGTTGCCGCCGACGCTCTCGGTCTGCATGATCTTCACGGTCGGCGTGGTGCGCGGCATCACGATGGTGACCGGCATGCCGAGCCGGGTGCCATGATACGACAGGCCCTGCGCATGATTGCCTGCAGATGCCGCGATCACGCCGCGCGAACGCTGCTCTTCGGAAAGCTGCAACAGCGCATTGAGCGCGCCGCGCTCCTTGTAGGCGGCGGTAAACTGCAGGTTCTCGAACTTGAGCCAGATCTCCGCGCCGGTAATCTCGCTCAGCGTCTTGCTGTACATCGTCGGCGTGCGGACAACCTGCCCCGCAATGCGGGCGGCAGCGGCACGGACGTCATCAAGGGTCAGCAGGGCGGCGGTCGCGGTGTTGGTCATGGCCCCCGCCCCTAATCGAAACCTGCCCATAAGGGAACCGCCGAAGCGTTCAGCGCTTGCGGCGCGGCAGCTTCAGCACCTGAAGCAGCACCAGCACCGCGATGATCGCCAATGTATCGGCGATCCAGTCGCGGATATCGCAATCGCGGTGCAGCGCCGGGATCGCCTGCAGCACTTCGACCAGCGCGCCCAGAAACGAGAGCCTCTCGGCCAGATGCACCCTGGGAAAGCGAGGAAAAGCAAAGGCGCCCAATAGCGCCATGGTGCCGAAAGCCAGCATGTGCTGCGCCTTGTCGTTCAGTTCGGGCACATGCGGGGGATGCGGCAGCAGTGCCAGCGTGACCGCGCCGACAAGGCTGAGCCAGAAGGCCAGCAGAGCAATCCTGGCGACTCTGTTGCGGTGCAGCATGGTTCGGCACCTAGACCCCGGAGCCCCCCGCGCACAAGCATCGTTTGCTCGGGGTCGGCGCGATTCTGGCTGGCAGCGCGCGGCAAAGTGGCTAGAACCCGGCGCATGACCGAACAGACCTCCACACCGCTCAACGTTTCCTTCCTCGGCCTTGGCGTGATGGGCGGAGCGATGGCCCGCCACCTCGGCACCGCCGGGCACCACCTCACCATCTACAACCGCACACCTGCGCGCGCCGAAAGCTGGCAGGCGGCTAACCCTGGCCTGGCCGCCCGCGTCGCCACCAGCCCGGCCGAAGCGGCTGAGGGCGCGGATGTCGTGATTACCTGCGTCGGCAACGACGACGACTTGTCGGACGTCGTGCTCAGCCCGACCGGCGCGTTTTCCACGCTGCGGCGCGGCGCGCTGTTCATCGATCATACCACCGTTTCGGCGCGGATTGCCCGCCAGATCGCGGTCGAGGGCCGCGACAAGGAACTGCTCTGCGTCGATGCGCCCGTCACCGGCGGACAGTCCGGCGCGGAAGCCGGCACGCTTTCGATCATGTGCGGCGGCAGCGCCAAGGCGGTCGATGCCGCACGCCCCGTCCTCGCCGCCTATGCCAAGCGCGTCACCCACGTCGGCAAGCCCGGCGCGGGGCAGACCGCCAAGATGGCCAACCAGATGTGCATCGCCGGCGCCATCGCTGGCCTTGCCGAAGCCATCCGCTTTGCGCAGGCCGCCCGCCTCGATCTGGACACGGTGTTCGAGGCGATCTCGGGCGGCGCCGCGCAATCATGGCAGATGGACAACCGCTGGCACACCATGGCCAAGGACGAGTTCGACTTCGGCTTCGCGGTAGACTGGATGCGCAAGGACCTCGGCCTTGCCATCGAGGAAGCGCGTGGGCTGGGCGCCAGCGTCCCCGTCACCGGGCTGATCGACCAGTTCTACGCCGACGTGCAGGCGCTGGGCGGGGGCCGTCAGGATACGAGCGCGCTGATCCGCCGCCTGCCGCGCCGGGGGAACGCATGATGCCGCGCCCGGCTCTCCCCGAGGTGCTTCTGGCGGCGCTCGCCGCCCTCCTCGCCACCCCCGCATATGCCGACACGCTCGTCGATAATGTGCAGGGCCAGACCATCGGTGCTGACGGCCATGTCGAACGCTTCAAGGCGATGGTGATGGACGATGCCGGGGTGGTGAAGGCCCTGATCCACGAAGGTGAGAAGACGCCAAAGAAGGGCTTCCAGTACCGCATCGACGGCAAGGGCCGGATCATGCTTCCGGGCATGATCGACGCGCATGTTCACGTGATGGGCACCGGCTTTGCCGCGCTCACGCTCGACCTTTCCGATACGAAAAGCCTTGGCGACGCGCTGGCGAAGATCGCCGACTATGCCAAGGCGCACCCGGACCGCCCGTGGCTGCTGGGCGGCGGCTGGAACCAGGAACGCTGGAACCTCGGCCGCTTCCCCACCGCCGCCGAACTCGATGCCGTGGTGGCCGACCGCCCCGTCTGGCTCGAACGCGCGGACGGCCATGCCAACTGGGCCAACAGCGCCGCGCTCAAGGCCGGCGCCGTCACCGCCGCGACGCAGGCCCCTGCGGGCGGCGAGATCATCCACCTCGCCGATGGCAGCCCCGCGGGCGTGCTGGTGGACAATGCGCGCTCGCTCATCGAAACGCATGTGCCGCCGCCGACCGCGCGCGATTACGATATCGCCTTCGCGCTCGCGCAGCAGGATTTCTACCACCGCGGCCTCACTGCCGTCGCCGACATGGGCGCGACCATGGAAGACTGGCAGACCTTCCGCCGCGCCGGCGATGCGAACACGCTTTATGTGCGGATCATGGTCTACGGCGCGGGGATCGAGAACACGATCCGCATCGGCGGCCCGGGGCCGACGCCGTGGCTCTATGCCGATCGGCTGCGGCTCAACGGCATCAAGCTCTTGCTCGATGGCGCGCTGGGCTCACGCGGGGCCTGGCTCAAGGCCCCCTATCACGACCGGCCCGATACGCGCGGCCTGCCCAACTTCACGCAGACGCAGCTCGGCAACCTGATGAGCCGCGCCGCGATGGACAACTACCAGATCGCCGTCCACGCCATTGGCGATGAGGCGAACGCGGTGCTGCTGAACGCGATGGACGACCTCTCCCAGACCTACAAGGGCGACCGGCGCTGGCGCATCGAACACGCGCAAGTGATCGACGCCCCCGATTGGCCGGTCGCGGCGCGCGTCGCGAAATCGGTCGGCCTCGTCGCCTCGATGCAGCCGATCCACCAGACCTCGGACCGCCTGATGGCCGAAGCCCGGCTCGGGCCGGACCGGCTTGCGGGCGCTTATGCCTGGGCCACGGCCAAGGCTAACGGTGCCACGCTCGCGTTCGGCTCGGACACCCCGGTCGAGCGCCCCGATCCGTGGGCGGGCTTTGCCGCAGCGATCACGCGGCAGGACGAGAACGGCCAGCCCCCGCAAGGCTGGCAGCCGCAGGAACGTGTGAGCCGCGAGACCGCGTTCGCGGGCTACACCTCGCAGGCCGCCTACGCCGGTTTCGCCGAAAAGCGCTTCGGCCGCCTCGCCCCCGGCCTGCGCGCCGATTTCATCTTCGTCGATACCGATCCGATGGTCGCCACCCCCGAAGCGATCCGCAAGACCAAGGTCCTCGAAACCTGGGTCGGCGGCGGCAAGGTATGGGATGCGGCAAAGCCCGAAGGCGGCGCTGGCGGCGCGGAGCCGGTGAAGAAGTAGGAACCTGAACGATGGCCGAACTGATCCTGCACCATTACCCGGAATCGCCCTTCTCGGAGAAAGTGCGCGCCATATTCGGCGCCAAGGGACTGTCGTGGCGCTCGCTGATCGTCCCGATGGTGATGCCCCGCCCCGCCACCATCGCGCTCACCGGCGGCTACCGGCGCATTCCCGTGCTGCAAGTGGGTGCAGACATCTATTGCGATACCGCGCTGATCGCCGCCTATCTCGATGACAAGGGCGCCGGGGCCAGCCTCTATCCGGCCGGCCACCGGCTTGCCGCGCAAACGCTGGCGCGCTGGATCGATACCGAACTGTTCTGGACGGCAGTGGCCCTGCGCTTCCAGCCCGAGAACATGGGCAGCTTTTTCACCGATCCAGGCTCCGCCCAGGCCTTTGCCGAAGACCGCGCCAATTTCGCGCAAGGCGCCCGCGTGCGCATGCATTCGGTCGAGGAAGCGCTGGCCCTCTACGCCCGCTTCCTCGCCGAAATGGAGACGCAGCTCGCCGATGGCCGCCGCTACCTGTTCGGCGCGGACTGGAGCATCGCCGATTTCGCGGCCTATCACATGCTGTGGTTCATCCACGCCGGCGGCGGCATGGCCGATTGGCTCGCTGCCCGCCCCCATGTCAGCGCATGGATGGCGCGCATGCGCGCCTTCGGTCAGCACTCAGGCGAAGTCATTTCCGCCGAAGACGCGCTCGCCATAGCCCGCAGTGCCGATCCGCTCCCCGTCGACGAGGCCAGCGATATCGCCGCCATCCCGCCCGGCACCACCGTCGATGCCGCCGCGCTGGATTATGGCGTGATGCCCACGCGCGGCACCCTGCTGCGCTGCGACACAGACACCATCGTGATCCGCCGGGAACACACCCTGACCGGCCCGGTCAACGTGCACTTCCCCCGGCATGGGTTCGGAGTGACGCGCGGGGATTGAGCGCGGGGGGATTGAGCGCGGGGGGATTGAGCGCGCGCGGCTAAGGCGCCGTCACCAGCACCGGCGCTTCGGAGAGGCCGATGGCCGCGCCGGAAAGCGGACTGGTATGGCCGTCCAGATCCGTCACCGTCCCGCCGCGATAGGCAACTGGCAACGAGAAGCGCGCGGCGCCCTTGGGGTTCCACAGCACCAGCGCCTTCCTGCCCCCCGGCTGATCGAGCATTATCCGCCACGATCCCGCCGCATCGATCCGGGTCCCCGAAAGCGCTGCGCCCAGCAGCCAGCCGCGCACCACCGCAAACGCCTTCGCTGCCGGTGTCTGCGCAAGTGGATCGTCCGGCGCGACGGTGCCCACGGCATAAGGTGTCACCGGCCCCCAGCCGTACCAGCCGAAGTGCGAGGCCCCGAACGCGAGGTCCACCAGATACTTGCGCGCCATATAAGTGCGCGCCTTGTCCGGCGGAGTGGTGTCGTCGCCGCTGCCGCCTTCGGTATCCCACAGCGGCTTGCCGGCCGGATTGCGCCGCGCCAGCACCAGCCGCACGTTGGCCAGCTGGCGCGCGGCCTCTTCCGGAGGGGTGGCATAGACATGGTAGCCGATGACATCGGCATACTGCGCCGCGCCAGTTGCGAGGTACTGGTCGAGATAGCCCGGTGAGTACGGCGGCGCGGTGACGATCTTCGCGGCGGGATCGATCTTGCGGATCGCTTCGCTGGCGGTGCGCGTCAGCTGGACGAGTTGGGCAAGCGTGCCGGCGTAGAACGTCTTGTCGTTGGGCTCGTTCCAGATCTCGTAATACTGGATGCGCCCCTTGTAGCGCTGCGCCACTGCGCTGACGTAGGCGATCCAATCGGCGATGTCCTTCGGCGGCGCCGCCGCACCCGCGCCGTTGTAGGTCACCCAGCCCGGATCGGAGGAAGCCCATGTGGGTGACTGGCCAAGCGTGAGCAGCACCGCCTGCCCCTTCTGGCGGGCGGCCATCCACCGGTCGAGCTGATCCCATTGCCACTGGCCGGGCTTGGGCTCCAGCACGGCCCAGGTCGTGCCGCTATCCCACAGCCGCAGCACGCCGAAGCCGGGCGGCGGGAAGCGCACGCCCAGCGGCGCGGCCTTGCCCGTGGCGGTGGTGAAGGTGACATCGGCGACGCTGTAGCTGCCCGGCCGGTCCGCCGCGAACATCAGGTCGATCCGCCCGGTGGGACCGACCGCGCCGGTGACAGCATAGCGCTTCCACGCGCTGCCAAGATCGGTGATCGTGCGCAGGGCATGCGCGTTGTAGGGATCATCGGCATTGCGGATCAGCATGTCCACCGGCAGCCCCGCCGTGCCCCGCACCAGCGCACTGAACGTATAGCGCTGGCCGGGCACCACGCGCACCCCCTGCCGCATCTGCTGCCGCCCGCTGGTGACGCGGCTGATCGTGACTTTCTGCCCGGCCCCGCCGGTGGGAACGGGTGCCGGGTCCGGCGCATAGCTGATGGCGACATCGGCCCAGTCGGAATTGTCGTCCCAATCGTGCGCAATCTCGCCCCGGATCGGCGCGAGCGCGGTGCCCACAGTCAGCGTCGGCGGGGCGAAGCGCGGATTGCGCAGCCGGTTGAACTGGAAATCGGAAACGTGGATGCCGAAGAAGCGCGCGGGGATCGGGCCAAACGCGGCGATCGGCGCGGGCTTGCCGGGCCGGGTTGTCACCCGCACATCGTCGATGCAGATGCGGCCCGGGGCATTCAGGCTGATGACGATCGCGGCCTGCCCATCCGCCGTGACATAACCTTGCGCCAGTACGCGCTGCCAGCTTGGGCCCACCGGCACCGAAGTGCCGGCGATCTGCGCATAGTCCGGAGCGCCGCCCTGCATGGTGAGATCGGCGAACGTGCCCTTCGCGCCGCGCACCCACGCGCTCACCGACACCACCGTGCCGGCCTTGAGCGCCACGCCCTGGATCAGCTGGAGGTTGCCATCACGCACCGCGCTGACAGTGATGGCCTGGCAGGCGCTACCGCTATGGGGATTGGTGGTCTCGCGGGCATAGACCGTCGTGGTGTCGCCGTAGCCGCTGTTGTGATCCCAACCGGGCGCAGTCTCTCCGCTGACGGTGCCGCCGGCCGGCAGTGCGCTGTAGGCGCCCTC
>CANCET010000170.1 GCA_947375105.1 Sphingomonadaceae bacterium
TTTTGATGCTGATCGGTGGCTCAGCAGCCTTCGGCGGCAGCAGCAGCCACAGATCAAGCGCAGCCATCGCGATCGCTGCTGCACACAGCAGGATGCGTCTACGCTGGAGATTTGCCCTGAGGATCGCGAACGCCATAACGCAGCAACAATACATGTAGAGCTGTCATTGCGGAAGCGGGGCTATCGGCAAACATGCCGTAGTGGAGAAACTTTCGATTCTCGCCATTTGTCCCTGCGGGATAATGGAGAGGATTTCAGATCAGTACTTGCCCCAGACGAACTTGCTCGAAAGCGCGAAGTTCCACACCGAGCCGACGACGATGCCGACGATGGCCGCCGGATAAGCGTGGAAGCCCATGCGCATCAGCGCAGCGCCGGCGCCGACATTGGCGAGCAGGCCGACCGAGCAGGTGAGCGCGAACTTGGCCCAGCCGCGCAGCAGCGGCACGAACCCGCGCAAGCGCTTGTCGGCATACGTCAGTTCGTTGTTGAGCATGAAGTTGAACGACATCGCGACCACCGCAGCAGAGGTCTGCGCGATGATGAACTCGATCTGGTCCGACCAGTTATGGTAGAGGATCTTCTGCCCGAAGGCACCGAGCACCGAGGCGAGGACGGCCATGTGGACGATCACGCCGAGCGCGCCGATCGTGCCGAACAGGGCGAAGCGCGTCGGGATGATGCGGCCCAGCCACTTGTCGTAAAGGCCGATCAGGAACTCGAACACCACGGTGCGATCAAGCTTGCTTTCACCTTCGGCGCGGGCGGCAAAGTTCAACGGGAATTCCTTGACGCGCAGCGGTGCATCGACCGTGGCGAGAATATCGAGCAGGATCTTGAAGCCCACGCCCGAAAGGCGGTGCGCATCGGCTCGCAATGTTTCGGCGCGGAGCATGAAGTAGCCGCTCATCGGATCGGACAGCTGCACGCCGGTGACCTTGCGCGCAATGCGGTTGGCGAGGCCGGATGCCTTGACCCGGTCGGGACGCCCCCACGCCTCTGTGCTGGCGCCTTCGGCAAAGCGCGAGGCATAGGCGACATCGTATTCACCGCCCTGGACCGCTTCGAACATGCCCGGGAGCAGCGCCGGATCGTGCTGGTGATCGGCATCCATCACCGCAACGATGGGCGCGGCAGTGGCGCACATGCCCTCGATCGCGGCGGAGGCGAGGCCGCGCCGGCCGATGCGCTCGATCACGCGGATGCGCGGATCATCGCGGCCGATGCGGCGTGCTTCTTCGGCGGTGCCGTCGGGGCTGTTGTCGTCAACGAAGATCGCCTCCCACGCCAGGCCTCTCAGCGCAGTATCAAGGCGCTCGACCATGGGCGCGATGTTCTTGCGCTCGTTGAATGTGGGGAGGATGACGGCGAGTTGCAGCATGACCGGCGCGCTTACAGCCTTGCGAGCACCGCGTCACCAATTTCCGTAGTTCCCGCAAGTCCGCCCAGATCGCGGCCGAAAATACCATCCGCCAAAGTGCGCGCAACGGCGGCTTCGATGCGGTCCGCCGCTTCGGCGAGGCCAAGCGAATGGCGCAGCAGCATGGCGAGCGAGAGGATCGTGGCGATGGGATTGGCAAGGCCCTTGCCCGCGATATCGGGTGCGGAACCATGGATCGGCTCATAGAGTCCGAAGGTGCCGTGCGCCGTCTGCCGCGCGCCGAGCGAGGCGGAGGCAAGCAGGCCGATCGAGCCGACGCACATGCTGGCCTGATCGGAGAGGATATCGCCAAACAGGTTGCCGGTGACGACGACGTCGAACTGGCCGGGGCTCTTGACCAGCTGCATTGCGGCGTTGTCGACATACATGTGCTCGAGCGCCACGTCCGGATATTCGGCGCTGACTTCGATCACGACGTCGCGCCAGAGTTGTGAGGTTTCGAGGACATTGGCCTTGTCGACCGAGCACAGCCGCCCCCCCCGGCCCTGCGCCGCGCGGAAGGCGACATGGGCGATGCGGCGGACTTCGCTTTCGCAGTAGGACATCAGGTCCCAGCCCTCGCGTTCGCCGGACGGCGTGGTGCGGAAGCCCTTTTCGCCGAAATAGACGTCGCCGTTGAGTTCGCGCACGATGAGGAGGTCGATGGCGCCGGCAACTTCGGGGCGCAGCGCAGAATGGCCTTCAAGGCCGGAAAACACCTTGGCGGGACGCAGGTTTGCGAACAAGGTCAGGGCCTTGCGCAGGCCGAGGATCGCCTGTTCCGGGCGCAGGTGCCGCTCCAGCGCATCGCAGGTGGGATCGCCGACCGCGCCGAACAGCACGCCGTCCGAGGCTTCGGCCAGCGCGAGGGTTTCGGGCGGGAGCGGATGGCCGGTGGCATGATAGGCGGCGCCGCCGACGAGCGCTTCCTCGCGTTCGATGCCGAGGTCCAGTGCATCGAGCACACGCAGTGCCTCATGCGTCACTTCGGGGCCGATGCCGTCGCCGGGCAAAACTGCAATCTTCATGGGGCCATCCTCGAAACTACTACGCTGTGCCGCCATCGATCCGCTTCAAGCGATCGATGAGCATCGCGCGCGCCGCCATACCATCGCGGCGCGGATCGGCAAGCAGGTGCTTCGCGAGCGCGAGGCCCTGCCGGTCGAGCCGAGCGAGCAGGCTTTCCCATGGCTCGTCCGCCGGAGGAATCGGTGCATGGCCATAGCCGATTTCGCGTAGCAGCAGCGTTTCGTAGGCGGAAATGGCCCTTGCCCAACCCCGCGCGGACGGGGCGTGGCAGATCGCATCGAGCACGGCTTCCAGTGCGCTGTGAAGCGCGGGGAACGGCTGGCCTTCAGGCAAGGCGCGCGCGGTGAGCGTGGTTGCCCAGCCGATCCCGGCACTTGCCAATGGCTCGGTAAGCCAGGGACCGCGGCTGGTGACCAGTTCGAGCCGAGCGGAGGGCAACTGGCTGGCGGTGCGGGAATTGAGCTGTGCCTCCACCAGATTGCCGGGAATCAGTATGGGCCTGAGCGTGCGGCCGCGCGCGCCGGCGACATAGCCGGCAATGAGTCCGTGGTCCGCCGTCATCAGGCGCACAACTGCGCCGTGTTCGCCGTGGGCGCGCGAGGCGCAGAGGATGGCCGGAGCCCTGATCAACATGGTGAAATCCCGTGTGGAGATTGCCACAGGTTGCAGCAAGCCGCCTTCGGCATGAATCCACCGTTGGAACTGGAGCCGATCTGGGCTAGCTTGTTGCGCATGAAACAGCTTTTCCAGCATGCTGCCGTGACGGCTGGAGTGACGGTGCGGGTTGCCGTCAATTTCCTGCCCGAACAGTCGCGCATTGATGCCGGCAAATGGTTCTGGGTTTATCATATCCGGATCGAGAACGGCTCCGATCAACCGATCCGCCTGCTCACGCGGCATTGGCGGATCACCGACGGGCGGGGCATGATCAACTTCGTCGACGGGGAAGGCGTGGTTGGCGAACAGCCGTCGCTCGCGCCCGGCGCCGCGCATGACTACGTGTCGGGCTGCCCGCTCGGCACGCCGCACGGCAGCATGGAAGGCCACTACACGATGCAGCGGGCCGATGGCTCGCTGATTGACGTGGCGATTCCCCATTTCCCGCTCGCCGCACCCGCGACGGCCAACTGAGCCTGCGACAAACGCCATGACACAATCGGTATGAAGCGGACTCATCTGCCGCTCAACGGCCTGCGCGTGCTCGATGCGGCGGCGCGGCACCTTTCCTTCACCCGCGCGGCGGATGAACTGGCCGTCACGCCTGCGGCCGTCGGCCAGCAGATTCGCGCGCTGGAGGACCTTCTCGGCGTCGTTCTGTTTCGCCGCACCACCAAGGGTCTGGTGCTGACCGACGAGGCGGCAGCGGGGCTCGATGCGATCCGCGAAGGTTTCCTGCGCTTCGAGGAAGGCGTGCAGGCGATGCAGGCCGGGCAATCGAGCCATGTCTATACCGTGGCCTGCCCGCGCGATTTTTTCGCGGCATGGCTGTCCCCGCGCCTTGCCGCGTTCCGGCTTGCCAATCCGGGGCTGCGATTCGCGCTGGTCGGCAGCGATGGCGATCTCGATTTTACCGAGGCAAATCTGAACCTTGCGGTGCGCTGGGCAGAAGGGCCGGGCGATCTCGAAGGCATGGCATTGGGCGAGCCGCTCATGCAGATCGTCGCGGCACCGGGTGCCGATGCGGATGCGCCATGGATTGCCTGGCCGGGCGATCCCGCGCCAGAGGGGCCAGGTCCTGATGGTGCTGCCCGCGAAACTCAGTTTTCGGTTGGCGATGGCGGCACCGCGATCAGCGCGGCTGCGGCAGGGCTCGGCAAGGCGCGCGTGCCGCTGATGTTGGCGGAAAGCGCGATCGCGGCGGGCCGAGTGGTACCGGTGGGCGAGCCGGAGCGTTGCCGCCGGTCTTACTGGGTTGTCGCGCCCCTGCCGCAGTGGCGCCAGAAGAAGGTCAAGGCGCTCGTCGCAGCGCTTTCGGACAGCGCTCGGTGACGTTTCGAACGGGGCAAACTTAATCCGTTTCGGGTATTAAAGTTCCCGGATTCCGTTGATATTTGGCGCACCGGATTGAGAAGCCGTTAACTCTCCACGCCGTAAACCGCCGCGATGGCAAGTGGCGGAACTTCACCCGGTTTACGCGGCGGCGCTCGGCGCTGGCTGCGCGGCCGTGTCCGCAGCATGCGGTGCTATGGCCGCCACTGGCAGCAGCGCGGCGGCGATGCCTTCACCATTGCCTATGCACGCAGCGTTTCGCACCGCGCACCGCTGCTCTACCTTGCCGTGATCTTCAATGTGTTGCTGGTGGCCTGGACCTTCCGTGCCCGCGCTCCGCTGGCGATGCTGCTGGTCGCCCCCGTGATCGTGGTCCTCGCGGCGAGCAGGGCGCTTCATTGGCTGCCTGACCGTGTGGCGACGCGCCCGGTCGATCAGCTGCGCCACGACATTGTGGCGATGCAGCGTCTGGGCGGCTGGGGCGCGCTGATTTTCGTTGCCTGGTCACTCGGGCTCTATCCCTATGGCGACCCCGGCCAGCGCGAGTTGCTTCATTTCGTGATCGCGGTAACGATGTTCGCGGCGATCCTGGGCATGGCGCATGCGCCGGAGACAGCCGTCCGGCTCGCGCTCGCTTTCACCCTGCCGTGGAGCATGTTCGTGCTGGCGACCGGGCATGCCGATGCAGTGGCGATCTCGCTCGCGCAAGTGTTCGTCACGGCGATCCTCCTGACCATGACGCAAGTCCAGCACCGCGACTTCGTGCGGCTCGAACTGTCGCGCCAACTCCTCGCGCGGCGCGAGCGGCAGACGGCGGAACTGGCGAGCGCGCATTACCGGCAGGCGACGGTCGATTACCTGACGGGCGGGCGCAATCGCCGCGCCATTCTCAACGGCCTCGAGGAACATCTCGCCGGGCCTGACGACGGGATGCGTCCGTGGCTGGCGCTGTTCGATCTCGATGGGTTCAAGCACGTCAACGACACGTATGGCCATGCTGCCGGCGATCATGTGCTGCGCACGGTCAACGGCCGGATCGGGGCGATGCCCGGTGTCAGCGCGCATGGCCGGCTGGGCGGCGACGAGTTCGCGATCCTGTTCGACGGCGCGTTCGACAGGGAGGCTGTTCTGGCAGCCGCCCGCGCGCTGTCCGCTGCGATTCGCGAGCCGATCCTCTACAATGGCGCAACCTTGCGCCTGTTCGGCTCAATCGGACTGCACCGCGCGCAGGGGGCGAGCGCCTCGACCTGCCTCGAACGCGCTGACGCCGCGCTCTACAAGGCCAAGGAACAGGGCGACGGCGCGATCGTGGCATTCGGGGAAGCCGACGAAGTGGCGCTCCAGCGCCGCATCACCGTGATGCGCCAGTTCAACGCGTGCGCGCTGGAGGACCGGCTACGGCTGCTTTACCAGCCGATCTTCGATTGCCGCGAAAACCGCGTGGTGAGCATCGAGGCGCTGGCGCGGTGGTCGCCGGACGGGATCGAATGGCAGGCGCCGGGCGAGTTTCTCGCGATTGCGGACGCCACGGGCCGCACGGGTGAGCTGACCCGGCTGGTGCTGGCGCGAACGCTGGCCGAATGCCGCCCATGGCTGACCGGGCTGGAGGTTTCGATCAACCTGGCCGCGCGCGATGTGGTGCGCGAAGGGATGGCGGAAACCATGGCAGCCATTGTCGTCGATGCAGGCGCGAGCCCGTCCTCCGTCATGCTAGAGGTGACTGAGCGCGCGCTGCAGCACGATCCCAAGCGGGCCACCGCTCAGCTTCTGGCGTTCCGCGAACAGGGCTTCCGCATCGCGCTCGATGATTTCGGCGCTGGCTGGTCGAGCCTGTCGCAACTGCGCGACCTGCCGCTGGACCGGATCAAGCTCGACCGCGAGCTGGTCGGCGCGCTGGCGACCGATCCGGGCGCGCGTGCAGTGACCGGCATGATCGTGGCGCTGGCGTGGCAGCTGGGCATCGGCTGTTCGATCGAAGGCGTGGAAAGCGAGGCGCAGGCCGAGGCCGCGCGGGCGCTGGGCATTCACCTGATGCAGGGCTACCACTTCGGCCGGCCCGAGCCGGCGGCCGAGGCGCTGCGCGTCTATGCGCAGGGACCGGCCGCTTCAGCAGTGGGTATCGGGTAGGGCCACTTCGCGCAGCGTGCCGCGCGGATTGACGCGGCGAAACAGCTTGCCGTGTTCGCTCCACAGCACCAGCAGAAGTCCGCCAACGCCGCAGCCGAGGAAGGCGAGCGCGAGGGGGCGCGCGGTGCCATCATAGGCAAGGCCAATCACCATGCCGAGGCCGGAGCCGATCACCATGCGCAGGAATGCCTGCACCGAGCTGGCGGCACCTGCCATGTGCGCGAACGGCTGGAGCGCGACCGAGCTGAAGTTGGCGCCGATGAAGCCGACCATGCAGATGTTGAGTGCGATCGTCGGCATGAATTCGATCAACGTTTCGGACGAGCGGCTGGCCAGCCACACTTGGAGCAGACTGAGCGTGATCGAGATCAGCACTGCCGCGTGCGAAACGCGCCGTGCGCCAAAGCGTTCGACGATGCGCGAGTTGAAGAAGCTGGCGAAGGCCATGCACAGCGCGGTCGCGCCGAAGATCAGGGGAAACAGCGCGCCGGCGCCGAAATGTTCGCCCACCAGTTGCTGCGCGCAGTTCACATAGCCGAACAGTGCGCCCATGATCAGGCCGCCGCCCACGACATAGCCGAACGAGGAGCGATCCGACGCGGCAGTGATCATGTTGCTTGCGATCGAGGCGGGTCGGATCGGCTGGCGATTGGCAGGATCGAGCGTTTCCTCCAGCCGCAGGCCGACCCACAGGCCGACGATGACGCCCATCAGCGCCAGCAGCCCGAAGATCCAGCGCCAGCCCGCGACCATCAACACGGCAAGGCCGATGCTCGGCGCAACCATCGGCACGAGCATGAAGATGACCGTGATGGTGGACATCTGCCGCGCCATGGCATCGCCGCCGTGGCGATCGCGGATGATCGCGGACGGCAGGACCGAAAGCCCGGCGCTGCCTAGTGCCTGCGCCGCGCGCAGGGCCAGCAGGGTGTTGAATTCGGTTACGAGCGCACAGCCCAGCGAAAGCAGGATATAGAGCGCGAGGCT
>CANCET010000171.1 GCA_947375105.1 Sphingomonadaceae bacterium
GCCTAGAACCAAAGCATGTCCGACGCGCAAACACGGCCTGAAACCACCCGCCTGTCAGATTTCATTCCCTACCGGCTGGCGATCACGTCCAACGCGGTGAGCAGCCTGATTTCGGGTGAGTATCACAGCGAATTCGGCCTCAAGATCCCAGAATGGCGGATCATGGCGGTGCTCGGCGATGCGGGCCAGCTGACGCAGCGCGATCTCGTGCGCGCGACGCTGATGGACAAGGTGGCAGTCAACCGAGCCTGCAAGATGCTGGGCGAGCGGGGCCTCGTGGCGCGCAGCCCGAACGAGGCGGATGGACGCTCGCACCACTTGTGGCTGACCGATGCGGGCCGCGCGATGTATGACCGCATCTGGCCCAACGCATTTTCCACGTACGAGAAGATCTTTGCGGCGCTCTCTCCGGCGGAGACGGCGAAACTCAGGGCACTGCTTGATAAACTGCTGAGCGCGGTGCGCACCATCGAAGGGGAAAGCCCATGAAACTCGCAAGCTTGCCGCAGCTGCGCGACGGTCGCCTGATCGTCGTTTCCGACGACCTTGCCTGGTATGCCGATGCGGATCACATCGTGCCGACAATGCAGGGTCTGCTCGACGATTGGGACCGCTATGCGCCCTATCTCGAAGCGCTGGCGATCGAGCTGCAGCATGAGGCGATCCCGCAGAAGCGTTTCCATGAGCGCGAGGCGGCGGCACCCCTGCCGCGTGCGTTCCAGTGGGCGGATGGCAGCGCCTACGTCAACCACGTCGAACTGGTGCGCAAGGCGCGCGGGGCGGAGCTTCCGGCGAGCTTCTGGACCGATCCGCTGATGTACCAGGGCGGCAGCGACGATCTGCGCGGCGCGCGCGAGCCGCTGGTGCTGCGCGACGAGGCGTGGGGCGTTGATTTCGAGGCCGAAGTGGTGGTGGTCACAGGCGATGTGCCGCAGGGCGTATCGGCGGAAGCGGCGCGCGATTACATCCGCCTGGTCGGGCTGGTCAACGACGTTTCGCTGCGGGGCTTGATTCCAGACGAGCTCGGCAAGGGGTTCGGGTTCGTGCAATCGAAGCCCGCCAGCCATTTCTCGCCGGTGTTCGTGACGCCGGAGAGCCTTGGCGCGGCGTGGGCGGGCGGCAAGCTCAGCCTGCCGCTGCATGTCGATCTCAATGGCGCACCGTTCGGGCGGCTGGACGCGGGCGAGGACATGACCTTCGATTTCGGTGCGCTGATCGCGCATCTGGCGAAGACGCGGTCGCTGGGCGCGGGCTCGATCATCGGTTCGGGCACGGTTTCGAACCGCGATCCGGATGGCTCAGCCGGCAAGCCAGTCGCCGAAGGCGGGCGCGGCTATGCCTGCATTGCCGAACAGCGCATGGTCGAGACGATCCGCGACGGCGCGGCGCACACGCCGTTCCTGCGCTGCGGTGACACGGTGCGGATCGATGCGAAGGACGCGCGAGGGCACAGCGTGTTCGGTGCGATCGAACAGACGGTGACGCGCGGGTAGGGACTGGAGATACCCCTCCGACCGCCTTTGGCGGGCTACCTCCTCATTTTCCCGAAGAGCAAATGGGCCCGTCCCCCTTTGTTGTCCTCCCCATTTTCCCGAAGGGCAAATGGGCCGCCCCCGCTTTGTTGTCCTCCCCATTTTCCCGAAGGGCAAATGGGGAGGTGGCAGCGCGAAGCGCTGACGGAGGGGTATTCTTCAGCCTTACGTCTTGCGGTTGAGGAAGTTGTCGCTGATGGAACAGGCCGCAGGGCCAAGGATCACGACGAACAGCGTCGGCAGGATGAACAAGATCAGCGGGATCGTCATGATCGCGGGCAGGCGCGCGGCCTTTTCCTCGGCGCGCATCATGCGTTCGTTGCGGAATTCGGCCGACAGCACGCGCAGCGCCGAGGCGAGCGGAGTGCCGTAGCGCTCGGTCTGGATCATGGTCGTCACCACGCCCTTCACGGAATCGAGCTTGACCCGGTAGGCAAGGTTTTCAAACGCCATGCGCCGTTCGGTGAGGAACGAGAGTTCGATTGCGGTGAGCGCGAATTCATCGCCGAGTTCGGGATAGGCGCGGCCCAGTTCGCGCGCGACACGGGCAAACGCGCTGTCGACGGTGAGGCCGGCCTCGGCGCAGATCACCAGCAGGTCGAGCGCGTCGGGAAGGCCCTTGCGGATTTCCTTGGTGCGCTTGTTGGCCATGTTGCTGATCCACAGGTCCGGGCCTTTGTAGCCCAGGATCACTGCGCCCGCGAACAGGCCGAACTTCTTGTAGGCAGGCCAAAGCGGGAAATAATCGACCGCATAAATCATCACGCCGAAGAACAGGCCGAGCACGATCGGGCCGATCATGCGGCCAAGCACGACCGCGACCGCCCATTCCTTCTTGCGGATGCCCGCTTGCGCCAGCTTCTGCTGGATATCCTTGAGCTGGCTGTCCTGCAGAACCTTGAGCGATTCGAGGAACGTCTTGATGTTGTCGGTCGTCTCGTTGCGGCGGACGATGCTCTGGCGCTTCTTGGCGTTGACCGTGACGATCCCGGCCTTGAGCTGGTCGCGCCGATCATTCAGCGCCTTGACGCGCTTTGCCATGGGATCACGCACGGTGATCGCGGCGTAGATGGCCAGCAGCACGGAGGCTGCGGCGATGCCCATCAGGATCGAGCCGACGTAGATGACGTCGACGCCGAGCAGTGTGGGGCCGGTGGGGGGATTGACGTTCATGGCAGTTTCCCCCTCAGATTTCGAAGTTGACCATCTGCGCCATGATCCATGCGCCGATGCCCAGCCAGGTCAGGCCGCCGAGGCCCGCGATAATCAGCCGCTCGTCGACGAAGAACTTGCCGAGGTAGGCCGGGTTGATCGAATAGATCAGCACAAACACGATGAACGGCAGCGAGCCGACGATGTAGGCCGAAGCCTTGGATTCCGAGCTCATTGCCGAAATCTTGAGCTTCATCTGCGCGCGCTTGCGCAGCACGTCGGCGAGGTTCGCCAACGTTTCAGCGAGGTTGCCGCCGGTTTCGCGCTGGATCGCCAGCGTGATGCAGAAGAAGCTGAACTCGGCCATGTCGAGGCGGTTCGCGGTTTCCTGAAGCGCTTCCTCCATCGTGCGGCCAACTTTGATGCGGTCGGTCACGAGCTTGAACTCTTCGCCCACCGGACCCGGCAGTTCGCTGGCGACGACGCCCAGCGTCTCGGTGATCGGCAGGCCCGAGCGCAGACCGCGCACGAGCAGTTCGAGCGCATCGGGAAACCTGGAGACGAAGTTCGCCTTGCGCTTGTTGATCGCGCGCCCGACGAAGAAGTGCGGAATGCCTGCGCCGACCAACACACCGGCGCCAAGGCCGAGCAGCGGTGCTCCGGTCTTGATCGCAATCAGCGCTGCGAGGCCGATGGCGATGCCGACCGAGGTGTAGAGATACTGGGTGAGCGTCCAACCCTTGCCGGTCTTGTGCAGGCGCAACGCCAGCGCTTCGATGCGCGAGCCCGAACCCGCTTTCTTGAACGTGGTCGGTTTGCGGTTGGCGACGGCCTTGCGGTACTGCGCCTCGACCTTGTCTACTGCGCTTTCCGAATGGCGGAAGCGCACGGCCTGCAGGCGGCGCGTGGCTTCGCGGCCCGATGAAGGACCGGTTAGCGCGGCGGCGGCCAGGATCAGAACCAGCGCAGCTCCGACGCCAAGGATCACGAGTTGCATCACGTTCATCGACCGGTCCTGCCAGTTCTTTCAGTGCCTACCGACCGGCGCGTGCTTGCCCATGGCTGCGGTGCGCGCCGGCTGCGGATCATGCGGGCGTTCCGGCCTTGGCCTTGCCCGAGGAAAGGATCTTCTTGAAATCGAACTTGCCGAGCAGCGAGGTCTTCGCGCCGGGTGCGCCCGCAGGCTTGTCGGAGCGATTGGCGCCCTTGTCCTTGCCCTTGCCCTTGACCTCGACGACTTCGCCGTCGTTGCCGGTGGCGATGATCGCTGTGCCCAGATCGCGCATCGCCGCGCCCGCCTTGCTGGCGCGGTTGGCAGCAACGAAAGTCTGGCCAAGCTTGGCCGCATTGGCGGCGGCTTTGACGTCGTAAGGTACGGTATAGTTGATCTTGCGCTCGATCGAGGCTTCGAAGTCCGAACGGCTGATCTCGCCAATGCCGGAATGGACCTTGTTGGCCACCACGATCGTTTCGGCATGCTTGGCGTTGGTCTTGAGCCACGAGAGCAGGCGGATCGCATCGCGCGCACCGGCCAGCGTGAGTTCGGTGACCACGACGACCACGTTCACATCTGCCAGCAGATGCGGAAAATTGATCAGCATGTTGCGCGGCAGATCGATCATCGTCATTTCGAACGCGTGGCGGAATTCCTCCTCCAGCTGCACGAAGGCGCTGCCGTCTGTCATCAGCGGGGCGCTGATCGGGGCTTCGGCCGAAAGGATCGCGAGATTGTCGTTGGCGCGGATCATCGCGCGTTCGATGAACAGGCCGTCGATGCGGCTCGGGTTGTCGATCGCGTCGGTCAAGCCGCGACCCGGCTCGAGATCGAGCGTGAGCGCGCCGGTGCCGAAGTGCACGTCGAGATCGAGCAGCGCGGTCGGCAGGCGGTGGTCGCTGCTGAACAGCCACGCGAGCGAAGTCGCGATGGTCGAGGCGCCGACACCGCCGCGCGTGCCGACCACGGCGGTCGAGACGTGGCGCTTGGCCGCCGTGCCTTCTGCTGATTTGGGCGCGGCGAAGATCGCCTGGGCCTGGACTAGCGCATCGCGCACCTGGCCCGGCGTCAGCGGCTTCAGAAGATAGTCCTGGATGCCCGAGGCGAGCAGGTCACGGTAAAGGCGCACATCGTTGACCTGGCCGACCGCGATCACGACGGTGCCCGGCTCGCAGACTTCGGCCAGCGCGTTGATGTCGCTGAGCGGATCGCCGCTTTCCGAAAGGTCGACCATCAGGATCGCCGGCGAAGCGGCGATCGAGAGCGACTGGATCGCGTTGCGCAGGCCGCCCTTGTTGCACTTTTCCGGCTGCCAGCCCATGTCGGCCGAGACCGGACGCAGCACATCGAGCGCAGCATCGTCGCACATGAAGGCCGCGAACATATCGCGATTGCCGGTTTTCCAGTTCGCACTCATGGATCAGTTACCCCCGGACTTGCTGGAAATTTCCTTCAGGCCCTGCGCGCCGGTTGGCGGCGCATCGCGGTAGGACTTGATGGCCTTGGCATTGCTCTGGACCAGCGTGGTGCTGGCGCCCCGGGCGCCGTGCACGAGGTCTTCCTTGTTGGCGACCATCGCCGCCATGTTGCTGTTCACCGCGCAGCCGTAGTTGGGCGAGGTTGCATTGTTCGCGTGGTTGTCGACCTTGGCCGACCAATCGGGGCAGCCAGGCACGCTGGCCTCGGTGCGCGAGACGACGACGCGGGCGGTGCCCGGCGCAATCGCGCCTTCGGTCACCGGGGCGACTTCGGCGAGCAGGATGCCGAAGCGGCCGGCAATCTTGTCCACCGAATCCCGGGTCTGGTCGGAATCGACCGGATCATCGAGCGAGACGCGATCACCGTAGCCAAGATCCAGCGCTTCGAGCCAGCCGGCGAGGCGGCGCTGTTCGGAAATGGCAAGGCCGCCGCCAGGAAGCGTCGAGACATCGAACACGAAGCTGGTGCGCTGCACGACGGGCTGGCGGACGCTTTCAAGGCCGCGGTTGGATTCCGCGGAAGGCGCATTGCAGGCAGCCAGCGGCAGGCTCAGCACGCCGGCGAGGAGAAGGACCCGGGCGGCGCCGCCAACGGCAAGATTCATGCGGGGCAGACGAATGGACATGGGGTAGCCCTTTCTCACTGGAGGCTGAAGCCGGGCGCGACATCGGCGCTGGCCTGACGATTGCGGGACCGGCCGCTTGCGGGTTCGCGCGGGGCCTTCTGCGGAGCGGCGGGCGCGATGCTCGCAAGCGCTTGCGGTGCCGCGTCGATCTGCGGGGCATCGGCGGAGCCCACCTTCGGGCCGTTCGACTGGATCGTGCCGGACTTTTCGGTTGGCTTGGGCCGATCACCGCCGGACACGCCGTCGCTTTCGATGTGGCCGAGGATCTGCTGCAGTGCCGTGGCCGACTTGTAGCCGTCGGTGGGCAGCTTGATCTCGCTCGAATCGACCGGATTGACGAGGTAGGGAGTGACGATGATGACCAGCTCGGTCTCGCCCTTGCGGAACGAGGTCGAGCGGAACAGCGAGCCGAGGATCGGCAGATCGCCGGCGCCGGGCATCTTGGTGATCGTGTCCTGCGCGTTGTTGCGCAGCAGGCCCGCGATCATGAAGCTCTGGCCCGAGCCCAGCTCGATCGTCGTTTCGGCGCTGCGCACGGTCAGTGCGGAGACGGTGAAGTTGTTGCTGATGATCGCGCCGTCCGAAGACAGTTCCGACACTTCCGGCTTCACGCGCAGCGAGATGCGCCCGTTGGCGAGCACGGTGGGTGTGTAGGCCAGGCTGATGCCGTACTTCTTGAACTCGATCGCGGTGTTGCCGAGACCGGTGGAGATCGGGATCGGGTATTCGCCGCCGGCGAGGAAGTTGGCGGTTTCGCCGGAAAGCGCGGTCAGGTTCGGTTCGGCCAGGCTGGTGACAAGGCCGATGGTCTCGCCAAGGTCGAGCGCGCCGAGTACGTTGAGGCCGAACAGCTTGCCCATCATCGCGAGGGTCGATTGACCGCTGAGCGGGGTGACATTGGTGCCGGGCTTGGCCGCCACCGCACCGGTGACCGGATCAACGGTGTAGCCCTGCACGCTGTTACCGATGCCGAGCGGCAGATTGGGATCGGTGGTGAAGGTGGAGCCCGCCGAACGGCCGGTGTTGACACCGAACTTGGTGATGTTGCCGTTGCCGTCGATGGTGGTGAGGTTCGAGCCGATCTGACGGACCAGCGAGCGGTTCACCTCGGCGAAGCGCACGTGCAGGTTCACCTGCAGCGGCGTCGCCATCTTGAGGCGGCTGATCACGTTGGTCTTGTCGTCGACGAAGGCCTTGACGAGGCGTTCGGCCTCAGCCGCATCCTCGGGCGCGGCGATCGTGCCTGTGAGCAGCACGGTGTTGTTCATCGTCGAGGTGACGATCTTGGCCTCGGGCATCGCGAGCTTGAGCATCTGGTCGATGCTGTCGATGTTGGTGCCCACGCGGACATTGGCCGACCACACCACATCGCCATTGGCGTTGCTGGCATAGACCGTGGTTTCGCCGCCGGCCTTGCCGAACACGTAGAGCTGGTTGGCCGACTTGACCTGCACATCGGCAACCTGGTCGTTGGCGACGAACACGTCGGTCATCTTGCCGGGCAGCGAGACGAGCTGGCCCCGGCCGATCGAGATCGCGATGCTGCGCGCCGGGCTGGTCACCGTCTGAGCCAAAGCGACCTGCGGGGCCGAGATCAGCGCCAGCGGCACAGCCAGTGCGGCAAGCGGGAGCAGCTTGGAAACGATGCGGGCCTTCATGGGCTTGCCTTTCACGGGCGCAGTTGCGGCCTTGATGGGAGCGACGGTGTGCATGTCAGTGGTTCCCGACCTTGACTTCCTGGGTGTCGTGGCCGCGGG
>CANCET010000172.1 GCA_947375105.1 Sphingomonadaceae bacterium
CGGCGGGGACCTTTCCGCTCGCCGATGCCGTGATGCATCTCGATCCTGCGCACTATACCTGCCCGGACCGGTTTGCGCGGGAGAAACGCCGGATCTTCCAGCGGGTGCCGCTGGTGCTCGCGGCCTCGTGCGAAGTGCCCGGTCCCGGCGATTACAAGACGCTGGAGGTGGCAGGCATCCCCGTCCTGCTGGTGCGCGACCGGCACGGCGCCGTCCACGCGCTGCTCAACAGTTGCACGCATCGCGGCGCGGCGGTGGCAAGCGGGTGCGGCGCGGCGGCGCGGTTCACTTGTCCTTATCACGGCTGGACCTTCGCGCAGGACGGCGCGCTCCTCGGCATTGCCAGCGCGGCCGATTTCGGCGCGGTCGACAAGGTGGCTTTGGGCATGAAGCGGTTTCCGGTGGCCGAGCGGGCCGGGCTGATCTGGGTGATCCTCGATCCCGCCAGCCCGCATGATCCCGCCGATCTGCTGGGCGGGATCGACGATCTGATCGCGGGCTTCGGCCTTGCCGGCTGGACTCATGTGGCCAGCCGCACGCTGCCGGGGCCGAACTGGAAGCTGGCCTTCGATGCCCACCTCGAATTCTACCACGTGCCGGTGCTCCACCGCGAAACCTTCGGGCCAGACCGCAGCAACCGCGCGTACTATTTCAGCCAGGGGCCGCACCAGCGGGTGATTGCACCGCAGGGCCGCCCGGGCACATCGGCCCGCGATGATCTCTATGCGCTGGGTCGCGCGCCGGGGGCGCACGAACCAGTCGATCCGCTGCTGATGGGCGAATGGATCCTGTTTCCCGGTGTGTCGATCAACACGTTCTATCCGAACGGCCAGCGCGGCGTGCTGCTCTCGGTCGTCGTGCCGGGGGCCGAGGTTGGCGCTTCGACGACAACGCAGACCTTCCTTGCCGAAACGCCGCCCGATGCCGCCACGCGCAAGGCGATGGAGGATCTGGGCGCGTTTCTGGCGCATGTTGTGGGCCATGAGGATCTGCCGACATCGGCGTTCCAGCAGAGCGTGTTCGGCACAGGGCTGGTGGATGAAGTGCGGTTTGGCCGCAACGAAGGCGGGTTGCAGCATTTCCACGGCTGGCTGGACCGGCTGCTCGATACCGAGGATGTTGATTTGCCAGCGCTGCTGTCAGCCTGATGCCAGCGGCGATCGACCACGCCGCACGCCGCACCGCGCTGGCCGAGGTTGCTGCCGAGCTGGTTGCAGCGGGGGGCGCCGAAGCCGCCACGGTGCGCGCGGTGGCAGCGGCCGCCGGGTTCAGCACCAAGGCGGTGACGCACTATTTCGCGGACAAGCGCGCGTTGATGCTGCTGACCTACCAGCATGCTGCGCTGAGTTCGCAGGCGCGCACCGATGCGTCGCAGCCTGAGGGCAGGGGGGATATCGCCGCCATGCTCCACGCCCTGCTGCCGACCGATCCGAAGGTGGAGCGGGACTGGCGGGTGTGGTTCTCGTTCTGGGGGTTGGCGATTGCCGATCCCGAATTTGCCGCCGAACAGCGACTGCGCGTGCGCGAATTCGTGAACCGGATTGCTGATTGCCTTGCGTGCGATCCGGCCTGCGCGCACCTTTCAGAAGGAGCGCGCAGGCCAGCTGCCAGCGCCTTGCTGGCCGCACTTGTCGGGATCGTGACCCAGGTGATCTTCGATCCCGAAGCCTGGCCTGCAGAGGAGCAGGCCGAGGCGATTGAAACGGCGCTCCGGCGGATCACTGGGTGATCCGCCGGGCCCCGGACTTCATCAGATGATGAAGTCGACGACCGAACCGGTGATCGTGTGGTTCACTTCGAACACCACGTCCGCGCCGGTCTGGTAGCCCGTCGTGTTGTTGGTATCGACCACCACGAAGGCATGGTTGGTGGTCGTGTCGTTGATAATCACCACCTTGCCGCCGTTCGAGTTGCCCGCAGCGGTGAGGCCGACTGCGGTTGCCAGCGTGGCATCCGAAGTGATGGCCCCGCTTGCGGTGACGACGGTGTAGACATCGTGTGCCTGCGCGGTGACCGAACCGAGATTGGCCGCGAAGCGAACCGTATCGGTGCCGAGCACGAGATCGGCGAAGGTATCACGGCCAGCAAAGCTGTTCGAGTCCGCCAGCGCCGCAAAGGCGAACACATCGCTGCCGAGACCCCCGGTGATGATATCCCGGCCCGCACCACCGGTCATGGTGTCGTTGCCGGCACCGCCGGTGATCGTGTCGTTGCCCGCATTGCCCAGGATCGTGTCATTCCCGGCCGATCCAGTGATCGTGTCACCCCCGGCCGTGCCGCTGATGCCAACCCCCGAAAGCGTGGTGGCCGAGAAGTCGAGCGTGCTGCCCCCTGCCGTACCGCCAGTCACGGTGACGCCGGTGAAGCCGCCGCTCGAGATCGTCTCGATGCTGTTGGCCGAACCGAAGCCCGAAGCCAGCGTGATCGCCACGTTGTTTGCCGTCGCCAGGATCGTGTCGCTTTCCGTACCGCCATTGATGGTGTCGGTACCGGCGCTGGCATTGATCAGGAAGGTATCGGCACCGGCACCGCCGTTGAGCGTGTCGTTGCCGTTGCCGCCGTTGATCACGTCGTCGCCAGCCTGGCCGTTGATGGTGTCGTTGCCATCAAGGCCGTGGATGACATCGGCGCCTGCCGTGCCGGTCAGCGTGTTGTTGCCAACCGTGCCGATGAGCGCGACCTGGGCCGAGGTGACCGAGTGCGAGCCGAACGGATCGGTGTAGCTTACCACGTCGCGGATCAGCGTGTTCTGGGCAAGGAACGCGAGACCGTTGTTGAGCGTTGCAAGCCCGCCGATCAGCGGCACGTTGCTCCAGCTCGTTCCGCCGTTGGTCGACGTCTGCCACTGGTGCGACAGGGGCAGAGCGCCGACCACATCGGGATCCGCCAGCGTGCTGGAGATGCCGACCGTGCCGTACTGGCCCAGGATCGGGATGGCAGTGCCAGCCGTAATCGTCAGGTTGACGACCCCGGTGGCGGCTTCGTCGATGTTGTTGACCGTCACCGCAAGCGACTGCTGACCCGAGACGAAACCATCGGATGCCTGCACGATCACGTCATAGACGTTGTTCGTGCCCACATCGGTCGGTGCCTCGAAGTTCGGAGCCGCGACGAAGGTCAGCGCGCCGGTCTGGGCGTTGATCGCGAACTTGGCCGCATCGACGCCGCCCGCGATCGAGTAGGTGACCGGACCGCTTACCGCCGCATCGGAGGCGTGCACCGTCGTGACCGCCGTGCTGTTCTCGTCGATCGCGGCAGTGCCGGTAGCCTTGCCGCCGTTCGAGTCGATGAGCGGCACGAGGTTGTTCGCCGTCACCGTCATGTCGTGGAACTGGAACTTCGCGACATTGACGACGATGTCGGTGCCGTCGAGCTTTGCCGCATCGCCCATATCCGCGCTGCCGCCGACGCCGACGATCTTGAACGCGAGGGCCCCGTTATACTTCACGCGGCTGATCTGGTAGTCGTCGCGGTTGCCAGCGTAGATCACCGTATCGGTGCCGCCGGTCGTGTCCGCACCGCCATTGGCGAGCGCGGTGTTGTTGCCCAGCACGAGATCCTTGAACTGCTCCGAGCGCAGCATTTCAGTGAAGTGCTTGTCGAACTTGTCGCCGGAAAGGGCGTTGGCCGCATCGATTATACCGCTGTTGTCGATCGTTTCGGACCACAGCACACGATGCGAAGCACCCTGATACCGTGCATCTTCAAGCTGCTGCGCGTCGGTCAGGCCGTCGTTCCCGTTGTTGTGGGTATAGCCCGAGTTGTACTTGCCGATCAGGCTGTCGAGCCGGATCGAACCGCCGACGATCACGTCATCGCCCGCGCCGCCGATCAGGGTGTCGTTGCCCGAGCCGCCGATGATCCAGTTGCTGCCATCATCGCCGGTCAGCGCTTCGCCGCCCTTCGAGCCGATCACGCCTTCGATCTGCGCGGTGCCGACCTGCGGAAGGTTGCCGTTAGGCGCCGTCAGCGGGTTGGTCTGGTTGTTGAGATCGAACGCCACGCCGCCCTTGCGCAGCCCATTGTCGCTGAAGTCGACAAGGTCGAAACCGACGGTGCCGGGCTTGTCGCCCACGTCGGTGGTGCCATCGCCGCCGAGGACTTCGTCGGTGCCGACGCCGGTTGCGCCGGTGCTGCTGCCGGGGCGGAGGATATCGTCACCCGCGCCGCCGAACAGCTGATCGGTATCCGCACCGCCGACAAGCAGGTCGTTGCCGTTGTCGCCGTAGAGGATGTCCGAGCCGCTGCCGCCATCGACATAGTCGTTGCCGTCACCGGCATGGGTGAAGGGATCGGTATCCTGGTCGCCATAGACCTTGTCGTCGCCCGAACCGGCCGAGAGCTTGTCGATGCCGATGCCGCCGTGGATCACGTCGTTGCCCGAACCGCCGATGATCTGGTCCATGCCGTTGATGTCGGAGCCGCTCGATTCGCCGTAGAGCATGTCATCGCCCGAGCCGCCGTCGATCAAGTCGGGGTTATCGCCGCCATAGATCTTGTCGGCGCCCGCACCGCCGTAAAGACGGTCGATGCCATAGCCGCCATAGATCGTGTCGTTGCCGCCATCGCCATAGACGGTGTCGTCGCCGCCGAGGCCATAGACCAGGTCGTTGCCGGCAGTGCCTGCGATCACCTCGTTGGAATCCGCGCCCGAATTGGGCGTGCCATCGAGATTGACGCCGTCGTTGAGGACATCGTGGATCTGCCCGACGGAGACGTCGTCAAACAGGTTGTGCCCGCCGTTGACGCCGCCGACGAGGTCGACGACCAGCTTCCAGCCATCGTGCGCGGCATCGATCACGCCGCTATCGAGCGAAACCTTGTGCCAGCTGCCGTTTCCGGTCGTGATCACTTCCTGGGTTGCGACGCCGATTTTCTCCGTACCGTCCGCGCTGACCAGCGAGAGCGTGACATAGGCCTTGCCTGCCGCGGCATCGGTACGGTCGCCGACATTGACGGTGAGCGCGTAGTGGTCGCCCTTTGTCGCCGGCGCCGCCAGTTCCTGGGTGAGCGTGCCGCCATTGGCAAGGTCAGCGACAGCGCCGCCGCCATGGCCCTTGACCGCCGAGATCGTGCCGTCGAGCGTGACCACGCTGGCATCGCCCTGCTTGGTCCAGCCGGTGAGGCCAAGATCGAACTTGCCCGAGCTCACCGTGGGACGGGCAAAGATCTTGCCGTCTTCCAGACGGGTATCCTGCACGTACTGGACGCCCTTGATCGTGACGACGTGGCCGTCGTTGGTGCTGTTGCGCCCGCCGTTGGAGTAGATGCCGATGGTGCCGTTGGCGACATTGGCGATGTTGCCGTACTTGTGCTCGTTGCCTGTGGTCTGCGCTTCATGGCCGGCCGCAACGACTTCCTTGGTCGCACCCAGTTCGACATACTTGTCGGCATAGCCGAAGATGTTGCCGTTCATGTGGGTGAGGCCGGTGTTGCGCTCGACGATGTCCTTGAGCTGGCTGTTGGCGACTTCTTCGCCGAACTGCTGGCCGGCCAGACGATAGAGGTAATAGAACCGGTCGCCGTCCATCAGCGATTCGATCTGGTCGACGAAGATCTTGTCGAAGGTTTCGCCCAGCAGGCCGCCCGGCTGATGCACTTCGGCAAGGCCGCCCAGCCATGAGTCGATGTGCTGGTAGCCGCTGTCGCCGCCGTTGAGGAAGGCGTTGGCCTGATCGACGGTCATGCCCAGCGCCGCATCGTCGCCTTCAGTGATCGAACCATCGGCAAGGCCGACGATCGCCTGCGCCTTGGCGAGATTGCCATCGAGCGAATAGGCGGCGATGAAGTTCGCCAGCGAGGAGGGGTGCTGCATGTTCTGGCCGAAATCGGTCCAGCTGCCATAGGCCTGCAGGCCAATGGTCGTGCGCAGGGTGTTGAGATCGGGCAGGCCGACGTCACGGCCACGCGCGATGTTGATCGCGGCAAGGTCGAGCGGCTGGCCGAGCAGGCCCTGGTTGAGCGCCGGGGTCAGGAACTCGTCGATTTCGTTGGCCTGCTGGTGGCTCATGCCCAGAAGGATCGACGACGGGCCGACGCCTGCATACTTTTCAGGCGAGAGGAACGCCTGTTCGAGCGCGTAGCCCATGATCTTGCCGGTGAGGCCCTTGGTCGGATCGATCGTGTCGATCGTCTCGCGCAGCTGCGAGTGGCCGAAGCGGAACGCGCTCTGGGCATATTCCAGCGACACCGCGGCGTTCTTTTCCGCCGAGTAGCCGACGAACTCCTGGATGTTCGGCGTGACGTTGCGGGCGTACTGGTCGACCGCCGAGTGCTGGTATTCCATTTCCACGATCAGCTTGGTGCCAGCGAACACCTTGTCGGCGTTCCACGCGATTTCGCCGTTCTGGGCGATGAAATCGCCGGCAGCGTTCATGTGGCCGGTATCGATCTGGTAGTTGTGGAGATTGGTGAGATCGCCCGAAGTGGTGGCATCGCGGTGCAGCGCATCGATCAGGTTCTGGACCTGGAAGTTGTGCTCTTCGTGGAAGATGTGGTGGATCGAAGTGAGGCCGAAGTTCTCGTTCACGCGGCCGTCGCCGGCGATGTAGTGATCGCTCACCGAGGCGAGCAGGATCGTGCTCACCGCGTCATGTACGCCAGCGATATCCTGGTGCGTGATCGCATCGGACTTCATGATGCTGAAGTTCGAGAAATCGACGAAGGGATAGAGCGCGTTGGCGCCGGTCAGCACCGGCTGCGGGCCGGGCAGGCCCGAAAGCGTAAGCTGGCCGTTCACGATGCCGAGCGAGACGCCGGGGCCATAGAGCGCCTTGACCTTGGCATCGAGCGTGCTGATCGCTGCATCGACCTGAGCGGCCTGCGCGGTGGTGCCATAGCTGGCTTCACCGCTGTCCTGCGCGCCGTTGGCGTTCTTGTCGTAGAAGCCGTGCAGGTGGCCGATGTCGAAGCGCGGGTTCATGTCGAGCAGCACTGCGCTGCCGCTGAGGCCGGCGCCGGTCTGTCCGGTGGCAATGACGTGGCCCTGCGCATCGCGGTTGCGCAAGTTGGAGATGTCTTCCCAGCTCAGATCGTCGCGGCCCGAAGCAATCACGTGGGCGCGCAGTTCGGCCAGCGTGGGCAGCGTTTCATTGGTGACGGTGCCGTCGGCCTTGGTCCAGGTGGTTTCCAGCGTGTGCCCGTCGAGCAGGTTCATGCCGGCGTGGAACTGCCCGCTGACCGGATCGCGCACCCATTCGCGCAGGAGCGAGGTGATCGAATCGTGCGAGCCGTAGGTCTGGCTCTGATCGATGTAGGGCGAGGTGTGGTTGACGTATTCGGGCCCGTTCGCATCGACCGTCTGCACGGTCGCGCGGTTGATCGTGATCTCGTGCACGGGGCGGCCATCGGGGCCGGTCATCCCATAGAGCGGATCGTCCGAGGCGAGCGTGATCTTGACCGTGGCGCCCGAAGACTTGTCGATGAAATCAAGG
>CANCET010000173.1 GCA_947375105.1 Sphingomonadaceae bacterium
AAGCTTCGAGCTGCGCCAGCGCATCTCGCTCGCCAGCCTCACCGGGCCGGTCTCGATCTACCTGCATATCCCCTATTGCGAGGAAATCTGCTGGTACTGCGGCTGCAACACGGGCGCCGCCAACAAGCGCCACCGGCTGACCGCCTATCTGGAGGCGCTGCACCGCGAGATCGCGCTGGTGGCGGAGCTGCTCGATCCTTCGGTGCATATCGAGCATATCGCGTTTGGCGGGGGCAGTCCCAATGCGGTGCCGCCGACCGAATTCGTGCGGCTGATCGATGCGCTGGTGCTGGCGTTCCGCTTCGTGCGGCCCGCGCTTTCGGTCGAGCTGGATCCGCGCACGCTGACGCGCGACTGGTTGACCGCGATCCGCGGCATCGGCGTGACGCGCGTGAGCCTTGGGGTGCAGACCCTGAACCCGGCGGTGCAGGCGGCAATCGGGCGGGTGCAGCCGATCGGGATGATCGAGCGCGCTGTTTCCGGTCTGCGCGGGGCAGGGGTCGGCTCGATCAATTTCGATCTCATGTACGGCCTGCCGAAACAGGACGACACGGCCCTTGCCGAAACGCTGTCGCAAGCCGCCGCGATGAGGCCGGAGCGTATCGCGCTGTTCGGCTATGCCCATGTGCCGCACATGATCCCGCGCCAGCGCCGGATCGATGGATCGGACTTGCCCGACCAGCGCGGCCGGTTCCGCATGGCGGCGATGGGCGCGCGCCAGCTGATGGATGCGGGCTATCAGGCGGTTGGTTTCGATCACTTCGCCGTGCCGGGCGACCCGCTTGCCCGCGCGGCGCTGAACGGCACGCTGCGCCGCAATTTCCAGGGGTTTACCGAAGATTCCGCGAGCGTCCTGATCGGTCTTGGTGCCTCGGCGATCAGCGAGCTGCCGGGCCTGATGGTGCAGAACGAGAAGAACCCCGGGCGCTACCGGATGCTGATCGGTGCAGACCACCTCGCCGGGCGCAAGGGCATCGAGACCGGACCCGAGGACGAGCGCCGCGCCGCGCTGATCGAGGCGCTGCTGTGCAAGGGCGCGGCGAAGATCGATGCCGATCTGCTTCGGGCAGCGCGCGAGCGGCTGGAACCATTTGCCGCTGCCGGGCTGGTCTCGCTGGAACGCGGCTGGCTGCGGCTGAAGGCAGGCGCGGCGCCTTATGCGCGGGCCATCGCCGCGGTGTTCGATGCCTACCGGACCGAGGAGCGCAGCTTCAGCTCGGCGATTTGAGGGGACGGTGCTTTTCTGCTCTCGCGGGCCGTCTTCCCTGAAGGGGAGAGGGCCCGCAGGCGAAGAATAGCTATGCACCCTGCCGATTGCAGGCTGCATGGCGGGGCCCCGCGCGTTAGGTCAGGGTACATCCCACACAGACCCAGCGAGTTCCCATGAAGCCCATCGAAACCATCATGCGCACGGCCCCGGTCATTCCGGTGCTGGTGATCGAGGACGTGGCCCATGCCGTGCCCGTGGCGCGCGCGCTGGTCGCTGGCGGCTTGCGCGTGCTCGAAGTGACGCTGCGTACGCCCGTGGCGCTCGATGTGATTCGTGCGATGCGCAGCGTGGAAGGCGCAATTGTCGGTGCGGGCACGGTGACCGATCCCGCCACGCTCAAGGCCTCGATCGATGCGGGCGCGGAATTCATCGTCTCGCCCGGCCTGACCGAGCGGCTCGGCGCGGCGGCGGTTTCGGCGGGCATTCCCTATCTGCCGGGCGTGGCCAATGCGGGCGATATCATGCGCGGGCTCGATCTGGGCCTGGCGCATTTCAAGTTCTTTCCGGCCGCAACGTCTGGTGGTTTGCCCGCGCTCAAGGCGCTTGCCGCACCGTTTCATCAGTGCCAGTTTTGCCCGACCGGAGGGATCACCCTCGAAAGCGCGCCGGACTGGCTGGGCTTTGGCCCGGTGCTGTGCGTCGGCGGCTCGTGGGTTGTGGGCAATGGCGCGCCCGATAGCGCGGCCATCGAAGCGGCCGCGCGCGCGGCCGCAGCACTGAAGCAAGAGTGAAGCGCAAATCGGGGAAGGCCAGGCCCATGCATACGGTCGACACATTGCGAGACCGCCTCCAGCAGCTGCACAAGCTCACGGCCGATACCCCGCTGTTCAATCCGGTTTTCCAGCTGAGCCACGACCTGTCGCGCCAGCTGGAATGCGGCGCTACAGACCTTTCGGCCATCGAGGGGCTGGTGGCCGCGCTCGAATGCGAGGGGCTGCAGGCCCGTGCAGCGCGGCTGCGCCACCTGATCGCGCCGACCGCCGCAGCGGAAAACCTCGCGCGGGTGGCGGCGCTGCTGAATGAGGAAGACGGCTTTGCCGAGTTTCGCCGCCGCTGGGAGCGCCCGCTGCTCCACGCCGTGTTCACCGCGCACCCGACGTTCCTGCTGAGCCCGGCGGAATCCGACGCGGTGGCCGAGGCTGCGCTGGCCGATGATCCGATGGCCGCGACCGTGTGCCAGGTGCCGGGCGCCGGCCCCAAGGTAACGCTCGATTACGAACACGCCGAAGCGCTGGCCGCCATCGAGCGCGCGGGTGCGGCGCGCGACCGCATCAACGCCGCGCTGCTGGCGCATGCGCGGGCACGCTGGCCGGGGCGCTGGCTGGACTTCCGCCCGCTGCCGTTCCGATTCGCGAGCTGGGTCGGCTATGACATGGACGGCCGCACCGACATTTCGTGGTCCACCTCGATCGCGTATCGGCTTCAGGAAAAGGCGCGCCGGCTGGAAAGCTATGCCGCGCAGCTGGCGGCAGTGGTGCCGGACCATGCGCTGATCGCAACCCTGCGCGGCGGCGCGGCGCATGCAGCGGAAATGGCAGCGCACTTCACCGGCCTTGGCGCGGACCCCGCAGCGCTGGCCGCAGCGGCCAATGCGCTGACGGCAGAGCATCCCGACAAGCTGCTATCGCTCGCGCCCGTGATTGCTGCGCTGGAGGCTGAGGCCAAGCTGGCTGTGGGCGACGGCGCGATTGCGCTTGCCGTGCTGGCGGGCGCGATGCGCGCGGACGGGCTGGGGATGGGCTGGATCCACTTCCGGGTGAACGCCTCGCAGCTTTTGAACGCGCTGCGGCGGCGGATCGATCCCGAAGGCACGCTCGATCTTGCCAGCAAGGGCGCGCTATCCAAGCTGCGCGAGCTGCTGGCGGACGTGAAACCGCTGCGCGCGAATTTCGCCGCGCTGGCCATCGAGACCTCGACCGCGATGCGCCAGTTTCTGGTGATGGCGCAGATCCTCCACCACATCGATGCCGATGCGCCGATCCGCATGCTGATCGCCGAATGCGAACAGCCGCAGACGGTGCTGGCCGCGCTTTATTTCGCGCGGCTGCTGGGCATCGAGGACAAGGTCGACGTCTCGCCGCTGTTCGAGACCGAGGCCGCGCTGGAGCATGGCGGGCGCTTCCTCGAGGCGCTGCTGGCCGAGCCCGCCTATCGCGATTACGTGCGCCTGCGCGGGCGGTTGGCGATCCAGACGGGGTTTTCGGATGCCGGGCGCTTCATGGGACAGATCCCGGCGGCGCTGGCGATCGAGCGGCTGCAGGGCCGGCTCGCGGCGGCGATGAAGGCGGCGGGGCTGACCGATGTGGCGGCGCTGGTGTTCAACACGCACGGCGAAAGCATGGGGCGCGGCGCGCATCCATCGGGCTTTGCCGACCGGCTGACCTGGCCGCTGAGCCGCTGGGCGCGTGGGCGTTTTGCCAAGGCCGAAATCGTGCTGGAGCCAGAAGCGAGCTTTCAGGGCGGCGATGGCTACCTGTTCTTCCGCTCGGACGAACTCGCGCTCGCGACGCTGACGCGGATCATCGAGGCGGAGGAAGCCTTGCGCGGTGAGGCCGAGGCCGATCCGTTCTATGACCGCACCGACCTGTCACTCGATTTCTACCGCGCGATCCGGCGGGTGCAGCGCGAGCAGCTGGAAAGCGTGACCTATGCGCGCGCCGTTACCGCGTTCGGCCTTGGCATGCTCAAGACCACCGGCAGCCGCGTTTCGCGCCGACAGTCCGACATTGCCAGCGACCGCACGATGAGCCTGCGGCAAATCCGCGCGATCCCGCACAACGCGATCCTGCAGCAGATCGGCTATCCGGTGAACGTGATCGCCGGGGCCGGGATCGCGGCGGGCGAGGAAACCGAAGCGGTGGCCGAGCTGCTCAGCCGTTCTGCACGCGGGCGCCAGCTGGTGCGGCTGCTGCGCGCGGCCAACGGGCTCGCCTCGATCAAGACGGTGGCGTGCTTCGGCGAGCTGTTCAATTCGGCCTATTGGGCGAGCCGGCCCTATCGCGGCACCGAAACCGCGCTGGAGGATCCGTGCCTCGCGCTGGCGGAATACCTCACCAAGGACGACCGCGCGGGCGTGTTTCGCCGGCTGGCCTCAAGGCTGCGGGTGGACTGGATGAAGCTCCACCGCCTGCTGGGCATGATCCCCCAGGGACCGGTGGGCGAGGAGGCCCGCAATACCGCGACCGAGAAGGAGCGCCGCACCATCGCGTTGCTGCAGGCGCTGCGGCTGGCGCTGCTGATGCACATGTTCCTGCGCGCGGTGCAGGTGCCGCCGTTCAGCCGCTCCAACGACGTGAGCCGCGAGGACGTGCTCGAAATGGTCCTCTCGCTGCGGGTGGACGAGGCGCTGGCGCAGCTGCGCCGGGCCTATCCGGTGATCGAGCCGGGACTCGAGGACTTTCCGGTGAACGAACCGACCGATTACCCGGACAACCGCGCCGAAGGCTACGGCGTGATCCGTACGCGGTTCATCGACCCGATCGAGCAGGCCCATGCGCTGAATTTGCGGATTTCAGCGGCGATTGCGAACCATTTTGGGGCGCATGGGTGAGGGGGAGCTTTAGTAAACGCGCGTGGGACTGCCCGCATCTGACTGGCTAGCTAACGTTTCAATTGCTCAAGCACATTTCGTAGCCGCGATGCTATCTCGTCCCGGTTCACCGCATAGTGCGCCCTTCTATGGTCATCTGCGCAAAGGGCTACGACATTACTGACAATATCTGGCCCGCCCAGAGAAAGTGGCGCAACATGATGTGTTTCAAGGTATGTCGATCCATTCGGCATCGCAAAACCCGGACGCCCACACAATTCGCATTTACCGTTTGATCGAGTGAGTACGAGCCGTCGGACTGCTGGATTGCGAATGAACTGGCTTGATGTAACTTCGGTGCGTGTAGGATCTGCCTTTTCGGCAAGGTTCAGATCGAATTGATCTACAAATGGTTGATCTAAGATGCCACGTATTAGCTTAGCTTCGCCGGTCGCCCAGTCGTAGTCGGCGACGGTCCATGGCTCGGGGTCAAGTTCGCGGGCAGCGACGCTTGATGGCTTTAGCGCAGGATCGTTCTGGTCGCGCTGCCTTCCATCATTGATGATGACGCGAATGGGTAGATTGTCGCGTAGGGCAGCTTGGATGTGCTCATCCAGCCGCAGGCCGCGTCTCGCCCACGAGGCCTTCTTTAAAACTGATCGATTGAATTTTGCATCTGCACGGTAGTTGGCGTTTAGAACGATCCTACCGGCCTCCGGGCGCATACCCGAAAACCACAAGTTCAGGATGACCAGTTTACCTGGTTCGATGAACGACCATTCGTAGCAATATTTCGGATTGGCCTTGTAGCCGCTCCCCTTCTTAAAGCTCTCTATCCAGTCTGTGACGTCGAGCCCAGCTTCCTCCACTAAGTCGAAAACGAGTTTGCGCGCTGTGGGGCGAATTGCCTCAGGAACCATGGTGTGTCTCTCGGAAGCCAGAATTGGACATACGTCGATTGGCTGTTCCATGCTTAACATGCAGCCCGGCAAGCAGCCTAAATCTGAATGCCATGCTCAATTGATCCCGCACCCGTCCGAAGGTCGTTCCCATCGGTCGTCACTCTCACCCCACATAAGTCCGGCCCTGCTTCACCGGCGTGGCGGGCATGCCGAAGATCGCGCCGGCGGATAGCCGCGTGCCGCGCACCACCAGCACCAGCGTGTCGCCTTCCTCGATGTTCACGTCCTCGCCGGGGTGCTGGATCGATTGGCCGCCGACGCGGTCGATCTGGACGATGAAGAAGGCGCCTGCGCCGCGGCGTTCGGCTTCGCCCACGGTCGAGCCGGTCAGCGCGCCTTTGGGGACGGCGGTGACGACTTCGACGTCCAGACCGAGATCGTGGAGGAAGCGGCGCGCGTCCGCCATGTGTTCGGCTTCCTGGATGCGGGTGTCGGTCGCGGGGTAGAGGATCAGTTCGGTGATCCGTTCGGCGCCGATGTGGGTGGGGAGCACGACCTTGTCTGCGCCCGCGTGGAACAGCTTGCGTTCGGTGGTGGGCGCTTCGCCGCGCGCGATGATCTGGACGGCGGGGTTGAGGCTGCGCGCCGAGAGCGTGATGAACACGTTGGCGGCATCGTCGGGCAGGACCGAGGCGAGGACGCGGGCGTGCAGGATCCCGGCGGCGCGCAGGGTTTCCTCCTGCGTTGCCTCGCCCACCATGACGAGCCAGCCCGCCGCGCGCGCTTCCTCTGCCAGATCGGCGTTGCGTTCGATGATGACGAAGGGATGCCGCGCCTCGGTCAACGCCTTGGCGAGCTGGAGGCCGATGCGGCCCATGCCGCAGATGATGGCGTGGTCCTTCAGGCGGTCGATTTCGGTTTGCATCTTGCCTACCCCCAGGAGCTGCCGGAACTGGAACAGCGTGAATACTTGCACGAGCGCGGAGGTGAGCACGATCATGCCGGTGCAGCCGAGCACGATCGTGGCCGTGGTCCACAGCCGCAGGAACGTGGAATCAATCGGGCGGACTTCGCCGTAGCCGACCGAGAAGATGGTGAGGAGCACCATGTAGGCTGCGTCCCCAACCGGCCAGCCGCTGGCGATATAGCCGAGCGTGGAGACGGCGAAGACCACTGCGACCCACAGCAGCGTGCCCGACAGCAGGCGCAGCGGCGAGCCGAGCACGCGGCCCGCGCCTTGCGAGAGGGTGGCGAACTCATTCATCCGCGCCGCCCCCGCTTCCGCCCTAGCCCGCGCCGCCGAGGCGCATCAGGCCGGCGATCCCCCACACCGTGCCGACGATGAGGAACACGCCGGCCAGATCGAGCATGAACCCGGCGCGCAGCACGCGTGGCATGGCGATGTGGCCGGTGCCCCATGCGAGCGCATTGGGCCCGGTGCCGGCGGGCAGCATGAAGCCCCAGCTGGCCGCAAGCGCGGCGGGCAGCGCGAGGAGGATCGGATCGGCCCCCAGCGCACCGCATAGCGCGGCGACGACGGGCATGATCCCGCTGGCCGCGGCGATGTTGCTGGCAAATTCGGTGACGATGACGACGAAGCCGACCAGCACCAGCGCCACAATCGGCAGCGGCACATGGCGCAGCGGGAGCATCGCGGTGCCGAGCCAATCGCTTAGGCCCGACGCGTCCATGCCCATCGC
>CANCET010000174.1 GCA_947375105.1 Sphingomonadaceae bacterium
TACGATATCGGCCCATGGTCGATCCTGATCGTGCGCGGCGACGACGGCGAAATCCGCGCCTACCGCAACGTCTGCCTGCACCGGGGCACCCAGCTCAAGCGATCTGACAGCAACGGCAATGCCGTTGAGCTGCGCTGCCCGTTCCACGGTTGGCGCTGGTCGCTGGAGGGCGAGCTTTCGCATCTGCCGTGCCGCTGGGACTTCCCGCACGTCAAGGACGAGGAATTCAGCCTGCCGCAAGTGCGGATGGAGACCTGGGGCGGGTTCATCTTCATCAACCTCGATCCCGATGCGCGCCCGCTGGCCGAGCAGCTGGGGCCGCTCGCCGAACATTTCAGCGGGCGCTGGGATCTCTCCGACCGGCGCATCGCGCTGCACTTGCAGAAGGAGCTGCCGACCAACTGGAAGGCGGCGCAGGAAGCCTTTCTCGAAGCCTACCACGTCTATGAAACGCATTCGCAGGCCCTGCCGACGGCGGCGGATGCCAACGCGCAATATGACCTGTTCAGCGATCACGTGACGCGCTTCGTCCACACCATCGGCGTGCCGAGCCCGCATTATACGGGCAAGCAGACCGAGCAGGAGCTGTTCGACCGGATGCGGGTTTCGCCGGGCGTGCTGCCGGAAGGGCGGACGGCGCGGTCCTATGCCGCAGAGAAGCTGCGCGAGCAGATTTCCGAGGCGACCGGAGTGCCGCTGGACATGTATTCGGACAGCGAGATGCTTGATTCCATCGAGTATCACCTGTTCCCGAACATGTGCCTGTTCCCGGGCGTTTCACTGCCGATGATCTACCGGTTCCGGCCGATCGGCAACGATCCCTCGCGCACCTTGTTCGATCTGATGTTCCTGAAGCTGGTGCCGCCGGGAACCCCCGTGGAGCATCCGCCCGAGCCGGTGCGGCTGAGCGTGGAGCAGTCCTATGCCGAGGCGCCGGGGATGAACCCGGGGCTGGGCGGGGTCTACGATCAGGATACCGACAACCTCGCGCTGCAATACCAGGGCTTCCTCGGTTCGGCCAAGCGTGGGCAGACGCTGGGCAACTATCAGGAAGCGCGCATCCGGCAGTTCCATCAGACCATCGACGCCTATCTGGCGCCCGAGAGCCTTTCAGGGGACTGATGATGGACGCGCTTGATCGCCTTGTTTCGTGGCAGGCCATCTACGACCTGAGCTGCGATTATATGCGCGCGCAGGACCGGCTCGATCCGGCGCTGCATCTTGCGGTGTTCCACGACGATGCGACGACGGATTACGGCGCGGGCTGGCAGGGCGATGCGCCAGGGTTCGTCGAATTCGCGCAGCGCGTGCTCACCCCGCACAAGGCCAACCACCACATGATCGGGCAGGTGCGGATCGATTTCGAAGGCGCCGACACGGCGTTCGGCGAAGTCTATTTTCAGGCGCACCACCGCATCGTTGCAGACGGCGGCGAGCGGGACATGTTCGTGGCCGGGCGCTACGTCGACCGGTACGAGCGTCGCAGCGGCGTGTGGAAGATCGCGCACCGCAGCGAACTGGTCGATTGGGTGCGCGATGAGCCTGCCGCCGATCTGCCGGGGGGCGAGGCGATGTTCCCGTGGGGCGCACGCAGCCCCCACGATCTCAGTTGCCGGCGCGAGGAGATGCGAACCCGATGAGCAAAGTATACCCCGAGCAGGTGGCCGACCGGCTGGCGATCATGGACGTGCTGAACCGCTATGCGCGCGGGATCGATCGCTGCGATCTGGCGGTGCTGAAAAGCGTGTGGTGGGATGATGCGCTGGTCGATTACGGCACGGGCGAGGTGGGGGCGCTGGGCTGGTCCGAAGGCGTGCTGCCCGCGCTCGGCGCGATGCGGCGCACGCAGCATTTCCTGGGCAACATGCTGATCGATATCGACGGTCCAAAGGCGACCGCCGAAACCTATTGCCGGGCGTGGCATGAAGTCGATTCGCCGGGCGGGCCGCAGGAGATGGACGTCGGCGGGCGCTATCTCGACCGGCTGGAGAAACGCGGCGACGAATGGCGCTTGCTTCACCGCCGCTATGTGCTGGACTGGAGCCGGAACTGCCCATCGACCGCGCAGTGGGATGGCCCGCTCTACGGCACGCTGAAGCGGCACGGCAAGCGCATGCCCGATGATCCTCTTTATACCGGAGACTGACCTATGGCCGCTGACCTTGATCCCCGCGTGGCACTGCTGCTCGACAAGATGGCCTGCACCGAACTGGTCCACCGCCTCGCTCGCGGGATTGATCGCTGCGATGCCGATCTGGTGCGAGCGGTGTTTCACCCCGATGCGACCGACGACCACGGGATGTACAAGGGCAGTGCGGCTGATTTCGTGCCGTGGGTGATGGACGTGCTCGCCGGCATGCGCCGCACCCAGCACATGATCGGCAACGTGCTGATCGAAGTGGACGGCGACAAGGCGCAGGGCGAAGCCTATTTTATCGCGCACCATCACATTCCGAGCGGGGAGGGGGGCGACAACTTCATGGTCGCCGCCGGGCGCTACCTCGACCGGTTCGAGCGGCGGGATGGCGAATGGCGCATGTCGCATCGCCATGCCGTCTATGATTGGAGCACCGTCGCGCCATCGACCGACATGTGGGACCGCACCGCCATGCCCGGCTACGCCTTTGGCGAGCGGGGCCACGCCGATCCATCGTACAATCACTTTTCCGGTGCCTGAAACAGGAGACCATGTCATGACCACGCAAGCCGAACTCGCCCGTGCCCGCGCAACATCGCTGGCTGATATTTCCCCGCTGGCCGATCCGCCGCTGGGCAATGCCCCGATCACGCCGGATCGCTATTTCTCCAAGGAATGGGCGGACCGCGAGTGGGAGAAGCTCTGGACCAAGACGTGGCAGATCGCGGGAACGCTGGCGCAGATCCCCAAGGCGGGCGATTGGCTGACCGCCGATTTCGGACCCGAGACCATTGTCTGCGTGCGCGGCGACGACGGGCAGGTGCGCGCATTCTACAACGTGTGCCAGCACCGCGCGATGCCGGTGGTGACGGGCGAGCAGGGCCACTCCAAGCGGCTCGTGTGCCCCTATCACGGCTGGACCTATGACCTCGCCGGCAAGCTCAAGGTCGTGCCCGACGAGGCCGATTTCGTGCAGGGCTCGCCGTGCGGGAAGCTCAACCTGGTCGAAGTGAAGTGCGAGACCTGGGCCGGGTTCGTGTGGATCAACATGGACACCAATGCTGCGCCGCTGCGCCAGTTCATGGGGCCGATTGCCGACCAGATCGATACCTATCCGATGGATGCGATGGTCCGCACGCACTGGGTGACGATCGAGGGTAACTTCAACTGGAAGCTGGTGCAGGACAACTTCAACGAGAGCTATCACGTGCCCTTCGTCCATCCGCAAACGAAGTTCGTGATGGAATACGGCTACAGCCACTGCCAGTTCGACCTATACCCCGAAGGCCATGCGCGCATGTTCATGCCGGGCGCGGGGCCGACCAAGCAGCTGCGCGGCGGCGAGGCCGAGACGCTGGAGATGTTGCGCGAGGAACTGGAGTTCTGGGATCTCGATCCCGAACAGTTCCGCGGCGGCAAGACGGGCGAGATCCGCAAGGCGCTGCAGCAGGCCAAGCGCGCAAAGGGTGCGGAAAAGGGCTTCGACTTTTCAACCTATCACGACGACCAGCTGACCGATCACTGGCACTACACGATCTTCCCGAACCTCTCGTTCAGCCTCAAGCCCGATGGCAACATCTGGCTACGCGCGCGCCCGCACGAGACCGATCCCGAGAAGTGCTACTTCGACATGTGGTACATGACGCTCTTCCCGGCGGGCACGACGCGCTACTATTCGCAGTCGATGTCCGAATGGGTCGACGTTTCGGTGCCCGCGCCGCACGTGCAGGGCAAGTGGGGCGAGGTTTCAGCGGGGCCGGGCATCGATCAGGACGTTTCGGTGTGGGAAGCGCAGCAGCGCGGCCTGCATTCGCGTGGCTACAAGCGCGATTACCTCGCGTTTCAGGAACGCCGGGTGCGCTACTTCCACCAGAACCTGGAAAAGTGGATGGCGGATTGATTGTCCGCTGAAAGCCCTCTCCCCTTCAGGGGAGAGGGCCTGTGAGAGGGGAAAACGCCCTGACTGCCTGGAGCAGGATGACACCAGATTGTATCGTCGGCCCGGACTTGATCCGGGCCTTGGCTTTCTTTTTCCGGCGCCACGCCAGAAAAACAGCCCAACCCCGTGTCAAGCACGGGGTGACGAAAGGCACACCAACGTATTGTCATCAAAGACCTGCAAGTCAGCTGCCAGGCCTGCGTCTCTCTCCCCAGAAGGGGAGAGAGCTTTCCATCAGGCAACCTTCACCAGCACTTTGCCGATAGCGCCGCCGCCCAGCATCCGGGCATAGGCGGCGAGCGTGTTTTCAAGGCCGGGCGTTTCATCGAAGCGCGAAACAAGGCGGCCTTCGTCGTGCCATGCGCGCAGCGGGGGGATGAACTCTTCGGCACGGCCGAAGTGATCGGGCACGAAGAAGCCCTCGATCCGCAGCCGCTTCATCAGGACCTGATCATAGCGCGCGGGGCCGGGCAGCGGCTTGTCCGCATCATAGGCGGCAACCAGCCCGCAGACCGCCACGCAGCCGAACAGCGCCATGTTGGGCAGGATCGCATCCAGAATCGGCCCGCCGACATTGTCGAAATAGGCGTTGAGCCCGCCTGGCACTTCGGCAGCGAGGCGCGCGGCGATATCGTCCGCCTTGTAATCGATGGCGATGTCCGCCCCGAGTTCCTCGGTGAGGTAGGCGCACTTGGCCGGGCCGCCCGCGATGCCGACGACATGCGCGCCCAAATTGCGCGCCACCTGCACCGCAAGGCTGCCGGTCGCTCCGGCTGCGGCGGAAACGGCGATCCACTGGCCGGGCTGGATGCGCGCCGTGTCGCGCACGCCGAGAAGCGCGGTCCACCCGTTCATGCCCAGCGCGCCGAAATGCTCGCGCAGATCGGGCAAGCTCTCGTCAAGCGCCATGAGCCCGGCCAAGGCTGGGGTGACGACCGAGAAGTCTGCCCACTGGCCAAAGCCGCGCACCAGTGTGCCCACAGGAAAGGCGGCATCGCGACTTTCGGTGATCCGTCCGATCACGAGGCCGGACATCTTGGAACCCAGCGGCAGCGGCGGCTGATAGCCATCGGTGCGCGGGCTCATCCACATGCGCGTGCCCGCGTCCATCGAGAGCCACTGCGCGGCGATGCGCACTTCGCCCTCGCCCAGCGGCTGCAGGGGCTCTTCACGCAGCGAAAGCGCGCTGGCGAAGTCGTCGCCCTTGGGATGGGCATCGAGCTGCCAGAAGCGATTGGTGGTCATGGGAAGCGGCTTTCAGCGCAAGCGAATGGTGGTGATGAGCTCTCGCTCCGGCGCGCCCGGGCGGCCATAGCCTTTGGCGGCATCGGCGATCATGGCGTAGAAGCCAGTAAGGCTGGGGCGCGGGCTGTAGAGCTCGGTCATGTGGCCGAGCGTGGCGGTGGTGTCCGCGAAAGCGAACACGAAACCGTCGGCCATCTCCGCGCGCATCGCGCAAGGCGCGCCCTGCGCTTCGAACTGGGCCAGCGCGGCATCTACATCGTCTACGAACACAGCCGTATGGTGGATCCCATAGCGGCCCGAACCTTCCGGATACATGTCGTGGAAGGGGGAAGGGCCGGGATTGTTCTGCTGGACGAACTCGATCATCACTTCGCCCCATTGGCCATAGGCCGAGGAATGATCGAGTACGCGTTCCACCCCGCGATGCACCGATCGTGCAACGGGGATGTTGTCCGCCACGAAGAACGGGCCCGAGCCAAACGCCGCGTGGTGCGCAGCCGCCGCCGCGCGCACGTCGGCGCAGAAATAGGCCACCTGCCGGATGGGCAGGTGCCCCATCAGGCGAACAGCGATTCCGGCGTTTCGATCAGCGCCTTCAGCGTCTGCAGGAAGGCTGCGCCCGCCGCGCCATCGATCGCGCGGTGATCGACCGAGAGCGAGAGCTTGATCTGGCCCTCGAACGCGATGTCACCGTCTGCCGTCTCGGTCGCAACGCGGTTGATGCCGCCCACGGCAAGGATCGCGCCCTGCGGCGGATTGATGATCGCGTCGAACTCCTCGATCCCGAACATGCCGAGGTTCGAGATGCTGAAGGTGCCCCCGTCCATGTCCTCGAAGCTGAGCCGGCCGGCCTGCGCCTTGTCGATCAGCGCGCGGGTGGTGGCGGCGATCTGCGCGATGTGCATCCGGTCTGCCTGCCGCACGATCGGCGTCACGAGGCCCTTGGGGCTCGCGACCGCGATGGCAACGTCGGCATGCGGGAAGCTGTGCACCGCATCGGCTGCGACCTGCACATTGACATCGGGATGGCGGACGAGCGCCATTCCGACCGCCTTGACGAGGTAGTCGTTGATCGAGGCTTTCGTCCCCATCACCACGTTCGCCGTCTTGCGCAGGGCGACCAGTTCATCGACCCGCGCCGAGACGCGCAAGTAGAAGTGCGGGATGGTTTGCTTCGCCTCGGTCAGACGGCGGGCGACGACCTTGCGCACCTTGTCGAAGGGCTGGACCACGGGCGCGTTCGCCACCGCCACGAAGGGCGCGCCGAACACGGGAGCCGGTGCGGCTTCGGGCACGGCGGGTTTCACCGCGCCAAGCACGTCAGCCTTGGAGATACGGCCGCGCGGGCCGGTTCCCTTGAGCGTTGAGAGGTCGATGCCGTATTGCGCGGCAAGGCGCGCGGCGAGCGGTGAGGCATAGACCGCGCGGGTTTCCGCCGGCAAATCAGCCGGGCCCCTGGCATCAAGCGCGGTTTCAGGGCGCATCGCCTGGACCACGTCCTGATAGGTGATGCGGCCACCCCGGCCCGAACCCGCGATGGGTTCGATATCGACGCCGTTCGCTTCGGCAAGCTTGAGCGCTTCCGGGCTGATCGCGCGGTTGGTCACGATCTTCTTCGGGGCCGCAGGTGCTGGTGCCGGGGCCGGTTCCGGCGCAGCGACGGCGACAGGAGCCGCGTCGGCGCTGGCGGCCTTGGCAGCGACGCCGGTTTCGGCAGGCTTGAACGCGGCGATGAAGGCATCAACCTCGGCATCGGTCGTGGCAGCATCGGTGAAGACGCCGAGCAGCGCTCCCACGGGGTGCGGCTGGTCGCTGGCGGGGACGAGCACGCGCTTCAGCACGGCATCGTACTCGGCCTCGACTTCGTTGGTGATCTTGTCGGTTTCGATCAGACACAGGACCTGGCCGCGCGTGAAGGCCTGGCCTTCCTGGACCATCCACTCGGCAATGGTGCCCTCGGTCATTTCGATGCCCCACTTGGGCATGCAGAAGGGGCGAATATCAGCCATCGGAGGCAATCCTTAGCGGTAGGAGAGGACCTTGCGCACCGCTGCTTCGATCTT